>NZ_JBHUYK010000015.1:0-38336 GCF_042668615.1 Nocardia sp. NPDC057272 | reverse complement strand
CTTTGGGCCTGGCCTTACACCCCGCGTGGGGGGGGCTGCCCCCGGGGCTCCCAACCGCCCCCGGGTCCCGCCGGCGGGCCCCCCCCCCGGCGGGCCCCCCCACGACCTGCACGAAGAACTCGTCGATCTGCCTGATCGCAGCGATGAACTGGTCGAGATCCACCGGCTTGGTGACGTAGGCGTTCGCATGCAGTTTGTAACTGCGCAGAATGTCTTCCTCGGCCGCCGATGTGGTGAGCACGACCACGGGGATGTGGGACAGCTCCGGGTCGGCCTTGATCTTCTCCAGCACCTGCCTGCCGTCGTACTTGGGCAGGTTCAGATCCAGCAGGATCAGATCCGGCCGTGGAGCGTCGACGTACGCGCCGGTGCGATAGATGAAGTCCAGCGCTTCCTGACCGTCCCTGACCACGTGCAGCGTGTTGCCGATCTTGTTGTCCTCGAAGGCTTCCCGCGTCATCAGTTCGTCGCCGGGGTCGTCTTCGACGAGCAGGATATCGACCGGCTGGCCGGGATCGGTCATGCGAATACCTCGTTCTCGATGGATGTAGCGGTGGTCGCGGGCGCTGCCGCCCGCAGGGTGAAGCACAGACGGGTGCCGTCACGGTAGTCGGTGTCGAGCCAGATCCGGCCGCCGTGGAACTCCACGATCTTCTTGCACACGGCCAATCCGATCCCGGTGCCGCCGTAGGCATCTCGCGGATGTAGGCGCTGGAAGATGACGAAGACCTTCTCCGCGAATTCGGCCGCGACGCCGATCCCGTTGTCCGACACCGAGAACTGCCATTCCTCTGCGTCGTCGACGTTGGGCGCGCACGCCACCCGGACCACAGGGGTCAGGCCCGGCGTGCGGAATTTGATCGCGTTGCCGATGAGGTTCTGCCACAGCATGATCAACAGGGTCGGTTCCCCGAGGAGCTCCGGCAACGCCGCCGGGCGCTCGATCACGGCCTCGGATTCCTCGATGGTCGCCGCCAGGGCGGCTATCGCCTCGTCCAGGGTCTGATCCAGGCCCACCGGCTCGGTGCCCTCCGACATCCGGCCGACGCGGGAGAAGGTGAGCAGGTCGTTGATCAGCACCTGCATGCGTTTGGCGCCGTCGACGGCGAAGTCGATGTACTGCTTGCCGCGCTCGTCGAGCTGGTCGCCGTAGCGCTTCTCGAGCAGCTGGCAGAACGAGGCCACCTTGCGCAGCGGCTCCTGCAGATCATGGGACGCGACGTAGGCGAACTGCTCCAGCTCGGTATTGGATCTGCGCAGTTCCTCGGCCTGGACGTCGAGATCCTGCTTCTGGCGCAGCAGTGCCGCCTCCTGGATGCGCGTGGAATCGAGCTCGGCGACGATGTGGTGGCGCATGTTCTCCACCGCCTCGCAGACCAACGCGATATCGGAAGGACCGACAGCCTCGATACGCGCGTCGAACTCCCCCGCCGCTACCCGCCGCGACGACTCGGTGAGATAGCCCAACGGCCGTACCACCAGTCGCCGTACCAGAACGGTGAGCAGCACCCCGGTCAGCAGAAAGACCGCGACGATGCCCGACAGCACGATGTTGCGGGTGGTGCGTGCGCTTGCCAGCTCGGCGGAGTCGCTGTCGACGACCGCGACGAGATGGTCGTTCTGCACCGCGAAGGTATCGCGCACGGCGTCGAAGAGCGCCTTTCGACGCACCGCTCCCGTGGCGGCGTCGGAACCGATGCCCGCGCGAGACGACACGGCCCCGGTCGCCGGGTCGGTGAAGTCGGCCTGCCACCGCTGGGCGGCGAGGTCGACAGCGGCGAGGTCGGCGAGCAATCCGGGGTGGGCGACGAGCAGCTCCCGTAAGCGGTCGGCAGCGCGTGTCTGCTCCTGACGCCCTCGGTCGTAGGGCTCGAGGAACTGCGGGTCCCCGGTGATGGCGTAGCCGCGGATGCCGGTTTCCTGGTTCAGCAGCGCACCCTGCAGCCGATGGGCTTCGGTGGCCGCGGGCAGAGTTTCTGCGAGCAGACGATCGGTGACCCGGCTGGTGTGCGCGATCACCTGCGCACCCGCCGCGGCACCGGCGACCACCACCAGGATCATCAGCGCGAACACGAGCTGGAACCAGCCCTGTGCTGTCAGCTTACGAATCGACCCCGCCCGGGCTGGTGTACTACTCGTCACGTTCCCCGCCTCGTCACATCACTCCACCGCAAATACAGGATGGCCACATCGTCATCCAAACCGCCTGCCGCCGAAGACAGTTCCGCCACCTGCCCGATCAGCGCGTCGACGAAGGACTCGGGCTGTCCGGTCGGCAGCGTCTGTGCCAGTTCGAACAATCCGTCCTCGCCGAGGCGGGTGCTGCCGTCGCCGACACGCCCTTCGAACAGTCCATCGGTGAACAGCATCAGCCCCGCCTGATCCGCCAGTGCCACCTCGTGCGCAGGCCACTGCGCGTAGCCCGGGACGAAACCGAGGGCCGGTCCGCCCGGCACCTCCACCCAACTCAGTCCGGCACCGGTGCACGACAGCATGCCGGGATGACCCGCGCGGCGCACCGACACCTGTCGGGTCGCCGGGTCGAGTACCAAGCTGGTAGCGGTGGCGAAGGTTTGCTGGTCGGCGCGTTCGGCGAGCAACACTTCCTCGAGCAGGTTCAGCTGCCTGGCACCGGTGACACCGCTGAGCACCAGCGTGCGCCACGCCAACCGTAACGCGACCCCGGTCGCCGCGGCATCGGGACCGTGGCCGGAGACATCACCGATGATGGCGTGCACGATGCCGGTCGGGTCCTGGACCACGTCGTAGAAGTCGCCGCCGAGCAGTGAGTGGTCACGGCCGGGTCGATACCTCGACACCACCTCCACCGCGGGGTCGGCACCCAACAGCGGGGTCGGCAACAGTCCGCGTTCGAGTCGGGAGTTCTCCTGTGCCCGCATCTGACTGGCCTGCAAGGCCGCGCTGGTGAGCTCGGCCTGCTTGCGCTGGATCGCGTAACGCACTGCGCGCCCGAACAATTCCGGGTCCACCCGGCCCTTGACCAGATAGTCCTGCGCGCCGGAGGCCAACGCGAACAGCCCGGTGCGCTCTTGGTCGAGCCCGGTCATCACCACGACCGGGACCTGATCGTTGCGGACGCGGATTCCTGCCAGCGCCTCGAGTCCGTGTGCATCGGGCAGATGCAGATCGAGCAGCACACAATCGGGGACGTCGGTGCGTAGGCGCTCGCCGGCCTCGGCCAGGGTGCGTACCCAATCCAGGTGCGGGCGCGGAGACAGATCGGCGACCATCTCTTCCACCAGCAAGGCGTCGCCGGGATCGTCCTCGACCAGCAGTATGTGGAGTTGACGCCGCGATCCGGGCCCGGCCGCGAAGAGATCGGCGTTCAACGCGTCACTGCGCACCACGACCACCGCCGGCACAGCCGAGAGTTGCCTGCTCGCACCACATCAGACTTCCCCTCCCCACCTGGACAGCACAAAACCCAGGGTGTGCACGAAAGCCTCCGATCACAAGCGCCCACGACGCGAACTGACTCCGCCGGCCGGTTGCTGGACCGAGAGGTAGTACCGGGGATGCTATCCGATTGCGCCGACACCCATGCCCACGCGGGATTTCGGCGTGGGCAATCGGTACCGGCTCCCCGGTGGCGTGTGGGTGAGCGAGTTCATAGAGCATGCGGCACCTTCGCGAGTAGGTTCTCGAGCATGGAGAACGACGGACCCAGCAGGACAGCCCTCGTCACCGCCTACGCCCGCGCCTATCACCAGATCGCTGACCGGCCACAGATCTTCACCGACCCCTTGGCGGCACGGCTGCTCGGCGTCACCGCGGAGGAACTGGCCGATCCGGGCACGCTCACCACCGATCATCTCGGTGACGTGGCAACTGATAGGGCCCGCCGCCTGTTCTTCGCCGCCCGCGCCCGCTTCGCCGAGGACGCCGTGGCCGCGGCCTTCGCTGCTGGTGTGCGGCAGGTCGTGATCCTCGGCGCGGGCCTGGACACCTTCGCCTATCGCACTACGTACCCGGACTTGCGTGTCTTCGAGGTCGACCATCCTGCCACCCAGGCGTGGAAACGCGAACGCCTCGCCGCCGCCGGAATCGACCGCCCGGAGACATTGACCTTCGTGCCGGTCGATTTCGAAACCCAGACGCTGGCGGCGCGATTGGAATCCACCGGATTCACACGCTCGGACCCGGCCGTGTTCGTGTGGCTCGGCGTCGTCTTCTATCTGACTCCGAGCGCCGCCCATGCCACCCTCGAATACATCGCTGCCCAGGCCCAGCCGGTCGAGGTGGTCTTCGACTACCTCCAGCCCGCGACCACCGACGAGGACCGTGCGGACCACCGGGCACGTGCCGATCGGCTGGCCGGCATCGGCGAACCGTTGTTCAGCTACTTCACCCCCGACGACATCGCCGCACAGCTGCGCGCCCTCGGATTCACCGACATCGAAGACCATTCCGCCCCTGAGCTCATCGGTGGCTACCTCGACGGATCCGGAAGGTTCGAGAGCGACTCGCCCCGCGCACTGCGCGCGAACCGCATTCTGCGTGCGAGCCGCTGAGGACTGCCCGCCGCGCCGACTTGCACCGCCCCGGCCGCCGTCACCGATGCGGTGGCTGTAGGTGGTCCTTCGCGAACACCGCCGTCACGTAGTCGACGAGGTGCAGGCGGAGGGCGGAAGGCCAGTCCGCCGAGCGATCGTCGAGGTCCACACCGAGCGCCTTTTCGACTTCCTGCAACACGAAGGGAAGCGGAATGCTCTCGCGCGAACAAACCTGTACCGCGTACTCCAATTGATCCACGACATCGTGGAGATGAGCGGTCTCGCTGTCATAAGATTCCGCGCCGGGAGCCGCAATGCGGCATTCAAGATTTCGTGAAACCCGATCGCCGCCTACGTCATCGCGCGATATCGGGGTACCACTGATGTTCTCGTCCATCGATCCCCCTGTCGAAGTAGTTCCCCGTCGATGGTCGACCGTACCCGATTATTCGCAGAAAATGGAGGGCCAAACCGGACATCTTATAGCTAATTAGTAGCTAACAGGAGCCGGTTTGTGAGCCGTAACAGAGAGCATGTGATCTGCGCGAGATCGGTAGCCGTCGGGGAGTCGGTTGCTGATCAGCCCAGGTGGACCCGTGATCCGATACGTTGCTGATGCCCTCGCCGACCAACCTCACCGTGTTGCCTCGACCCCGAGGAAGGCTGCCGTCATTATCGTGAACAGTTCTAAACTGTTCTTACAGTCGCGGCTCTTGTCGAGCGTCGAAGCATTTCTCTGCAAACTTCACAGCTTCGAGGTTTTGGTGTCGAGAATTTCCCACTACACACCGAAAAGGTGCCGGAATATTACGACTGAGCGGCCGTTCCAGACTGTCGAAAATTCGTCATACCGCACCGCCGATGTCCAAATATTCCACACCGCATCGAATTGCGAATTGCCCTGCGGTACAGTGCAACCCGACCTCTCCGTATCGAATATTCATACCGCACTACCCGCCCTGGCAAATGCCTGCTCGACATGCACCACGGACGCGACCGGAAGTCTCTTACAGAAGTCGTCCATGCCCAGCGTCGGTCACCCTGCAGTAACGGCAACAAGGCCCAGCGGTTGCACCTACACCTCCGCGGTCATGGCGGATCATGTTCGCGACCGGATTCGATTCGGATAGAAATCGAATTCCTACTTCCACCGGGCTCGAGCCACGACGGCATCGCCGCACAGCCGTCCCACGCTCACGCGAGTCAGGCGAGCACCGCGTCGATGAGGCGGCGTGCGGCAGCGTCGCAGCGTTGTTCGTCGTCGGTGACGAGGCGGTCGATCAGGATTCCTTTGAGGCCAGACGCCAGCACCGTGGCATCGACACGGGCATCGACGGCATCGCGACCTGCGCGAGCGAGCAGATCAGTCGCGTAGTCGACCCATGCCAGGATCGCATCGCGAGCGGCGGGCCGCTCCGCGGCGTCGTTGGTGAGACCAGCGGCGAGCAGGTGGTACATGACGGTGAAGTGTGTGCGCTGCTCGTCCGCCGTCATCGCCGCCCACGCCGATGTCGCCGCCTCGGCCGGACTCTGCTCGGCGGCATCGGCGAGTTGTCGTTGCATCTGCTGTCGATGTTCAGCGAACGCGGCGGACAGCAATTGCTCGCGGCTGCCGAAGTAGTGCACGAGCATGCGCGCACTCGTCCCGATGCGCTCGGCGAGGCCACGCAAGGTGAAGTCGACGAGGCCGTGACGTGCGAAGTCGTCGAGAGCGGCGTGGAGGAGCTCGTCGCGTCGGGTGGGGTTCGGAGATGTTCGGTCAGCCACCCCTTGACTGTAACATTTGTTACATCTAGAGTCGCCGGCATGGATGTAACAAATGCTTCATCGCTAGGTGCCGAGCCCACCGAGTACACAGCGTTCATGATGTTGACCGCGCTCCCCGCATGGCTGGCTATGAGCCGCCCGGAGCGTCGACGTATCGCCGACGCCGCCCTGGGCACCGCCCTGCGCGACCGGACGAAAACCACGATGCGGTTCTACGACGCCGAGGCCTTCAGCGCCCGGTCCAGCGACATCGCGGTGTTCGCCACCACCGACCTCGACGAGTACTACCTGGTGATCGAGCACCTGCGCGACTCGGCGCTGTTCACCACGCCCTACTTCCGACTCGAGGACCTGATCTTGTCCGTGGAAGACGGGCACAGGGCCGCCGAATGAGCAAGCAGATCGTCGCGCGCGCGGCGCTCGTCACCGGAGGCGGCAGTGGAGTCGGGTTCGCCTTCGCCCAGCAGCTCGCCGCCACCGGCTGTCACGTTCTGATCTGTGGCCGCGACCCCGACCGGCTCGCGAACGCGGCCGCGCGCATCCCAGGCCTGCGGACCATATCCGCCGATCTGGCCGTTCCCGCCGACGTGGATCGCGTCGCCGCGACCGCGGCCGGAATCGCCGGACTGGATTTGGTGATCAACAACGCCGGAGTCCAATTCGACCGGCAGTGGATGACATCGGACGCCGACGAACTGCTCGACGATGTGACCGAGGAACTGGCGGCGAACCTGATCGCGCCGCTGCGCCTGACCGCACGTCTGCTTCCCGCCCTGGCGCTCGCCCCGTCCGCGACCATCGTCAACGTCACCTCGGCGCTCGGGTTGGTGCCCAAGCGTTCCGCGCCGGTGTACTGCGCGGCGAAGGCGGGCTTGATCGCGGCGACCACCTCGCTGCGGTACCAACTCGCCGTAGACGCACCTACCGTGCGCATCGTCGACGCGATGCTGCCGCTGGTCGACACCGCGATGACCGCCGGACGCGGCCGGGGCAAGATCAGCCCCGACGCGGCAGCGGCGGCGGTTCTCACCGGGCTACACAAGCGGCAGGCGCACCGGATCCGAGTCGGAAAAGTCGGAATATTGCTCGGTATGCAACGGATATCACCGACACTCGCGGCTCGCGTGGTCGCGGACTGATCCTGATCGACCGACGCTTCGCGAAGTCCGAAGCGGGAACTTGTCAGATGCTACGTCCGCTCACTGCGCAGGCCGATTCTTTTGTGGCGTCAGCCGGGTCTACCTACTAGAGCCTGTCCGCACGACGAACAGGACTCCATCGTGTGCCCCGGAAAGAAAGGCCGATCGCCGATGAGCATTCCCATTACCATGCGTGCGCTGCAGCAGATGTCCTTCGAAGGTCCACAGGACATGCGCCTGATAGACCATGCGCCGATACCCCGCCCCGGGCCAGGCGAGGTTCTTGTCCGAGTCGCCGCCGCTGGAGTCAACTTCGCTGATATCTCGAAGTCCCACGGAGCATTTCGGGACGGCCCGCGACCGCCGTACCTGGCCGGTTTCGAAGCCGTCGGCGAAGTTGTCGCGCTCGGCGCGGAGGTTACTTACCCCGTGCCGGGTGCACGTGTTGTCGGTGTCGGGAGTGGCGCTTTCGCCGAATATGTGGCGCTACCCGCGGCGGCTGCGGTCGCCGTACCCCCCGGCTGGACGGCGCAGCAGGCGCTCGGATTGACAGTGAATTGGCCCACGGCGCTGGCCGCACTGCGGACCCTGGGCGGGCTCGCCACAGGCCAGACCGTGTTGATTCACGCTGCGGCGGGGGCGACCGGCCAGGCCGCGGTCACCATCGCCAAGCACTATGGGGCGACGGTCATCGCCACCGCTTCGCCGGCCAAGCACGAGGCAGTTCTGGCGTTGGGCGCCGACCACGTCTTGGACTCCCGCGGTGACGACCTCGCCGCCGAAGTATCAAGAGTGACCGGCGGCGCCGGCGTCGACCTGGTGTTGGAGTCGGCGGGCGGAGCGACGTTCGAGGCCAGTCTGGCAGCGGCCAAGCGGATCACCGGTCGGGTCGTTGTTTACGGGCTGGCGGGCGGGCAGGCGGCGGTCAGCAATTGGGAACTTGTGTACAAGCATCAGGTCCAGCTCATCGGGCTCAATATCGGCGTGCTGATCCAGGCCGCACCGCAGATGTTCGGCGAAATCATGGGTGAGCTGTCCGCGCTCATCACAGCCGGGGTGCTCACTCCGATCCAACCCACCGTCTACGACTTGGCCGACGGTCCGAAAGCGCTGGGCGAACTGGAGACCAGAGCGACCGTCGGCAAACTGGCCCTGCTGCCATGACCTGCGAACGCTGTATCCACGTGGACTCGGTGACCTCACACGAGATGGAAGCCGCCGTTCGACAAGGGAAGATAGCTAGGGTGGCCGTGTGACATCGCACCCACGGGGCGCACCGGATCACGACCGGTTCACCATCGAGACCCATCGGTTTCGCAGAGAACTGCTGGCGCACTGCTACCGCATGGTCGGGTCGGCCAATGACGCCGAGGACCTCGTGCAAGAGACCTATCTGCGGGCGTGGAAGGCCTACTCGGGATTCGAGGGCCGCGCCTCGGTTCGGTCCTGGCTCTACAAGATCGCCACAAATGTGTGCCTTACCGCTCTGCAGCGGCGTCGGATCCGAGTGTTGCCGTCGGGTTTGGGCGGACCCTACGACGGTCCCGATCGTGCGCCGAATCCGATTGCTTCGGAAGAGATCTCGTGGCTGGGTCCACTACCGGACGGGTGGATCACACCACCTGATGGCGATCCGGCGACGATCGTTGTCGCACGCGAGTCGCTGCGGCTGGCACTCATCGCGAGCTTGCAGCATCTGCCCGCCCGCCAGCGAGCGATGCTCATCCTGCGCGAGGTGCTCGCATTCTCCGCCGACGAGACCGCGGAGATCCTCGGAACCACCACTGCGGCAGTCAAGAGCGGGCTGCAACGAGCTCGCGCCCGCCTCGACGAGGTCGAGCCCGAGCCGGAGAATCTGCTCGAGCCGGCCGACCCCCGAGCACGTGCGCTGCTCGACGGTTACATCGCAGCCTTCGAGCGTTCCGATGCGAGTCTGCTGGAGCAGGTGCTGCGCACCGATGCCACCCTGGAAGCGACGCCGTTCGGCGATTGGCAAGCGGGCAGGGCGATGTGTATCCATGTGCTCGGCACGTACGTACTCGGCACATCCGGTGACTGGCGGATGATCGCCACTACCGCGAACGGCCAACCTGCCGCTGTGGTGTACCGCAGGGACACGAGCGGAGTGCTGCGAGCGGACGGTGTCGTGGTGCTGGCGCCCACTACCGCCGGTATCGCACGGGTGGTCAAGTTCCATGCTCCCGCGCTGGTCCCGATGTTCGGCTTCCCCCGGGTGTTCGCAACCTGATCCGCGAGGAGAGGAATCACGCACACCGGAACCCGTGCACCGATCGCTCGGGATGATGCCCAGGGGGAGCCCCAGCACCACAATGGCAGCGTCAGCCGCGATTGCCGGCCGGTGATGTGCCCGATGCCCCGGCCCCACCCCTGCCGATGTGATGCCTACGGCTTGGCCGACGAGTTGCTCAGTGGTGCGGTGTGCGTTTCGGTCGGCCCCCCTGTGTAGTCGGGCAGCTCGATACCGTTGATCGCACGCTCGATCAGCGCGAGGTCCCATTCGACGTCGGGCCCTGTGCCCGGCTCGGCCTCCGGCGCGGGGGCGATGAGGCTTCGCGCGTGCAACCGGCCGATCTCCTGGTTGGCCTCGACGAACGAGCGCATCCGCCGCTCGTAGGCGGCGTACCCGGTCTCCGGGTCCCATCCTGCGGCAGCTAGCTCGCCGGCCAGCAGGTAGGCGCCGACCAGAGCCAGGCCGGTACCTTGCCCCGACATCGGCGACGAGCTGAACGCCGCGTCCCCGAGTAGCCCCACCCGCCCGCTCGACCAGCGCTCCATCACCACCTGGGCGACCTGGTCGAGATAGAAGTCCGCAGTGTCGTCGAGATGGGCAAGGATGTCGGATGTCAACCAGCCCATTCCGCTCATCCGCTCGCGCAGCAAACGCTTCTGGGCCGCGACGTCGCGGTAGTCGACGTCGAAGTCGCCCGAGCTGAAGCAGAGTACGGCCATCGCCTGGGCGGCGTCTCGGATGGGCCGCAGGCCCGCGGATCGCCCCGACTCCCGGTAGTCGATCAGCCAGCGGTCCAATCCGAAGTCGTTGGGGACACTGTAGAAGGCCAGCACGAGCCCCAGATGGCGAACGAACCGCTCATGTGGGCCGAAGACCATTGCTCGCAGCGCCGAATGTAGTCCGTCTGCCCCGATCACCAGGTCGAAGCGGCGCGGGTCGCCGCATTCGAAGGTCACGTCGACCCCGTCCGCGTCCTGGGCGAGGGCGGCGATCCGGTCGCCGAAGATGTATTCGACGCTGTCGCGGGTGTCGTCATAGAGCACCTGGGACAGGTCCCCGCGCAGGATCTCGATCTCGGCGATGTACCCGTCGCCGCCGTCGTCGCCCACCCTGAAGGTCTCCAGGATGCTCCCGTCCGCGTCCACGGTGTGCGCGCCTGCGGTCTCGGTGCAGGCCGCGCGCACCTGCGCGTCCAGCCCCATGCGCCGGATGACCTCCTTGGTCACCCCGCGTGCGTCTACCGCCTGCCCACCTGGACGCAGCCCGGACGCCCGCTCCACC
This sequence comes from Nocardia sp. NPDC057272, assembly GCF_042668615.1. Taxonomy (NCBI): domain Bacteria; kingdom Bacillati; phylum Actinomycetota; class Actinomycetes; order Mycobacteriales; family Nocardiaceae; genus Nocardia; species Nocardia sp. NPDC057272. The sequence goes on along the minus strand of NZ_JBHUYK010000015.1, from coordinate 27,384 downwards.
ACGGTCACCTCTGCCCCTCGCCGATGTAACCAGTGGGCCAGCGCGGGCCCCGCGATGCTCGCCCCCGCTACCAACACCCGCGGGTGTGCGGGGTCGGCGGTTTGCTCGCGTATCTGGGTCGCGTGCTCGTGTGCAGGGCTGTCGAAGTTCACCGGTGCCTCCGTGTGCTTGTTCCCGCGCGGGAACGGCCCCGGCGCAGACACACCGCAGTCGGGTGTATCCACCGATACCGACGACAGATCCACACGAAATTCATCGGTGCGCCGCGAACGTGTCCGTGCTCGCGCGACAGGCGGCTTCGAGTCCGCCTACGCGACGGATCACGGCGCCTTTCGCGAGCTGGTGACGGTGGTCGATTCGACCAGAGGAATGAAGAGTTCGTCGGCAATCGCTCGAGGATCGACCTCGTCCCTGTAGTGGAGAAGGTCGTCGATGATCATCGCGATGGGTAGGCGCAACAATCGCGGGCTGATTGCGGCCAGATCCATACCCGCGGCTTGCACGGCTTCGCCGAGTTGGGTGATCGCGTCGTCGGCGAACTCGGGGCGCAGCCGGTTGGTCAACTCCGGGTCCACACCGGTCAGCACCGACAAACCCTCATATCGAGCGATGACCCCGGTGAGTACTTGAAGTACGTCGTCACGCAGATTGCCGGTCGGTGCCGGACGCCCCAGCCGGGGGACTCGTTGCTCGATGACAGCGCGAATCAGATCGAACTTGTCGGGCCACCGTCGGTACAGCACCGATTTCGCCGCGCCTGCGCGCTCGGCGACGCCGGCCATGGTCATCTCGCGATAGCCGACTTCGACCAGTTCCGCCCAGGCCGCGTCCAGGATGGCCCGCTCCAGCGCGGCACCTCGCCGTCGTGTCTGCATCACCCCCAATAAGCTACCCGAGTTGCTTAGAACTTTCAGTGCTTGCTACCTTCAAATAAGCAACTTCAGTTTCTTATGGGTGGTGAATCATGGCGATACTCGACGTGCCCGGCGCGCAGATCTACTACAAGGTTCGAGGCGTCGGCCCTGCGCTGTTATTGCTCCCCGGAGGTGACGGCGATGCTGATGCGTGTGACGCCCTAGCCCTGCATCTGAAGTCGGACTTCACGGTGATCAGCTTCGACCGGCGCGGCCTGTCGCGCAGCACGGGACCGGCTGACACGTCGGGTCCACGAACGCACGCCGACGATGCCGCGCTGGTACTGGGCGCGGTGACCGACTCCCCGGCGCTGGTATTCGGCACCAGCATCGGTGCGATCATCGCGCTGGAACTCGCGGCGCGCCACCGAGAACGGGTTCGGACAGTGATCGCTCATGAGCCGCCGATAGCAGCCTTGCTACCCGATTCCGAGCGTGCGCAATTGCTTCAGTCCCAGCTCGACGTCGAAGACGCGTACCGCCGCGACGGCATCGCCGCGGCGATGGCGCTCCTCGTCAAGATCGCGGGGTTGGACATCGTCGACCGCGACCCCGATGTGCCTGTGGCACTGCCGAATCCAGGCCGGATACGCAATCTCGAACATTTCCTCGCCCACGATGCGCCGGCAGTGCGCGAATATCGTCCGGACACCGTGGCACTCCGCGCTGCTGCCGACGTGATCACCCCGGCAGCGGGCGCCACCAGCGTCGGCCCGGTGCCACACTGTTCCACGGCCCTGGCCGAGATGCTCGGCCGCGAAGTCGAGACGTTTCCCGGCGGCCACAACGGACCGCTTTTTCGGCCACGGGCCTTTGCCGACCGCTTGCGAGGGATCCTGCGCTCGATCTAGCGCGCTGGCTGACTTTGTGCGCAGGACAGCGCACGCAAGACCTGGATCCGAGGTCTGGAGTAGGTGCACCACTCGGCTTCCGAACTTGTGTCATCTCACCGCCCTGCACTACTTCACCGCGTTGACCGCCGGCGACCTCAGCACATGCGCTATGTCGCTGATGACGTCATCTGCGACACACAAACCAGGCGCGTGAGCGGCTCCAGAGCATACAGGCAGTTCATCTCACAATGCCTACCCGTGATACGAGGGGCAATGTTGGTCGCGGGCGCAGACCGTCTCGTGGTCGACAAAGACAAGATCGTCAACATCGTGACCGTTGTCGACAGGGTTCCATATCAGGCGGGGCCTACTCGATAGTCCACGAACGCAGGAGACCTGCAATGATCGGATGCAACGAATCAGCCAATGGCGTTGCCCCGATGAGTACTTGGCGTTGGATCAAGCCTTCGATCATGATCACCACCACCTCGGCGGTGATCGCGGGATAATCGTGATCCATCGCAGTCACGATATTCGCGGCGAACTCCACGAACGCACCACGGTGCGCATCGAACTCCGCACGGATCTGCGGATCGACTTGGGCCTCGGCCAACAACATATGCCGGGCAACGACACGCTGCCGAGCCGGAGGAGCCGTCATTTCCTGCACGAACGCGCTCATGCGGTCAACTACGACGGCCATGGGAATCTGCGGGGTGCTGATCAGGTCGGCGAAATGAGTGGCGGCGACGACCCCGTCGCGGGCGAACAGCTCGTCCAGCGCCAAACGGACCAGGTGCGCCCGGGTGGGGGCGTGATAGTTCACCGCGCCGCTGCCGAATCCGGCGGCGGCGTCCACCGCGCGGTGAGTCAGCCCGCGAAGACCCTGTTCAGCGAGAACGTCGATCACCGCGGCGGCGATCACCTGCCGCCGTGCAACCTTGGTGCCGGTGTCGGTGGCCTTGATTCGCGCCATGGGACCACACAGTAGCGGCACCTGCCATCGACGCCGCACCACCCAGCCCAGCGCCGACAGCCGGCGGCGGATTCCTATCAGCTGGTGATGTGGTGTTCGACCTCGCCGATACCATCGAGAGTCAAAGTGAGGACATCCCCCCGCTCGAGCCAGTTACCGGTTTCCATACCGCTGCCGCCGGGCAGAGTGCCGGTTCCGAACAACTCTCCAGCAAAGAGATGTTCGCTGTGGGAAGCGTGAGCGAGGACTTCACCGAGGCTCCAGCACATCCCAGCGCTCGATACCGTGGTGACGGTATCGCCGTTGATTCTGACCGACCCGGTGAGGCTATCGATGCGCGGCAGGATTTCGTCCGCGGTCACGGCGGTCGCCGACATCGAACTGGCGAAATGCTTGGATTTCTGTGGCCCGAACCCGCTGGCCATTTCGGCGCGCTGGATGTCGCGCGCACTGAAGTCGTTGAGCAGGACGAAAGCGCCGATCGCGGCAGTAGCCTGCTGCACGGTCGCACAGTACAGAGGCTCGGCGAGAACGAATCCGATCTCGAGTTCGTAATCCAATGCCGACGAGTAGGCCGGAGCACTGATCGGGGTTCCCGACGGAACGAATGTCAGATGATTACCCATGTAGTAAATCGGCTGCTGATAGAACAACGGCTTCGGCTTGAACAGCGGAAAGCTCCGACCACTCAGCCGCTCGACCGCAGCAGCCAACCGGTACTGCGCCGGATGGAATCGGCGCACCAAACCACGGCTGGCGTCGATATTGTGCTGCTCGAACAACATGAAGTCGCGAAACGATGCCGGGTTGAAAGGCAGCAACAGCTCGGACTCGCTCAGGTGCCGGTTCGCGACGCCGAGCTCCCATTGATCACCGAACACCTTGCCCGCCACCGGTTCCGGATGCGCGGACCACTGCCCGTCACGGAGACACTGTGTCTGCAAACCATCCTCGGTCCGAACCCGACGCAACTTCATCGACGATCCTCTGTTCGTTGTGGCCGAAGGTCGGCGCGCGTGCATCTGGGCACCGGATGCCACCTCCGCACGTTGTCATACTTCACAGACCTGCCCCAAGGCTTCGGTAGCTCTTCTCCATGACCATAGGGTCTACGGATGCCGAGCCAACCAGAAACCAATCGGCGCCGCGCAATTCAGGTGGCGGCGGTTGTCGGCGCGGGCCTGGCGCTGTCCGGTCTCCCAGTCTCCGCCACCGCCGATCCGAACGTGCGATACCGTGGGTACTCTGCCGAGGACCGTGCCAAACCGTACGCGAAATACATGGCCGCGCACACCGCGCCTGTCCTGGCTTCGGTCGCCGCGGCCTATCACTGCGGCCCGACGCCATCGGAGCAGATTCCCGAGTTCTCCGCACTCCCGAGCGACCTCTCACCACACGGTGTCGCCGCGGTGGAAACCGGCTACGGACACACCGCATCCGGCGCGATCTGGGTCGCGGTACATACCGAGATGCAGGGCGTCACCGCCGCCATGTGGGATTGGTGGTTCGCCTGGCACACCGTGGAATCCGCGCGCTACAAACTGTGGCACCCCGACGCTCACCTCTACTGCGGAATCGCCCGGGACCGGTCGGCTGACCACATTTCCGACCGCGACAAATACATCGGCAACATCACCTATGTCGACGAGTACATCGGCCCGAAACTGCAGCAACTGGCGATTGCCTTCACCGACCCTCTTGCACACGGCTTCGATGTCCCCGATCAGCACACGATCATTCTCGGCAGGGTCGGCAGCATCGTTGCGCCGGTCGACCTCGGGTGGCTGGCACATCAGGTCAGGCCGATCCCCGGGGGATGCGAAATGCGCAGCCGCTTCTACCTCAATCTCCACGGCCTCCACCAACCCGACCTGTTCCGAGCAGCGCAAGCGATCGAACGCGGGCCCGCCGTCGATCCCCGAGACCTCGTCCTCGACGTCGAGCTCGCCCGGGAACTACTCCTGCACTGCGGTCAGGAAATGAACCATCTGGCCGGATTTCTGCCGCGGCTCTACCACGAATTCGCCCGCTGACACCGATCGAAAGCCGGTTCAGCTCAGGGCGACTCCGAGTTCGGCTGCGAAGGTCTTGATCATGTGTTGGACGCCGATTTCGTTGCGGCCGATGATCATGTGGTCATGCTGGCCATGACGAACACCTTCGCCGCACTGGGGCAGCATGGCGAAGTCCTCGTCGCGGACCGCGGCGTGGACTTGGGCGTAAATGGTGTCGTAGACGGCGCGCTGCTCATCAGTCGTGGCGGGGATCTTGGCCATCCAGCTGTGGCGCACGGTACAGCGGGTAGGCGCACCGGCGGGCAGCATGTCGAGGATCTCCACGCCGACAGGGCTGTTGGCCAGGACCAGGTTCGGGTAGATCCAGTAGATCACGCCCATGTTCATCAGGGGATCCCAGGAACCGGTGGGATCGGTGTCGAGCGCGGTGATCCAGTTGAACGGGAATCCCATCCGGTGGTGGCGACCGAAGGCGTCGTGGGTCGAGGTGTTGGCGACGGTATTCTGGCCGATCACGCTCTGGCCGTGGACGAACGGGAAGTGATAGCTCTCGGCGAAGGCTTCGAGCGCGCCTTTCCAGCTGACCTCGGAGGTGAACTCGCGCTCGTCGTGGTAGCCGTAGGAACCGTAATCCAGTTGCGCCAGTTCAGGTCCCATGTCGCCGAGGTGAGCGTCGATGTCGATCTCACCGTCGGCGGAGAGTACCGCCCAGATGAAGCCGTGACGTTCCTGGCTGGGTAGTTCGACCAGGCCGTAGTCGCCGCGGTCCATTCCGGTGAAGCCTTCCTTGCCCGGCACTCCGGTCAGCTCGCCGGTGTTGCGGTAGGTCCAGGCGTGATACGGGCAGGTGAAGCGCGTTGCGTTGCCGGATCCGCAGGCCGGTTGCGCGCCGCGATGACGGCAGTAGTTCAGCAGCACGTGCGCGGTGCCGTCGCGATCACGGGTCACCAGCAATGAGTCGCCGAGCACGGTGCGCACCACGTAGTCGTTCGGTTCGGGGATGCGCGCGGAGGGCACGATCATCACAGGCGTGCGGCGCAGGATCTGCGATTCCTCCACCTCGGCGATCTTCGGGTCGCGGTAGTAGTGCAGCGGCACTCGTAGTGCGGTCGGCGCCATGTCGGTGGTCCGGTCGAGCACCAAGCGCAGCGCGCGGCGGGTCAGGTCCTCGGTCAGCCCGACGGCGCCGGGTTCGATCTGATTCATCATGACAATGACCATACATATTGCTCAATCTGTATGGTCTGTTTCGGTTGAACGGGTTACGCGGTCCCCCGACGAAGTCGATAGAGTCGGCGAGAAACACAGCTGCCCGAAGGGACTCGATGCGCACCCATGGCTGGTCCGGCACCACTCCGGCCGATGACACCGAGGCCATCGAACGCATCATCGCCGCCGCGCGCACTGCCATCGAACGCAGCGGCGGGGATTTCACGATGGCCGAGATCGCCCGCGACCTCGGCGTCACCCGCCAAACGGTGTACCGCTATTTCGCCAACGCCGATGCGCTGCTGACCGCCACCGCTCTGGCCGAGACCGGACGCTTCCTCGATGTCCTCGCCGCGCATCTGGACCACATCACCGATCCAGCCGAGGCCGTGGTCGAAGGCATTGCCTACACCCTCGAAAGTCTCGCCGCCGACAGATATCTCGGATTGCTACTGAGCCCCGGCCGCGCCGGTGTCTTTTCCCCTGGCGTCACCTCAGACACCGCGCGGGCCTTCGGCCGCTCGATTCTCGAACGCTTCGCCATCGATTGGGAACGCGCGGGTATCGCTGACACCGCCCTCGACGAGCTGGTCGAGCACATGCTGCGCACCGTGCAATCGTTCGTCATCGACCCCGGTCGCCCGCCACGTCAAGGCGTCGCGCTGCGCGCTTATCTCACTACCTGGATCGCCCCGGCATTGCGTGAGCTGCGGCCCTGAGTGTGAAGTGCGCGCTTCTACTCGTTCGCGCGGCTGCGAACGACCCTTCTCCTCGATCTGCGCGAATCTCTGGCCGCTCTCCGGTCGAGCACCAACCATGGATGCGGAGATTCGTTGTCGCCACCCATCGATCCGAGGACGCCGCCATGACCGTCACAGACGAATACCTCAGCAACAACGCCGCGTACGCGGCGCAGTTCAGCGGCCCGCTCCCGCTGCCGCCCAGCAAGCACGTCGCGGTGGTGGCGTGCATGGACGCCCGCCTCGACGTCTACCGCATCCTGGGTCTACGCGACGGTGAAGCCCACGTCATCCGCAACGCGGGCGGCGTGATCACCGACGACGAGATCCGCTCGCTGGCCATCAGCCAGCGACTGCTCGGCACCACGGAGATCATCTTGATCCACCACACCGACTGCGGCATGCTCACCTTCACCGACGACGATTTCAAACGGGCGATCCAGGACGAGATCGGCATCAAGCCGACCTGGTCCGCCGAAGCCTTCGGCGATCTCGACGAGGACATCCGCAACTCGCTGCGCCGCATCGAACGCAGCCCCTTCATCACGCGCACCACCTCCCTGCGCGGATTCGTCTTCGACGTCGCGACCGGAAAACTGAACGAAGTACTCGACTGATCATCGGTGTGACTGCCCGAGTGGCCGAGATCGGGCGCGCTGCTCGGGCTCCGGCAAAAGGCCTGAGATGAGCGAGCCCTCCCCCGCCGACGCGCGTCGCGTCGCGATCGTGACCGGCGCCGCGTCCGGTATCGGCCGAGCCACTGTCGAGTTGTTCGCCGAACGCGGGCACGACGTGGTCGCGGTGGATATCTCCGAGCACGGCCTGACAGGATTCGGCGACGGCGTCGTGACCCTGGCCGGCGACGTGTCGTCCGACGCGGCGAACCAGGCCGCGGTCGACGCCGCGCTGGGTCATTTCGGCCGGCTCGACACCATCGTCCTCAATGCCGGAACCGGCGGCACCCCGCCGCTCGAGGCCGCCGATGCGGTGCGCACGGCCGACCGCATCCTCGATGTGAACCTACTCGGGCCGATTCGCGGGCTGCGAGCGGCGATTCCGGCGCTGCGTCGGTCAAGCGGTTGCGCGGTGTTGACCGCATCGGTGGCCGGTTTGCGCGGCGATGCGGGAAACTGGGCCTACAACGCGTCCAAGGGCGCGTTGATCAACCTGGTCCGCGCGGTGGCGATCGACTATGCCGCGCAGGGGATTCGGATCAACGCCATCGCACCCGGGCTCACCCGCACCGGCATCACCGCCGGCGTACACCAGGACCCCGCACTGCTGACCGCGATCGAACGCCGGATCCCGCTCGGACGGTTCGCGGAACCACGTGAACAGGCGGAGGCGATCTGGTTCCTCGCCTCGCCCGCCGCCGGCTATATCACCGGCACCACCCTCGTCGTCGACGGTGGCCTGGACGCCAACCTCGGCATTGTGCCGCTGCCCGGCCAGTTCTGAACGAGCGGCGCCCCTTCCGAATTTCTGTCGACTGCCGCGATTCGCCCTGTGGGACACGCTGTTCCAGTAGTCGACAACAAAAGCCAGGGCCGCTGGCCAGGGGAATAGTCGCGTTCGGGATCGCCGGGCGCGGTTGCTCGATAGGGTCGGCGCAACGATCGAGCTGGAGGTGAACGTGGGAATCAAACAGCGGGCCACGGTGCAGATGAGCGCGGACGAGATCGCGCAGTTCCTCGACCGCAGCAGGGTGCTCACCTTGGCCACCCTGGATGCCGAAGGCAAACCGCATCTGACAGCGATGTGGTTCGGGCACATCGACGGCAAGATCTACGTCGAGACCAAGGCGAAGTCGCAGAAGGCGGCCAATCTGCGCCGTAACCCGACCCTCACCTGCATGGCCGAGGCGGGCGACACCTACGACCAGTTGCGCGGCGTCTCGATCGAAGGAACAGCGCATCTGATCGAGGACCCCGCCGACGAGGAGTACTGGAACGCCGGAATCGACGTCTTCCGCCGCTACGTCGGTCCCTACACCGAGCAGGCTCGTCCGCTGGTCGAGTCCATGATGCACAAACGCATCGTCGTTCGGGTCGAGCCGACGCGGATCCGCTCGTGGGACCATCGCAAACTCGGTCTGCCCGCCATGCCGCTCGGCGGCAGCACAGCTGGCGTTCAACCCTGATCTGCGCTCCTCGGACGAGCACAATGAAGGGGTCCGCCTCTCGACCACATCTTGGAAGACGTCTGTGGCCGGGTGATCGTCACCGTGCCGGAACAACGGTAATCGAACGGAGAAGCGCCGATGACCGACGCCGATTACATCGTGGTTGGAGCCGGTAGCGCCGGTTGCGCAGTGGCTCGCCGACTCGCGGAAAGTGGCGCGTCCGTCGTGCTGATCGAGGCTGGGTGCGCAGACGACAAGGGCATCGCCAAGATGCTCTTCCAGATTCCCGGTGCTATCAACGTCATGCACTCCACGCCGCAGTTGAAGAAGCTGTTCGACTGGGGTTCCAAGTCGATACCGCAGCGCTGTGCGCTCGACCGCACGATCCCCATGACGCGCGGCCGGGTCCTGGGTGGTTCGAGTTCGGTCAACGGCATGCTCTTCGTCCGCGGCAACAAGAAGAACTTCGACGACTGGGCGGCTGAGGGCTGCGAGGGCTGGGACTACGCCGGTGTCCTTCCGTACTTCAAACGGCTGGAGGACTGGGAGGGCGGCGCCAACGACTTCCGTGGTGCCGGTGGCCCGATCAAGGTCACCCGCAAGAGCGATCTCACCGAGGCGGCCCGGGCGTTCATGGGAGCGGCGACCGAGCGCCTGGGTGTGCCCGCCATCGACGACTACAACGCGGAAAGTCAGGAAGGCGTCGCGGTCTTTCAGCAGAGCGCCGCGAAGGGATTGCGGTACTCCACTGCGCAGGGCTACATCCATACGGATCCGCTCCCGAACCTGCTGGTTCTCACCGAGACGACGGTCATCAGGATCGTCGTCAACGGCTCGCGGGCCACCGGCGTCGAGATCTCGGTCGAGGGTGGCAAGCAGATTGTGCACGCCTCGCGCGAGGTGATCCTCTCGGCGGGCGCGTTCGGGTCGCCGCAGATCCTCCAACTGTCCGGAATCGGTCCCGCCGCACACCTCGCGCAGCACGGGATCGCGGTGCACGCGGATCTGCCGGTCGGCGACAACCTGCACGACCACCTCTTCGTCCCGCTCTCGTACACCATGAAATCGGCGGTGCGGCGACCGACTCCGTCGTACTTCTTGCGCGGACTCCTCGCGGAGAAGCGCAGGCCAGGAAGCTCGTGGGCGGCCGGATCATCGTTCGAGTCCGTCGCGTTCGTGCGCACGTCGTTCGCCCAGGACATTCCCGACCTGCAACTGCTCAGTCTCTACTGGGTCTACCCCTCGCCCAACCAGGACTCCGACAAGCGGGTCGTACCGCCGACGAAGAAGCCGGGGCAGAGTGTCTTCCCGACGCTGATCTACCCCGAGAGCCGGGGCACCGTCAGGCTCTCCTCGGCGGATCCGACTGCGGCTCCACTCATCGACCCCGGGTACCTGAGCGTGCCCAAAGATGCGGACGTGCTGCTCGAAGGCATCGCGATGGTGCGCGAGATCATGGCGGGAACCGGCGACAACGCCGGCGAGATCAACCCCGGAGCCGAGTTCGCCGACGACGCGTCGCTGCGCGCGGAGCTGCCGAACCGAATCCACACCGTGTACCACCCGGTGGGCTCGGTACGGATGGGAGTCGACGAGCGTGCGGTCGTCGATCCGACGTTGCGGGTTACGGGCATCGACGGTCTGCGCGTCGCGGACGCGTCGATCATGCCGACCATCATCGGCGGGAACACCAACGCGCCCTCGATCATGATCGGCGAGAAGTGCGCGGACCTGATCCTTCGACCCTGAGCGGTGCCGTATCGGCCGCATCGATATGCACGCGGTTGGTTCTGTCGCCGAAGGGAGGACAATGGACGGTGGGTTGACCAGTTCGTACGCACCGTCAGGAGCACGCGATGCTACACAGCCACCGAACGTTCTCCCACTTGCTGCACGATATGGGTGAGCAGTCTTTCGACGACCTTCGAGTGCGCCATGCGGCCTGGGTCGCGCGGTGGGTAGGCCACGGTGCCGCCGCTCCGCTGCACTTCGACGACCTCACCGCAGTTGCCGACCGTCTCGAGGCCAGAGCCCTGCCCGCCGGATCGGTGATGTTCTCGGCGGACCAACCGCCGGACGGGGTTTGGATCGTGCGGCAGGGGCAGGTCGAACTGTCCGTCGGGTCGGGCACGCAGCGTGCTGTGGTCGGCAGGCTGGGTCCTGGCGATGTCGACGGCGATATCGCGCTGGTGCTGGAGGTGCCTCTGGCATACACCGCGCGCACGCTCACCGAGGCGCAGTGCCTGTTCGTCTCCCAGCGCAATTTCGACACGTTGCTCACCACCCACCCCGAGATCGCTCGGCGCTGGATATCCAGTGTGGCGCAGCGGGTTACGACGGTCCAGAGCCGGCTGACGGATATGCTCGGCCGCCCGCTCCCGGTCCAGGTGGCTCAATTGCTTCTCGACGAAGCCGTCGACGGGTCGGTTCAGCTGGACCAGCGCACGCTCGCCGCCATGCTCGGTGTGCGGAGCGCGTCGTTCCACAAGGTCATCGAGGAATTCGAGCGACACCGCCTGATCACCATCGGCCCGGAGAGCATCGGCATCGATGACGGCGACGGATTGCGGCAGCTCACAGCAAAATTCCACAGCCACTGAGCAGCCGACCGGTGATGACCGGCCGGGACAATACTGGTCTGCGTAAAAACCTTTCCGCAGTTAACTATTCGGAATAGATATCTAATTGCGGATAAGGATATTCTTGTCACACTCGGATCGGCGATTTCAACAACAGAAAGACAAGAGCGGGTTATATTTTCTGAACACCCATTTTTTAGCGGTTCGACCTCCCGTCTTACCGCTGCTCGACATTCCCTGGAGATCGCCATGATATCGACCTCTTCCTTGTTTCGTGCGGGCTTTATCGCCCCGGTTGCCATCGCGACCGTCTTTTGTTTGGCCGCACCGGTAAATGCCGCCCCCGTCAGCGTGAACTGGAGCTGCCGGGGCACGGTCCTCGGTATCGGCCAAACCTCGAGCATGAACACCTCGGTTACCGGCACCGCGCCGAGCTCGGCGGCGTCGGGTTCCGCGGTGGCCATCACCATCACACCGGGCGCCTCGTCGGTTCCCAGTTCGGCTTCCGGATTCACCGTGAACAACATCAGCAACCTGAAGATGACCATTCCGACTCCGGCGAATTCGACAGTGGTCTCAGCTACCGCCTCCGGGGGCACCGTGGCGGGCACCGTGGCCACGTCGGGCGGGAATGTCGTACTGACCGTGCCGGGTCCGATCGCCGGCGGTACCAGCTTCACCCCACCGGCGGTGACCATCAACGTCACCGCCGGCGCCGCCGGAACACCGATCACCAGCAAGTACGCGGGGACCAGCTACACCAGCCCCGGTATGACCATGACGACCAATGTCTCATTTGTCGGTAATGTCGCGACCTCGTGCTACCCGAACCCGTCCCCGACCCTGACCACCACAGCTGTCGTCTGAGTCCGCACCCGAGTGCCGCCGGATGATGACCGGTGTCCGCGCCGGCGGCCTGTGGTGAACGTCCCGGACCGGGTTGCCTCAGCATCCCGGTCCGGCCCCACCGAGCCGCACCGGGCGGCCACCACTGCTGATTGTGGTTGCCCTGCTTACGGTTTGGTGCAGCGGAGCCACTTCGACCGATTTATCCGATGCGCGGTACCACCTCGCCCGGTGTGTCGTACAGTGCATGTCCGGCACAGCCACGGCCGCTTCGACGACCGGAGCGGTGCCGCTTTCGTGATGTTCGTCAGCCGCGGTTCGGGCCGCCGGTCGATCGATTGACAGGAGCGCCCATGCCCACCTCGAGCACCCGGCGGCAGTCCCTGCTGCCGCGGCCTGCGGCGGCCATCGACTCCGCCGCGCTCCCCGGCTGCCCCGAACAGATCCGGGCGCTCAGCAACCGAGCAGGCCCTGATCGGTGACTTGTGCTGAGCGGTTCTATGTTTCCAGTGATCGATGGGAAAGCCCGTGTGCCCGACAACAAGCGAACCCGCCCGGATCTCGGTCGAGCTCAAAAGGGCGCTGGAGTTCTATCACGGAAGCGTCGAGGACCTGGTCCGCGAATTGATCAGAGTACTGGGCGTGAACGAGACCGATCGGCGTGCACTGGAGATCGTCCTGCTCGAGGAGAAGTCCACGACGCCGGGCAGGCTGGCCGAAAGGCTCGGCCTCACCGCCGCCGGTGTCACGATAATGCTCAACCGGCTGGAGAAGCAGGGCTACATCGCACGGTCGCTGCACCCGACCGATCGTCGCCGCGTCATTGTGATGGCCACCGAGCTCGCGGCCGATCGGGTACAGGAACTCGTCGTTCCGATGATCGTCGAGAGCTACAAGATGTTGCTGAATTATTATGACGCCGCCGAACTGGAAATAATCGCGGACTTTCTCACCCGTGCGGGCGAACTGCAACGAATTCACCGGCAACGGCTGCGCGAGGTGGATCCCTACTCGCGCCCCTGAGAACACACACGCCGGTCGGCGTATTTCGAGGGAGAAAGCAGGAATCGAATGCGAACCTTCGACAACAGCGAAAACCCGGTGGCGGAGCCTGCCACCGATACCGAGCCTCGACCCCAGATTGTGCGACGGTGCGGCCACCCGCCGGCGGCGCGATCACCGGACCGGTTCCGGCGGCAGATGTCGCGTGCCGGGGTGGCGGCCGCGTTGGCGATGACGGTTATCGGGACGACGCTCGTGGTGCGGGCAGATTCGAGCCCGCCGGTGCGGGCGACCAGTGCGGGGGCTTTCGCGGGCGAACCCACCGCACGAATTTCCGGCTACAGCGCCGGCCGAAGCCTGTCCCTGGCGACGATCACGAGCACACCAGCGGACAACCCGAGCGAGGTCGCCGTGCCGGTCGACGTCTCGGGCGGCTACCCCGCTACCGATGCCGAGTCCGCCCCACCGGGCGCCGATTCCCCGAGCACGACCACTGCGACCGAAACGACAACAGCCATACCGACGGATACCGCGACAGCGAACTCGCCGGCTGTTTCGGTGAGCGCGAGTTTCTCCGCCACGGCCAGCCTTTCGGTCCAGGACACCGCCGATGTGCCGGACCCGGGTGCCGTCACGTCGACCTCGACATCCACGGTGACCGTCGCGATGACTCCGACTGATACGTCGACGATCACGGTGACAGCCGAACCGAGCACGGTGACGGTGTCGGCTGATCCCTCGACCATCACCGTCACCTCCACCACAGTGCCGGGCACCACCACGACAGCACCGCCCAGCACCACGACAACGACCGATCCGGCGAGTTCGACCTCGACATCCCAGCCACCGGCGATATCCACGACACCGGCGGCGCCGACGACCACATCGGCGCGGTCGACAACGACCACGTCACCGACGACCACGCCCCCGCCCACGACGAAGCCGCCGCGTCCGACTCCATCGATCGCCCGTCCATCGGCCACTCCACCGAGGTGACGGCAGCGGGACGATCGGTCCTGCCGCGCACGGCCTTGCGGTCCGGTTCAGCCGGCGTCAGTGGCAGACCGCGTCGACGCCGAGTGTGCGAGGGTGGACGACATGACGGTAGAACGGTTCGAAGTGCAGCGGCAGGTCGCCGCGTCACCCTCGGAAATCTTCACACTGCTGTGCTCCCCCGAAGGGCACGTAGCGATCGACAGTTCGGGCATGCTGCAATCGGCGGAGGGAAAGCCCGTCACCGGCGTCGGCGACGAGTTCATCGTGCACATGGATCGTGAGTCCCTCAACGACTTCCCGATGGGCAAATACGACGTCACAGTGATCATCACCGAGTTCGAGCAGGACAAGCAGCTCGAGTGGACGATCTCGGGCACCATCCAGCCGCCGATCGAGCACCTGTACGGCTATCGCCTCGAGCCCAGTGACATCGGCACCCTGGTCACCTCGTACTACGACTGGAGCAGGATCGCGCCCCGCTACCGCGAAGCGGCCATCTTCCCGATCATTCCCGAGTCCGCGCTGCGGGCCACGCTCGGCATCCTCGCCCGCACCATCCAGAAATAACCCTCTTCGCTGAACAGCGGCCTTCTCAGGGTTTGCGGCCGACGCCGCCGACGATGCAGTTGCGGACGTCGGAGAGCGGGGTGAGGTGGGGACCGTCGGACCACCAGTCATCGCAGCGGACGAGGCCGGGTTCGACCATGTCGAGGGTGCCGAACATGGCCTGGATTTCGTCGCGGGTGCGGAAGCGGCCGCTGCCCATCGGGCTGTGGATGAACTTCTCTTCCATTTTCCGGGCCAGCTCGCTGTGTTCGGCGGTTTCCGGGTCGTGGAAGTGGGCGATCGCGACGAACGAGCCCGAGGGCAATGCGTCGATGTAGGTCTGCATGAGGGCGGGGCCGTCGTCGCCGAGGTAGTGGTGCAGGGTGCCGATGTGAAACAGCGCCAGCGGGCGGGTGAAGTCGAGTTCGCGGCGAACCGTCTCGTTGCCGAGAACTTCCAGGGGTCGGAAGATGTCGGCTTCGGCGATGCGGGTGCGGCTGTTGCTGGCCAGTAATGCCTGCGCGTGGACGAGCACCGACGGGTCGTTGTCGACATAGACGACCTTGGACTGGGGGTTCACCCGCTGGACCACCTGATGGGTGTTCTCCGCGGTGGGCAGACCCGATCCGAGGTCGAGGAACTGGTCGATGCCCGCCCTGGCCAGGAATCGGCAGGCGCGGATCAGGAAATCACGGTTGGCCCAGGCCAGGTCGTTGACCTGCGGGGCGACGGTGCGGACCTGGTCCAGCACTGCGCGATCCACCTCGTAGTTGTCCTTGCCGTTGAGTGCGGCGTCGTAGACACGCGCGATACTCGCACGGGTGGTGTCTACCCCGACCGGAACAGCGCTGGGGTAGGCGGCAGAAGAATGCGACATCGGGAGCGCCTTTCGAGCATCGGAGCCAACTGGACGATTCAAGCCTAGGGCATCGGTTACGTTGGCAGACAAGCTATTCCGACTCGGCCGGGGGCAGGCCGCGAGCCGGGTACCCGGAGTACCCGTATCGGTGGGCTCCTATTCCTCCGGTGCGTCCGGTCCCAGGATCTGAGCATGATCCAGATGCTCAAACCAGTCCCGGTGCCCGATTCGGCGGCGACGGGCAGGCGTTCGATCGCCGTGCTCGTCGTCATCCTCACCGGCCAGTTCATGACGGTGCTCGACGGCTCCATCGTCAATGTCGCCATTCCGTCCATTCGGTCGAGCCTCGACACCGGTGGGGCCGCACTGCAATTGATCGTCGCCGGGTATGTGATCGCGTACGCGGTGTTGCTGATCGGTGGTGCGCGCCTGGGCGATCGGTTCACGCAGCGACGCACCTTCATCGCGGGGCTGGCGGGGTTCACCCTGGCTTCCCTCGCGTGTGGACTGGCATGGAACGAGCTGTCGCTCATCGTGTTCCGGTTCGGTCAGGGCGTCGGGGCGGCCGCGATGGCGCCACAGGTGATGACGTTGATCCAGCGCACGTTCGCCGGGGCGGCGCGAGCCAGAGCCCTGAGCATCTATGCGGCGATCGTCTCCGGTGGCCTGCTGGCGGGCCAGATTCTCGGCGGGTTGATCGTCGACGCCGATCTGGGCAGCACCGGTTGGCGTGGGGTGTTCCTGGTGAATGTGCCGATCGGCATCGCACTGCTGGTGCTGGCTCCGCGTGTTCTCCCGGCCACCGTCGCCCGCACCGATCGAACGGTCGACGGGCTGGGCTTGGTGACGCTCACGGCCACCGTGCTGTTGCTGGTCGTGCCGCTGGTACTCGGCCGGGAGCTCGGGTTCCCGCGGTGGTCGTGGCTGTGTCTCGGGGCGGGCGTGCTCGGGCTGGCGGTGTTCGTCCTGGTCGAGCGGGCGGTCGCCGGGCGCGGTCGCGATCCCCTGTTCGCGCCGCAGGCACTCGGCGCGCCCGGTCTGCTCGCGACTGCCGCGACCCTGCTCATGGTGATGGGAACCTTCGGCGGCTGGCTGTTCGTGAGCGCCATCCACATGCAGAGCGACCTCGGCTACAGCGCGCTGCGGGCGGGCACGCAGTTCTTGCCGATGGGTGCCACGTTCGCCGTGGCCGGACTGTCCTGGCAGCGCGTTCCGGCCACGCTGCACGCGCGGATGATTCCGTTCGGGCTGGTGCTGAGCGCGGCCTCGCTGGGCTGGCTCGCGTGGCTGCTGGGTGACGGCGCGGGTATCGGCATCGCGGCGTCGATCGCGTTCGGGCTGTTCGGTCTCGGTAACGGGCTGGCGTTCAGCCCGTTGATGACCCGGGCATTGGCCGCGGTGCCGGTGACACTCGCCGCCGACGCCAGCGGCATTCTCGTCACCAGCGTGCAGCTGGGGACCGTGGTCGGGATCGCGAGCATCGGGTCGGTGTTCTTCGAACTGGTGGGAACGACCGTGTCATCGGCGGCCGGCGCGGTCGCGGTCGTGCATCTGATCTGCGCGGCGATCACGCTTGTCGCCGCTGTCTCGGCGGCACTGGCTGTGCGCGGGATCCGCCACTGAGCGCGCTGATCGCGGCGCCACCGGTCCTGAGCTAGCGTGACACCATGCACGAGCTCAGGGCCGGTGACATTTTCGCCGGCTATCGGATCGAGCGGGCGCTCGGGGCGGGCGGGATGGGGAGTGTGTACGCCGCCCGGCACCCGCGGTTGCCGCGTCTGGTCGCGGTGAAACTGCTGCACTCCTCGTATTCGGCGGATCCGGTGTTCCGGGGTCGATTCGAGCGCGAGGCCGATCTCGCCGGGCGCCTCGATCATCCGAATATCGTGGCGATCCACGACCGCGGAAACGAGGACGGGCGGCTGTGGATCGCGATGCAGTACGTCGCGGGCAGCGACGCGGAAACGGCGCTGCGCACAGGGGCTTTGGCCCCGCGGCGGGCGTTGCACATCGCACGGTCGACGGCGGACGCGCTCGATTGCGCGCACACGGCCGGGCTCCTGCATCGCGATGTCAAACCCGCCAATATTCTGCTGAGCGAGAGCGCGGGCGGCAGCGGTGAGCGGGTGCTGCTCACCGATTTCGGCATCGCGAAGGCAGTCGATGAGGGCACCGCGCTGACCGAGACCGGGACGTTGGTGGCGACGCTGCGATACGCGGCGCCCGAACAGCTCGACGGGCGCACCACGGGCGCCCGGGCGGACCAGTATTCGTTGGCGTGCACGCTGTTTCACCTGCTCGCGGGGCGCCCACCGTTTACCGCGACCAATGCGGGGGCGCTGATCGGTGCGCATCTGATGCAGCCGGTGCCGCGGATCAGCGAGATCGCGGCCGGCATGCCCGCCGCGATGGACGCGGTGTTCGCGCGGGCCCTCGCCAAAGATCCCGATCATCGATTCGCCAGCTGCGCGGAAATGGTCGCGGCGGCGTCGACGGCCCTGACCACCGGAACCGCTCCAGTTCGTCCCGTGACCGGCCCCGTCGGGTCGGCGCAGCCGGTCGACCACCTGGCGCGAGGCCCGCAGGTCACCCTGGTGGGCCGAGACGCGGTAGCTGGGATCGGCGGCGCGGGCAACCCGACGTTCGGTGTCGACAATCGGGCCGACTTCGCCACGGCCACCGATGCGGGTGCGCGTCGCGGAAACGCCAGGTGGTGGGTAGCGGGCGCACTCGGGGTGGTCGCCGTGATCACGATCGGACCTGTGGTCCTGTCGATCCGGGATTCCGGGAGCACCGGCGCCGTTCCGACGAGCGCAACGGTCGCGCCGACCACCACCGTCGACGCGTGGGCGGCCGCGCGGCCCACGATCGCGATGTTCCCCGACCTGCTGCCCGCGAGTCCCGACAGTGCAGGGTATCGGGGACTGCGGTGCAGTTTCGCGACGAAAAGCGCGGAGGCGATGTGGGATACGGGGTTCGACTGCACCGACCGCGAAGGACTGCACGTGCAGGTGATGGCGCACAAGGATTCCGGGACCGTCGGACGGTTCGTCGCGACCCTGCCCGCCGGGGCGACCCAGCAGCCGCGGTCGCGCTACGGCAGACCGCTGACCGTGCACAGTTTCAACGGCTCCACCGGACCATGGCTGCTGGTGCGCTTCGACGCCGCGCCGTATTCGACTGTGCTGCTCCAGGTGTACTGGAAGGGCCACACCCATCAGGAGATGATCGACCAATGGCTGAGCACCGCACCTCTGTGACCGCACGACTGGCCCTGGGCTCACTCGCCGTTCTGCTCGTCGGCTGCGGCACCGTCGAGGGCACCGCGACGCCCGGTGAGATCGATGTCCGCTCCCTCGACGTGGGCAGCTATACGACCGCGCCCGCCGATATCGAGGCGGGCCGAAAGTCCACGGACGGGCCGATTCTGGAAGGTCTGCGGATGGCGGGCGCGGTGGTGTTGCCGCACGAGGTCGATCCGGCGCTGACCCACAGCTGGGGCACCGATGTCCTGGACACACCGCGGCGGGCTTCGGACACCTCGGCGATCTCGAATGTGAATCTCGCTGTACTGGAACGCCATCGGATGATCGTGGCCTTCGACGTCGCCGAGGGCAGCCAGGCCTTCGACAAGGCGAAACCGGCGATCGAGACCGATGCGCGGATCACCCGGGTGGTGCTGTTGCGGTTTCCGAGCGCCCCAACAGCCGCGGAGGCGGCACGGGAGCTCGAGGCGACCGATTTCCGGGTGAGTCCGGACAATCAGCCGGTACCGATCCCCGGTTACGCTGCCGCACACGCGCATTGGCGGCCCGGCATCAAGACGATCGGTGCCACCTTCGCCCACGGCGAGATCGTGGTGAGCATGTTCCTCCAGCATCCCTCACCCGACATCGACGCGCTGGCGAAACGCGTCGCGGCCGTCCTCGACGCCCAGATCCCCCTGCTCGACAAGTTCACCCCGACCGCGCCCGACCGGATCTCCGAGCTGTCCCGCGATCCCGATGATCTGTTGCGCCGCACCCTGATTCCCGGCCCGGCCAATCAGCAGATCGCCATCTCCTCGCGCGAGTTCGCGGCGTGGACCGGCCGTGCGGGACTGCACTACCGCCCCACCGAACCCGCCGAGCTCGGCGCGGCGTGGGATCGCGGTGGCGTGGACAGCGTGGCGAATTCCTACAGCACCACGCTGTTCCGGTTCCGTGACGAGGCCGCGGCCCTCGCCTTCGGCACCACGTGGCAGAACACGCTCAGCGCGGCAGCGCATCCGGTCGCGGCACCCGAAGGCCTGCCGCAGGCGCGGTGCGCGGAGCGGCGTGCGGGGACTGCGCCCGCACTGACCCGCTGCTATGTGAGTTACCGGCGCTACGGCGCGTTCGTCAGCGGCGCCGAACCCGCCGGGGTTCGCCAGCAGGCAGCGGCACAGTACGCGCTGCTGGCGAACGCTCAGTAGTTCGGAGCTGGTCTAGATCAGAGCTGGGCTTCGATCGCCTGCACGACCTCGGCGGCGTCGGGGGTCGTGCGCGGGCGGAACCGGCCCGCGACCGTGCCGTCGCGACCGACGAGGAACTTCTCGAAGTTCCACTGCACGTCGCCCGCCGCACCCTCGGCGTCGGCGGTCTCGACCAGCGCGGCGTAGAGCGGGTGCCGGTCGTCGCCGTTGACATCGGCCTTGGCGAGCAACGGGAAATCGACGCCGTAGGTGACCGAGCAGAATTCCTGGATCTCCTCGGCGCTGCCGGGCTCCTGGCCCATGAACTGGTTGCTCGGGAAGCCGATCACGGTGAAACCGCGCTCGCCGTAAGTCTTCTGCAGTTCCACCAGGGCGCCGTACTGCGGGGTCAGGCCGCACTTGGAGGCCACGTTGACCAGCAGTACCGCCCGCTCGCCAGCCAGCTCGCCCAGTGTGGTGTCCTCGCCCGCCAGGGTCTGCACCGCAATGTCTCGAATGTTCGCGCTCATCACATCACCACCAGATCTCGTCTATGTCGGTTCGATCGCCACCGTACCGGAGCCCGATCGGCGCGCAAGTGTCCCGCTCGGCGAGAGAATCTGTAACACGTTCTTGTTTTGTGGCGCGGTTCGCGGCACCATTCCTATGGATGGGCGGTGACGCCCGCACCCTGAGCACCGGAGGAAGCCCGTGAGCGACCAGCCACATCGGATCGATACCGTCCGCCCGCTGCGCGCGAGCGAGGTGACGCAGTGGGATTTCGACGCCGACGTGGTGGTGGCCGGTTTCGGCATCGCCGGCGTGTGCGCGTCGATCGAAGCGGCGCGGGCAGGCGCGAAGGTGCTCATTCTGGAACGGACCGGCGGCTGGGGCGGCGCGGCGGCGCTGGCAGGCGGATTCGTCTACCTCGGTGGCGGCACACCGTTGCAGAAGGCACTCGGATTCGACGACACCCCCGAGAACATGGCGGCGTTCCTCACCGCCGCGCTCGGACCCGGCGTCGACGAGGCGAAGATCAAGGACTACTGCGCGGGCAGCGTCGAGCACTACAACTGGCTCGTCGACTGCGGAGTGCCGTTCAAGGAGTCGTTCTGGGGCGAGCCCGGCTGGGAGCCCCCGCACGACGAAGGCCTGATGTACTCCGGTGGCGAGAACTCCGCACCGTTCCTCGACATCGCCGAACCCGCTCCGCGCGGCCACGTTCCGGAG
Organism: Nocardia sp. NPDC057272; assembly: GCF_042668615.1. Taxonomy (NCBI): domain Bacteria; kingdom Bacillati; phylum Actinomycetota; class Actinomycetes; order Mycobacteriales; family Nocardiaceae; genus Nocardia; species Nocardia sp. NPDC057272. Next base: position 6,085 of record NZ_JBHUYK010000015.1, on the reverse strand, counting down.
CTGGCGGGTAAGAAGATCGGCGAGCGCAGCGGCGGCTACATGCTGATGAAGCCTCTGGCCGACACCGTGGCCGAGCTCGGCATCGACGTCGAGTACGACACCCGCATCCGCCGGCTGGTCGTCGACGACGAGGACCGGGTGGTGGGCGTGCTGGCCACCACCTACGGCAAGCCCGTCACCGTGCGGGCCGCACGGGGTGTCGTCCTGGCCACCGGCAGCTTCGCCTACGACACCGAGATGATCGACCGCTACACCCCGCGTCTGAGCGGCAGGCCCGGCGCGGCCATCGAAGAACACGACGGCATCGGCATCCGGCTGGCGCAAGCGCTGGGCGCCGAGCTCGCGCACATGGATGCCAGCGAGGTGGCCATCTTCGGCGATCCGCAGATGATGGCGCGGGGCATCCTCGTCAACGGACGCGGCCAGCGCTACGTCACCGAGGACACCTACCCCGGCCGCATCGGTCAGGCGACGCTGTTGCAGAACGACAACCAGGCGTTCTTGATCATCGACGAGACCTCGCTCGAGGAGGCCCTCGCGACCGAGAGCGCCACCCCGTTCTTCCGCTTCCAGCCCAAGTGGGTCGCCGAGACGGTCGCCGAGCTCGAGGCCGAGATGGGCCTGCCCGCACAGACATTGCAGACCACCGTCGCCACCTACAACCAGCACGCCGAGCACGGCACCGACCCGCTGCTGGGCAAGAAACCCGAATGGGTGCGCCCGATCAAGGGGGCGCTGGCCTGTTTCGACCTGCGCGGGTTCACCGCCGGGTTCACCCTCGGCGGGCTGCGCACCGACCTGGATTCGCGGGTGCTGCACGTGAGCGGTGAGCCGATCGAGGGCCTGTTCGCGGCGGGTCGCTGCACATCCGGCCTGTGCGCGTACGGCTACGTCAGCGGGGCCTCGCTCGGCGACGGCAGCTTCTACGGCCGACGCGCGGGCAAGGCGGCGGCCGCGGGCTGAACCGCGGACGACCCACCGCGCGGGTTCTGTCAGTACTCTGCTTGCAGCGTCACGCCCGACGACGAGTCCGGCTGGGCTCACGGGCTTTTCACGCCCGGGAGCAGGCGCGCCGAACATCAGACGCAGTGCAGATCGGAGTTGGACAGTGCAAGCAGGTGGGACGTCCGCGGATTACGTGATCGTCGGCTCCGGATCCGCGGGGGCGGTGCTCGCGAATCGGCTCAGTGCCGACCCGGGCACCACGGTCGTGCTGTTGGAGGCAGGTCCGGCAGACGACGACAAGTTCGCCCACATCCCGGCCGCGTTCTCGAAACTGTTCCGCAGCGAGCGCGATTGGGACTATCTGACCGAGCCACAGCCCGAGCTCGGCGACCGGCAGATCTATTGGCCGCGCGGCAAGACCTTCGGTGGCTCGTCATCGATGAACGCGATGATGTGGGTCCGCGGTTTCCGCGCCGACTACGAGGAATGGGGGCTGCTGGCGGGCGAGAAATGGAATTTCGCCGCCGCGGTGGAGCAGTTCCGCAAGATCGAGAACGTCCAGGACGCGCAGTTTCCCGACGAAGGTTCCAAGGGGCCCCAGCACGTACAGCGCCAGCGCAGCCCGCGCGCGTCGACGCACGCGTTCCTCGAGGCCGCGCGTCAGGCGGGCCACGAGCTCGAATCGGCGAACCGGCCCGCGCCCGAGGGCTTTACCCAGACCATGGTGACCCAGCGCGACGGCAGGCGCTGGAGCACCGCCGACGGGTACCTGCGTCCGGCGATGAAGCGGGCGAACCTGACCGTGCTGGCGGAGTCGCTGGCCACCCGGGTGCTGTTCGAGGGCACCAAGGCAGTGGGCGTCGAGTACCGCAACGGCGGGCAGACCCTCACCGTGACCGCCGATCGTGAGGTCATCCTGTGTGGTGGAGCGGTGAACAGCCCCCAGCTGCTGCAGCTTTCGGGCATCGGTGATCAGGACGAGCTGAAAGAACACGGCATCGAACTGGTCGCGCACTCCCCCGAGGTCGGCGCGAACCTGCAGGATCACCTCATCTCGGCGCTCGGCTACAGCGTGGACTCCGATTCGCTGTTCACCGCGGAGAAGCCCCTCGAATTGATCAACTACCTGGTCCGCCACCGCGGCATGCTCACCTCCAATGTCGGTGAGGCGTACGGTTTCGTGCGCAGCGAGCCCGACCTCGAGCACCCCGACCTGGAGCTGATCTACGCTCCGGCGCCGTTCTACCACGAGGGTCTGGTCGAGGCCACCGAACACGGTGTGGTGCTGGGCGCGATCCTGCTCCGCCCGCGCAGTCGCGGCAAGATCAGCCTGGCTTCGGCCGATCCGACGGCCAAGCCGGTGATCGATCCGCGGTATCTGTCCGATGCCGAGGGCGCCGACCGGGCCGCGCTGACCGCCGGACTTCGGGTGTGTGCCGGGCTCGCCGCGCAGCCCGCGCTCAAGAGCGCGCTGGGCGCGCTGATCTACCCGCCCGAGGCACCCGAGGATCTCGAGGCGGCCATCGCGCTGACCATCGAACAGTTCTCGCACACCCTCTACCACCCGATCGGCACCTGCCGGATGGGCACCGATGCCGCCAGTGTCGTCGCCCCGGACCTGAAGGTTCGCGGCGTCGAGGGTCTGCGCGTCGCCGACGCCTCGGTGATGCCGTTGATCATCCGCGGCCACACCAACGCCCCCGCCATCTTCATCGGCGAACAGGCCGCGGACTTCATCCTCGCCGAGGCCTGACCCAGGTGCTGGTGGCGCGCGGGCAAGGGCGCGCCACCAGCTGCCTCATGCTCCCGCGAGGCCCAGCGAAGCAGCCGCGAGCAGCAGGTACGGCAGCGGATAACCCAGATCCGCGTACTGGCGCGCCCGCAACACAGTCAATTCGGCGGCGACGAAATACAGCACGAGCCCGGCCGCGGCTGCCACCGCCAGCGGCCGATAGGCCAGACCGGCGAGCAGACCGAATCCACCCGCCGCCTTGATCAGGGCCAGCGGCGTGAGCGTCCAGGGCGCGATGCCGTAGTGGCGCATGTTCTCGCGTACCCAGTCGGCGCGAACGACGTCGATCAGCGCAGCTGCCAAGGCGGCGACGGCCGCGAGCACGGTGACGACGAGATAGGTGGTGTGCATCGGATCAGATCCTCCGGTTTCGGTGATCGGCGCCTCTGTCATCGTGGAGACAGCCGCCATGATGGGACAGCGAGTGCCGTCCCTCGGATAGACGACCGGCGCGAGCGAAAGGTGACCGATGCGCACTGACCGGACCGAAGTGTCGGCGCGCGCGTTCGAACAACGGCGCGACCGCCTGCGTGGCGTGGCCTTTCGGATGCTGGGTTCGGGAGCCGAGGCCGAGGACGCGGTGCAGGAGGCGTGGTTGCGCTTGGCCGGGACCGGCACCGAGATCGCCGATCTCGACGGCTGGCTCACCACGGTGGTATCGCGGATCTGCCTCGATATGCTGCGCGCCCGTACCCGTCGCGCCGAGATAGCGCCCCCTGAGACTTCCGTTCCGGTGGCGACCGGCGCGGGTGTGGATCCCGAAGCCGAAGCGGTGCGGGCGGATTCCGTCGGGCGGGCGCTGCTGGTCGTTCTCGACACGCTGGGCCCCGAGGAACGTGTCGCCTTCGTGCTGCACGATCTGTTCGCGGTGCCGTTCGCCGAGATCGCGCCGATGCTCGGGCGCACGCCGGCCACCACCAAGAAACTCGCCAGCCGGGCCCGGCTGCGTGTGCACGCGCCCGCCCGGGTGGAGCCGACGGAACTGCTCGCGCATCAGACCGCGGTGACGGCTTTTGTGCAGGCTGCTCGCGAGGGCGATCTCGGCGGACTGCTCGCGGTGCTCGCACCCGACGTGGTGCGAACCGCCGACCCGGCGGCGCTCTCGCCCGGAATGGCCCTGGTCGTGCGCGGCGCCCGCGCCGTGGCCGAGGGCGCTCTCGCGCTGCGGCGGCGCTCGCGCGAGGCGGTGCTGGTGCTCGTCGACGGCAGGCCGGGCCTGGTCGTGCCGGGAGCCGACGGACCGGATTTCGTGGTGACGTTCCTCGTGCGCGGTGGGCGCATCGCGGCTTACGACGTGGTGGCCGCGCCGGATCGGCTGGCCGCGCTCACCCTGTCGCTGCTGCCCTGATCAGGATCCCCGAACGCTCGGATTCCACGTTTTGGCACTCGATGCAATGCTGCGGTTGATGCGTCGATCGCGGTCAGAGGGCGGGAACGCGGGCGAATCCCAACGGTGGTGTCGGTACGGGGCCCGAACGCAGTTCGTGGCGGAAGTCCGGGAGCAACGGCAGCATGTCGACATTGCGGGCGGCGTAGCAGCGCACCATCGGCAGTGCTCGCGAGACCTCCGCGCGTTCGACCGGCTCGGCGTCCACGAACGCGAGTGAGTCCAGACCCAGGCCGAGGGTGCCTGCGATGCGGACGATCGAGGCGGACTTGCGCCCCCAGCCCACCTCGACCGCCGAGAACATCTCGTACAGACCGTGGCGGTACAGCGTGTGCATGGTTCTGGCTCGGTCACCGCGTGCGGCGACAGCATGGAGCACACCGCGCTCGCTCAGTTTCGTCAGCGTGCGCAGTGCCGGTGGGCGCGGCGTGGTGCCGGTCTCGTCGTGGACGACACCCTCCCACAGGGTCTCGTCCACTTCCCAGACCAGACAACGGACGGCAGGTCGCATGGCGCTGAACTCTACAACCACTGATAGCTAAGAACCAGACTTGTGATCCGTCACTACGGCGACCGCCAGGGGTGGGCCCCCTACCCAGAACCTGACAATCCATTCCGGTTTCCTTTGTCGTTCGTTAGGGTGGGGTTCGCTGGACAGCGGGGGGGTACAGCCGAAACTGGCGAAGGGAACACAGATGTCCGTCCACAATCCACCCCGACCGTCGCTGACCGTCTCGGGCAAGCCGATGTCGTTGCCACTCAAGGACGTTCGCGCACTCTCGCGGCAGATGGTCGGCCATTTCGTCGCTACCGTCGCACCCTGTGGCACGCTACCCGGTGACGCCATCTCCGGCGATGTCACCACGATCACCCGGATCTGCCTGGAATTCGCGGTCGGCATGCTCGACGGGCGTGACGTCCCGAGCCAGCTGCAGCGCCTGCAGGACGCGGCCAGCGCGTGGGCCCGGGAGGGCGTACCGATCGACACAATCCACCACTCGATCGCCGAGGGCTTCAAGATCGGCCTCGACCTGGTGGTATCGAGTGCGTCGGGCAAGGATTTCGACAGCCTGGTCGGTGGCGTCAAGGTCGTGATGGAACTGCTCGACACCATCACCGCCCAGATCTCGCTGGCCTATGTGCGCGAGCTGCGCGGTGTGGTCAGTGAGCACCACACCGCCGTCCACACCCTGACCTCGGCCCTGCTCGGCGGGCACAGCACGTCGACGATGGCCCGCGAATGCGGCATCACCATCGCCGAGACCTACGCGGTCTTCGCCCTGGCTATCCCCCAGCACCGCGAGGAAGCCAACCCGGCACTGGACTCGAAGGTCGTCGCCCGCCGCAAGTTGCGCCGGGTACAAGCCGAACTGGCCAAGCGCTGCGGCGACTCGGCACTGTCGCTGCTCAGCGTCGACGGCGGGACGGTGCTGATCCCCGCCAACGCCTTCGACCGCGAGGGTTTGACCGCGCTGGTCGCCCAGCTCTCCCAGGCGGCCCAGGTCGGCATCACCGCCGCGATGGTCGAAACGAGCACCACCGGGGTTCCCGATGCCGCCGATCAGGCCCACGAGCTGCTGGACATGGTGCAGCGGCTCGAGGTGACCTCGGGTCTGTACCGCTTCGACGAGCTCGCCCTGGAATACCAGCTGACCCGTCCCGGGCCCGGCCGCGAATTCCTCGGCTCGCTGCTGGATCCGCTGGATCAGTACCCCGAGCTGCTCGAAACCCTGCAGCGTCACATCGCCAACAACCTCAACCGCCAGCGCACCGCTCGCGTGCTGCACGTGCACACCAATACGGTCGACTACCGGCTCAAGCGGATCGGCCAGCTCACCGGCTTCGATCCCACCCAGCCCTCGGGGCTGTGGTACCTGCGTTCCGCGCTCGTCGCGCGCAGTTACCGCTCCGTTCCGGCCTGATCCCCGACACGACGAAGGCGCTGCCCACCATGGTGGGCC
>NZ_JBHUYK010000014.1:0-171184 GCF_042668615.1 Nocardia sp. NPDC057272 | reverse complement strand
CGCTGTCAGAGAATCAGGAACAGGGAGGGGGTGGTTCAAGGTGGGTGGGTGGTTGGGTTTGTTAGAAAGTAACTGTGAGTGAAGAAGTGAGAAGAGAAGAAGTGAAGGGAGGACCATAAGAGATAGGCCAGGTTGGGGGAGCGGTTGCGCTGGGGAGCGCCGGTCGTATCGACGAGCTTGGGTGATGGGTGGCGTGCGTCGCGGCGGCTGCGGTGTGGGACGCGGTTTGCGAGTTGGTCGGAGTGCAACGCGGCGGCAGTAAGTTGCCGCTTAAGAGGTGACCACAAATTGTGGGTCCGCCGGGTTGACGCGTAAGCGTCAAGCTCGATGAGCAGCAAGATGGCACGCCGTTTGTTGATGCATAGGCGTCAACTTCGGGCGCTAGGGCGACGCCTGCGACGTGGGCGATGCTCGGACTCCTTGGCGACGCTTTCTAGGCGTGTGCCGTCGGGGTAGTCGATCACTTCCTGGTAGATGTCATCGGTCTTGTTCACAAATCGGTGGACAACGAACCATTCCCGCCAACGACGATTGAAGCTGTCGCCGGTGCTGACCTTTACGAGGATCTTGCCGCCGTCCTCATCGAGGACGGCGTGCCCTGCAGAGTCCCGCGGCTCCATCGGCTCATTGTCTGGAACGATCCTGTTCAGCGATCCGCACCGTGGGCAAGCCGGTCGGTCTCTGATGACTGTGCGTCCGCAATCTCTACAGCGAGGGGTTGCGGACTCCTCTCGGGGTTGTTTCGCGACCCTCCGCCGCGAAGCGGCGACGGAGACTTTGATTTCACCTTCGTGTTGATCGCACAGGTACCAGGTGCTAGTAGGTTCCGGCGGCGCTTCAACCCGGACCATGTGTGTCGCGCGATTGGGGCATCCAGGTTCCTGGCAGGCACAGTCCGGCAAGTCCATACGTCGTAGTCTGGCGCCGTAGGCGGTCGCACCACGGCAGGCATCGCGATGGGTACACAATCGGTACGCGGCGAGGTCCAAGGGCGACGTTGTTGGCCGAACGCCGACTACCGGACGCCACTCGAGACAGGTTCGACTCTGGGATGATCGCTTCGTGCGGATGCAAGTAATCGAGATCGTTCAGAACTCGCCTGCCTGGTGGCAGGCATGGCTGCCTCTCCTCGGCTCGATAGTGGTGGCATCAGCGGCATTCACGGGGGTGCTGGTGAGCAATCGAACAAATCGGAAGGCGATTGCGGCTGCGGATGCGAGAGATGCCCGACAGTGGCAGAAAGAGAAGTGTCACGAAGCGGCTGTTTCTCTGATCGAGCATTCGGCATTCCTGCTCCGCAATTTGCAAAGATTTCATGGCGACTTGATACTCGATATTCGGCATTTCGGCGACCTGAATCAGCTGGATAACGCTACCAGTTTCGACTTCTTCTTCAAAGACTCGCATTCTGCTCTGAAGACTATCGCTGACCGGATGATGTCGATTTATGACGCGGAGGCATCGCTGCAGGTTGTGGCGCCTGACCCCGTTGTAGAGGCTGCGGGTGACTTGGTGGCCATAATTCGTCGCGCCGAGGCGTCTCAGCGTGCGGGGATGAGACACTACTATTTGTTGTTGGTGTCGGACGCAAAGGGCAAATCTGATATCAAGCATAAGGATAAATGGCTATTCCATGAGGGTAAGTACCTTGAAATGATCAAGCAGGGGTTCTTGGCCTGTCAGGAATTCGTTACTATTTTTCGAGAGGCTGTCTCCGATGTTGAAGCGCTGAAACGTGCGGCTTCTCTGGTGGAAGACCCTCGTAAGCTTGTCGATGAATTGGAAGCGTCGTATGTGTTCAATCATGGATTCATTCATAGCGTGCGGGTGAGCGGTCCTTCCGGGAGGCCTGCGGAGGCGGAAGGTGCTGCAGGGGTCGGGCCTGCGGAGGCGGAAGGTGCTGCAGGGGTCGGGCCTGCGGAGGCGGAAGGTGCTGCAGAGGTCGAGCCTGCGGAGGCGGAAACTGCTGCAGGAGCCACGCCCAAGGGATAGCGCATCATGAATTGGCCAGGCAGGCACTAGAATCAACAGATGGCCGACCGTATCCAGGATCTGCTCTATCGCCGATCTGATTTGAGCACGTTCCTCGTGCATTTCACCCGAGGCACGGACTACGAGGCCTTCACCAACCTGTTCAACATGCTCCGAGACCAAGTAATCGAGGCCCGTACCTCCTACGGCATGGCGACGATGCTCGACGATCGGACGAGGGCCGACCCGAGCGTCACACAACGGACGGTCTGCTTCACGGACACACCGCTTGAGCATTGCTGGATGATGGTCCGCGAGATTGACCGGCGCGGCTGGCAGTTCAGACCTTACGGGATTGCGTTCACGAAGGGGTACGCGCGAAGTCGGGGATGTAACCCGGTTTGGTACATGGATCAAACCCCCGGATACACCTGGCTAACAGGAGCCGTGAACCAAATGGTTGAAGCTGCGCGAAGGCAATGTGACAATCCGTTTCAGGATGCTGCCGAGCTGGAAATCCTCAAGATCACGCCGTTCTTTGAACAAAGCGGCCGGGGCAAAGACTTCGCCTGGGAGCGTGAGTGGCGCCACCGGGGTAACTTTCGCTTCCAGAGCCCCTACAACGTCATGGCTGTGTTCGCTCCAGACAGCTTGCATCCAGCCTTGAGGGACGTCATCGCTAGCATCTCGCCAGTCTGGAAGGAGCGAAGGGTTCCTGTCCTCGACCCAGAATGGGGTCTGGAGCGGATGTTGGTTGCTATGTCAGGGGTCGCTGGCTAGGACTCGGGCAAACGAGCGAGTACGCAGCCGATACGCAGCACGGTCAGGGCGGTTCAACAGAATCAACCCAAACAACATCACTACCTGCGGTTATCTATCTTCTCCAGCCAGAGTCAATCTTGGCAAACAGCTGGATAGGTGTTCATCATCAACATGGTGATCAGCGGTCTGCACAGCTACGCGGGTCTGAACTGAGCGGCTGCTACATCCGATATAGCATGTCTGCATAGCTTCGAGATGAGACCATAGGTCTTGTGGCGCAAGATCTTCGGCTGTCCGGTGTGACCTACAGCGCGCGGGATCGCTCCGGGGGATCGGCTGGGCATGCGGGGAAGTTGAGTTTCTCGCGTTCGGGAATCCGGTGGCGACGATCGGTGCGCTCGGCGTTCGCGGTCGGCTGGCGTGAGGTGACGGGCGTGGATGTACGCACGCCGGATCTTCTCGAAGTGATCGGTGCCGGAGTCGGGTGGGCCGACGGCTCCGTGATTCGCCTGGATGTGGCGGGGGCTACCCACCGATTCCACGTTGCGGGCACGCAGCCCGAGCAGCTGCGAGAAATGCTGATGGCATGGGTCGTTCGTGAGGCGCCGCCGTCGAAACCGTGGCCCGTCGCGCCTGCCCATCCAGCGGTGGCGGGGGGACCGGTCGATGTCGCGTACGCGGCGGCGGCGATCTGGCGAGCCGACGGCCTGGGACGCGCACCGTTTTCCGAGATCACTACGGTGTCGTATCGGGTGGCGGTCGCGGAGAATCATCGCGACAGCGGGCGCTACCGGGAAGCTATCGCGGTGTTGGAGCCGCTCGCGCAACAGTGCGCGGAGAAGTTCGGTGCCGACCAGCGCATCACGTTGCAGGTGCGAAATGCCCTCGGCCGGTCGTACTGCGATGCGGGCTACGTCTCCGAAGGACTGGAGGTGCTCGACGATATCGTGTCGATCGCCGAGCATGTTCTCGGCGTCGACGACGAAATGACGCTCACCCTCCGCAACAATCTGGCATTGGGATATTCCGCTGCCGGTGAGTATCTTCAGGCCCTCGACCTACTCGACCTGAACGTCGATTACAGCGAACGGAAACTCGGCGACGACAGTCTCGAAACTCTCGGGCGTCGCAACAACTTGGCGGCGACCCAGGCGCTGGCCGGGTTTCGGCAACGGGCTGCGGCCTCGTACTGGAGCATCCTCGATCGGATGTATCCCGACAGTGATGTGCACAGCCTCGCGGTCACCGCACGCCAGAACCTGGCCATCTTGCACAACCCGCGGTGGCAGCCCTGAGGCGCCTGATCAGCAGTAGTAGCAGATCTTGTTGGCGGGAAGCTCTACGTGGCAGTTGAGGCAGACCGGCTTGCGGACCGGTTCGGGCTTGGGGATGGCGGCCACGGTCCGGCGGGCGGCGGAGGGGCGTTTGACGGCTGCCTCGGCTGCTTCGGCGGTGGCCAGGTCCGCGGAGGTGGACTGGCGGATGGCCGCGACCTTCGGGGGGAGGGTGGGCAGACCGCCGTCGGCGGGGAGGTCGGTGGCGTAGTGCTGATAGCACTGCCAGCGGGCCGCGGCCGCGTGCATTTCGAGATCGTCGGGGATGGGCAGGCCCGCGAGTTCGAGGATGTAGCGGTAGCCGGTGCCGACGGTCTGGTTCTTTCGCACGCACAGCGCGCTCAGCGGCGGCTCGTTGTTCTTGTGACAGTGCTCGGCGACCTTGTCCAGCACGACCGGAAGCCAGTGCTGCCACTTCACCGCGGTGCGGATCCCGGATTCTTCCTGGACCAGCTCGGCCAGCTCGGTGTTGACGATGAAGTTGTTGAACCGGGTAGCGGTGTCGGCCAGCACCTCGTGTGCGGCGCGAGTCCACTCCGACCGTGCCTCGGTGAACGTCACGGCGCTGCCGTCGGCCGCGCGCCAGGTGGTCGGGACAGAACCCTGCTGCACATCAATCACCGGAATACGTTATCTACCCAGCTCTTTCGACGCGCAACGGGGGTATGTGCGTCAGCTCACGGCGACGCACTTCGTGAGGGTCACTCGGCGGGGCCGGAGTCGTCACGTGGTTGTTTGCCGAGGCGCCAGAGGAATTCCGGATCATCGTCGGGGCCGAGAACCGGTCTGCGCGAGGGCGGGCCGGGATTCGGGCGTTGCATTTCGGGGCCGAACGCCTTCCAGCACAACACCGCGATGGCCACGATCGCGATGAGTGCCAATAGGTACGTCACGTCGCTCACCTCCTGCTATCGAGGGTAGCCGTGTCCGCGCCGTGTGCACATCCGCAACGGGAGGGAAATTTTTGGCGAACGCGAGCCCGCGGTGGGCTCGCGTCGGCCGGTGAGTCAGCGGGGTGCTGCCTCGGTGGTCAGTGATCTGAGCAACTGCAGGACCTCGGACTCGCGGAAACGGCGATGTCCGCCCGGTGTACGCAGTGAGCCGAGTCTGCCCGCATGGGCCCACCGGGTGACGGTCTTGGGATCTACGTGGAACATGGCGGCCACTTGGCCTGGTGTCAGCAGAGTGTCCTGAAGGCCGACGGTGATCGCAGTCATAGCTAACCTCTCCGTTCTCGACAGTTCCCTCATCAGTGGCGTCATCGTCGCACTGCGACCCCCATGTAGTCGAACCACCTACTGTTGGTAAAGGGGAAGTAATAGACAAAAGCCGCGAACGGGGCCGCATCGGAGACGATTCCGCCGGGGCTACGCTGTAGTCGTGAGTGAAGCAACAGGTCAGCAGGGTCCTGGCGCAGGGAAGCGGCTGGTCCGCAATCTCGCGCTCTACACGCTGGCTCGTCTCGGGCTGGTCGTGGTGATCGCCGCGTTGATCGTAGGCGTGGCCAAGCTGATCGGTGTCGACGTGCCGATCATCGTCGCGGCACTGTTCGCGCTGATCGTCGCGATGCCGCTGTCGCTGACGTTGTTCAAGAAACTGCGGGTGAAGGTGAACGAGGACATCGCCGTGGTCGACGCGCGCCGCCGCCAGGACAAGGCGCAGCTGCGGGCCCGCTTGCGGGGTGACGACGACGGCGCGTCGGCGTGAAATACCTCGACCGCAGCGCCCCGCGTGACTGGGTCGACAATGCCGTCCGGCTGATCGACGCCGATACGCAGCGCTCCGCCGACACCCACCTGCTGCGGTATCCGCTGCCCGCCGACTGGCCGGTGCAGCTCTACCTCAAGGACGAGTCGACCCACATCACCGGCAGTCTCAAGCACCGGCTGGCGCGGTCGCTGTTCCTGTACGCGATCTGCAACGGCTGGGTGACCGAGGGTACGACGGTGGTCGAGGCGTCGTCGGGTTCGACGGCGGTGAGTGAGGCGTACTTCGCGAAGCTGCTCGGTCTGGACTTCGTCGCGGTGATGCCCGCGAGTACGTCGCCGCAGAAGGTCGCGCTCATCGAAGCGCAGGGCGGCCGATGTCATTTCGTCGATCGACCACCGGACATGTACACCGAGGCCAAGCGTCTCGCCGCCGAATCCGGCGGACATTTCATGGATCAGTTCACCCATGCCGAGCGGGCCACCGACTGGCGTGGCAACAACAACATCGCCGAGTCCATCTTCGAACAGCTGGCGCTGGAGAAGCACCCGGTGCCGGAGTGGATCGTGGTCGGTGCGGGCACCGGCGGCACCAGCGCGACGATCGGTCGCTACATCCGGTATCGCAGGCACGCGACGCGTCTGGCCGTAGTGGACCCGGAGCATTCGGCGTTCTACGGCGGCTACGAGACGGGCGACGCGGGCTACGAGACCGGAATGCCGTCGCGCATCGAGGGGATCGGCCGTCCTCGGGTGGAGCCGTCGTTCGTTGGCCAGGTGGTCGATCGGATGATCGTGGTTCCCGACGCGGCCTCGATCGCCACCGCCCGTCATGCGAGCGCCGCACTGGGCCGCCGCGTCGGCGGTTCGACCGGCACGAACCTGTGGGGCGCGTTCCATCTGGTCGCCGAGCTGGTCGCGGCGGGTCGCAGTGGAAGCGTGGTCACGCTGCTGTGCGACGGCGGCGACCGGTACGCGGGCACCTATTTCGACGACGACTGGGTGGCCGCCCAGAACATGGATCTGACCGGCCCGGCCGAGATCCTCACCGAATTCGCCACCACCGGCAGCTGGAACGGCTGACAACCTCCGCCACACCCTTTCCGGGCCTGTTCGCGCTCGGCGATGTCAATTTTTGTTGACAAACATGGCCGACGTCAATCAAAATTGACGGTATGACCGATGCAACAACCCTCGCCTCAGCGGCAGGCAACCCCGACCCCGCGGTCGGGCTGCGCGCGGTGCTCGCCCTGCGCAGGCTGGCCGACCGACTCGAAACCATCCAGGTCGCCAATGCCAGAGCCAACGGCTGGTCGTGGCAGGCCATCGCCGAGGCGCTCGAGGTGAGTAAGCAAGCGGTCCATCAGAAACACAACCGGAAAGGTGGAACCCGCTGATGTTCGAAAAATTCAGCCGCGAGGCCAGAACCGCGGTGGTCGGTGCCCAGGACGACGCCAAGGAGCTGGGCGCGAAGCGGATCGGGCCGGAGCATGTGCTGCTCGGCACCGTGTCGAACGCCGAACCGGAGCTGCGCGCGGTGCTCGACGCGCGCGGCATCACCGCCGGCGGTGTGCGCGCCGCCCTCGTCGCCCGCACGAGCGAGCCGCCGCTGGGCGCCGACGACGCGCAGGCCCTGCGCTCGATCGGCATCGATTTGGATGCCGTGCAGGCCAGCATCGCCGACAACTTCGGCCCGCAGGCCTGGGATCAGGCCGAACCGGAGGCCAAACGCGGCATGTTCGGCCGACTGCTCGGCTCCGGGCACATCCCGTTCACGAGCACGGCCAAGAAGTCACTCGAACTCGCGCTGCGCGAGGCGATCCACCGCAAGGATCGCGAGATCTCCTCGACCTACCTGCTGCTCGGCATCCTGCGCGGGGCAGACCCGGCCACCACGGACCTGCTCGGCGGCCGCGACGCGGTATCGGGCCTACGCGCCGATCTCTACGCGATGCTCGACCGCGCCGCGTGAATTCCACATCGGGTGTGTGTCAGACCCGCCGCAATGTCCGTTTCCCGGCCTAGCATTGCGTGCATGCAACTAGCAATCCGGTTGGTCATCAACGCCATAGCCATCTGGGCTGCGGCCGCGTGGATCGACAAGATCGATATCTACGTGCCGCCCGAGTGGTCAGCGGAGTGGGGCAACTGGGGCAAGGCCCTGGTCCTGCTCATCGTCGCGCTCGTGTTCACGGCGGTCAATGCCGTGATCAAGCCGATCGTGAAACTCCTGTCGCTGCCGTTCGTGATCCTCACCCTCGGCCTGTTCCTGCTGGTGGTGAACGCGGGGATGCTGTGGCTCACCGCCAAGATCACCGAGCTCACCGACTACGGCCTTCGCGTCGACGGCTTCTGGGCGGCGCTGTGGGGTGGCTTGATCATCACGCTGGTCAACTGGGTGCTCGGCATTCTGGTGCCCGACGGCGACTAGCCCGCGAGCCCGACGGCCAGCGCGCTCAGCGCCGACCAAGCCAGCAGGGCGAGCCCCGAATCGCGGAGGGCGGGAATCAGTTCCAGCCCGCCCTTACCGGTGCGCACAGGGGCGTTGGCCCGGATCGCCAGCGGCAACGCGAGCAGTCCGGCCAGCGCCCATGGCGTGCGCGCGATCAGCGCGAGGCTGATCACGAACGGCGCCGCGAGCAACACCAGGTGCAGGGTGCGGGTGCGCGCGTCGCCGAGTTTCACCGCGAGCGTGACCTTGCCCGACTCGGTGTCGGTCGGGATGTCACGCAGGTTGTTGGCCACCAGCACCGCGCTGGAGAACGCGCCTACGCCGATCGCGAGCAGCAGGCCGACCCAGTCGACCCGCAGCGCCTGCACGTACTGGGTGCCGAGCACCGCGATCAGCCCGAAGAACACGAACACGGCGATCTCGCCGAAACCGCTGTAGCCGTACGGCTTGCTGCCGCCGGTGTAGAACCATGCGCCCGCCAGGCACAGCGCGCCGATCAGTACCAGCCACCACGCGGTGGTCACGGCCAGCACGAGGCCGGCGACCGCGCCGATCGCGAGACTGAGCACCGCGGCGGTGCGAACAGCTTCGGGGGAGGCCAGCTTCGAGCCGACCAGGCGCAGTGGGCCGACCCGCACGTCGTCGGTGCCGCGAATGCCGTCGGAGTAGTCGTTGGCGTAGTTCACCCCGACGATCAGCGCCAGTGAAACCAGCAGCGCCAGAATCGCTTTCCACCAGACGGCCCCGTCTACCGACGCGGCGGCGCCGGTGCCCGCGAGTACCGGCGCGATCGCGTTGGGCAGCGTCCGCGGTCGGGCGCCCTCGATCCATTCCGCTGCTGTAGCCATGGATCGAAGCCTAATCCGACACGGGCGCTCCCCGCTCCTGGAGCCCCTCGCGCTCGGCCGGAGGGCGCCTGATCGCGGTCAGGCCGGGGTGGACTCGGCGACCGTCTTGAGCCGGGCCAGTCCCTTGTCGAAGTCCTTGCCGATGAGGTTGTCGATCGGGAACACCTTGCCGAGCACGCCCATCAGCCCGGAGTGGGTGCCGGTCATCTGCCAGGTCACCTCGGTGCCACCGGCAACCGGAGCGAGCGTGAAGGTGACGAAATTGGTGGCTTTGAAAGGTTTCTCGAAGGTGAGCTCCACGCCGATCTCGCGTTCGGCGTCGGCCTTGATCTCCATCACCCCCGCACCGGCTTTGCGGTTGCCCCGCCAGGCGTAGCGGGCGCCGACGCCGGCTTCCGGGCCGGTGTAGGTACGGGCGAGCTGCGGATCGGCGTCTTCCCACGGCGACCACAGCCGCCACTGGCGGAAGTTGTCGATCAGTGCGTGGATCCGTGCCGGTTCAGCGGCGATGACGGTGCGCCGCGACACCTCGAAGTTGCCCATGTGCGTGAGCCTAAAGCGAGGTGGGGACAAAATCGCGGGACACAACGTCGGCGGTGTCGCGCCGAGGCGCGAACCGGGAACCCGTCACCGCCCTCGCCTACGATGACATCCGGCATGTCTGTACAGCATCGCGGCCCCGAGGGGTCGCCCTCCGAGGCACTCTCCCGCGTTGTCGTGGGGGTGCTCGGCGTGATCGCGATCCGCCGCGACGACGCCATGATCGCGCTACCCGGCGCCCGCGCCAGGTTGCTGCTGGCCGCGCTCGCGGTGCATCCGGGCCGGGCTCGCAGCGCGCAAACGCTGATCGACGAGGTGTGGGGCGAACAACCACCACGCGCCCCGATGAACGCGCTGCACACGCAGGTCTCGCGCCTGCGGGCGATGCTGCCCGACGGCGCACTGGAGATCGGCCCGGCCGGTTACCGGCTGAGATTGCCCGCCGACAGCGTCGACCTCACCGCGGTCACCGCGCTGGCCCGTCGAGCCGACGACGATCTGACCGCGGGAAACACCACCGACAGCCTCGCGACGATCGCGCTGGCCCGCACCCTGTGGCGCGGCGAGCCGGGCGCCGATCTTCCTGATTCCGCCCCCGCCGACGATCTGCGCGCGGCCGCCACTGAGCTCCGCCGCCACCTCGATCAGACCGAACTCACCGCTCGCACCAGCTTGCGCGACTTCACCGCCGCCATCCCGCTGGCTCGCGCGGCCGCGGCGACCAACCCCCTGGACGAATCCGCTCACACGACCCTGATCCGTCTTCTCGCTGCCGCGGACCGAACCAACGAAGCCCTCGAAGTCTTCGCCACGTACCGGCTGCGCCTGATCGAAGAACTCGGCGCCGACCCAGGGCCCACTCTTCTCGCCCTCAACACCGCCATTTTGCGCGGCGAACCGATCGAGCTCCCCGGAACCCGTAACAGCAAGGCCGCCCCGGTCGCCGCTGGTAGGGCAGGCTTCGACACTGGGGATGGCGACGGACCCGGGCAAACCGACGGGCACTACTCGCCTGTTGGCACCTGGACACACGGCAGCGGAGCCGAGGCAGAAACGGTCGGCCCATCGACGACGTCCAGCGACGGTGGCCCCCAGCGCACCGGCGCGTCGACCACCGTGGGGTCGGGCGAACAGCGGGCGAACACGCTGTCGGTCGAAGCGGCGAACAGCAGCACCCCTGACCGACGAACGGCAAACCGCACCTCGATGACCCGCACGGCAGTCGGGCTGCGTGCGGCGCCCAATGAATTGCTCGGTCGCTCGGCGGATCTCGACGCGATCACCGATCTGGCGCACCGCTCCAGAGTGACCACCGTCCTCGGTCCCGGTGGCACCGGCAAGACCAGAATCGCCAACGCGGTGGGCGAACGGCTGGCTCGTTCGGTGCCGGTGGTGCTCGTCGAACTGGCTTCGGTGCAGCCCGAATCGGAGACGGACGGCGAATCGCGCACCGGCATCGAAGTCGTGATCGGGCAGGTGATGGGCCTGGGTGAGGTGATCCGTGACCCGGGAGCCATCCGGCAGGGCAGGCAGATCGATGCGCGCACCCGCCTGCGTGAGGCGCTCGCGGAGCGGCCGATGGTGCTGATTCTGGACAATTGTGAGCACGTGATCGATGCCGCGGCGGAGGTGGTCGCCGATCTGGTCGGTAGTTGCGCCCAGCTGACGGTGCTCACCACGAGCCGCTCGCCGCTGGCGATCACCGCCGAATCCGTGTATCCCCTCGCTCCTTTGGCGATCGACGCCGCCGGTTCGCCTGCCACGGAACTGTTCTCGGCACGTGCCAGGGCGGTACGTCCCGACGTGCGGCTCGATCCCGACACCGTGGCCCGGCTGTGTCGCACTCTGGACGGCCTCCCGCTGGCGATCGAGCTCGCCGCCGCGCGGGTGCGCACGATGAGCGTCGCCGAGATCGAGACCAGGCTCGAACATCGTTTCGCCCTGTTGCGCAGCGGTGATCGGTCCGCGCCGCATCGGCATCGCACACTGCACGCGGTGATCGCCTGGAGCTGGAACCTCCTCGACCCCGATCAGCAGGTGACCCTGCGCAGGCTGAGTCGTTTCGCGGCCGGATTCACCTTGTCCGCGGCCGAGATCGTGGCCGCCGGAGCGGATGTCGCCGCCGCGGTCGACGGGCTGGTCGGGCAGTCCCTGCTCACGGTCCTGGACGACCCCGACGGCGCCGGCATCCGCTACCGCATGCTCGAAACGGTCCGTGAGTTCGGCGCCGAACAGATCGCCGCCGTCGACGCGGTGACCGCCGGTGCCGAATCCGCGCTCGTTCTCGACCGGATGTTCTGCTGGGCCAGGAAATTCGCGCTGGACGCGTTTCGCGGCTACCGCGACGGCGATCAAGTGGCGTCGGTGCTGGCGGTGAGTGCCGATCTGGACAACCTGGTCGCGGTGCTGCGCACTGCCGTCGACCGCGCCGACGCGCACACCGCGTACTCGGTCTTTCCGGTGGTCGCGATGGTGTGGGTGATGCGTGGCGCGCACCTGGAATTCACCGGGTGGGCCATGCGATTGGTCGTTGTCGCGCCGCCGACGCCGGGCTCGGGGGAGGCCGCCGACCTCCAGATGATCACGCACCTGCTGACCTGCCTGCACATGCTGTTCCTCAAGGACGGTGGCGTCCGGGCGACGGGGATCGTGCGCATGCGCGCGAGGCGGTTGCTGGCGAACCCCGATCTCGATCCCGGCCTGTCCTTCCTGGGTACGGTGATCACCGTGCAGCCCAAGCGATTCCGGTTGGGCAGGCTGTTCGCGCGGGGCGCGCGATCACGTCATCGACAAGTCCGGCTTGCCGCGTGGGTGGCCCGTTCCAACTTCTGGGAGAACGGCGGCAACGTCGCGGGCTCGACCCTCGACTCCTTGCGCGCACTCGACGACATGGACGCGGCGGAAGTCTGGGGCCGGGCGACGGTGTGCCAGCACCTGGCTCAGTTGTGCGGCCAGTCCGCGCGCTATGACGAGGCCGTGACGTACTACCGCAGCGCGCTGGAGCTGATGGGCCGGCTCCGGGTGCACGAGGAGATCATGGAGAGCCGCTGCTACCTGGCCGCGGCCCTGGTGGGGGGTGGTCAACTCGAGCAGGCGCGTGCCGAACTCGACTTCGCGGTGCGACCGAATGATTCGGGCGTCAGCCCGGTCGACGACCCCGCGGTCCGCCGCAACCACCGCCTGGCCAACGCCGCGACGGCCATCGCCGAACTCGAACTCGCCGAGGGTGATATCGACGCCGGGCTCGGCCACTACCTTCGCGGGCTGGAACTGCTCGGCTGGCCCGATTTCGAACCGACGCCGGGCCCCGGTTCGCTGATGGTGGCGGCGGCCACCATCAGTGCCCATGTGCTGCACGGCCGGGCCTCCGCTGCCGCCGGCCTGGTGGCGCAGCTGATCGAGACCGCCGATCAACGCCTGGCGCAGTACGTCGACCTGCCGCAGATCGGCGCGGTCGCGTGCGGACTCGGTTCCTATCTGCTCGCCACCGATCCCATGAGCGCCGAGGGGCTCGAACTGCTCACCCTCGCAAGGACATCGGTGGCCAGGCAGGACGGCCCGTCGATGGAACTGACCGCCCACATCGCCCTGCACCGAGGTGCCGTCGGCGACGCCGCGATGGACGCGGCCCTGCATCGCGCGGCGGGAACGCGTCGTCTCGACGCCGCGACGCGCATCATCGAGATCATCTCCGGACTGCGCTGACACGACAACGGCACCCGACCCGGTGGATCGAATGCCGTTGCGGAAGAGCGGTGTTCAGGCGCGGCGCATGTAGGCCCGCACCGCCAGCGGCGCGAAGATCGCGATCACCACGAGCGACCCGACCAGCGACCAGACGAGGTCGGTGCCGTAACTGTTGGTGTTCATCAGTTCTCGGCAGGTGTTGACCATGTAGTACACCGGGTTGGCGTGGTTGAGCCCCTGCATCCAGCCCGGCATGGTGCTCACCGGGGCGAAGGCGCCGGACATGAACGTCAGCGGGAACATCACCATCATCGAGATGCCCTGCACCGACGCGGCGCTCTTGCCGGTGACACCGACCAGCGCCCAGATCCAGCTGACCGCGAACGAGCACACCACGACCACCAGGCAGGCCGCGACCACGCCGACCAGACCACCGCCGGGCCGGTAGCCGAGCGCCAGCCCGACCAGCACGGTCAGCGTCGAGGCGATGGCGTAGCGCACCATGTCGGCCAGTAGCGCACCGGACAGCGCCGAGACCCGGGCGATGGGCAGGGATTTGAAGCGGTCGAACACGCCCTTGTCCATGTCCTCGCGCAACTGCGTGCCGGTGACCACCGAGGTCAGCACCACGGTTTGCACGAGGATGCCCGGGATGAGCACCGGCAGATAGCCGGACACGCTGCCCGAGATCGCGCCGCCGAAGATGTAGGTGAACAGTGCCGTGAACAGGATCGGCTGCACCGTCACGTCGAAGAGCTGTTCGGGATTGTGTTTGATCTTGAGCAGGCCGCGATAGGCCATCGTGAACGAGGTGGAGATCGTGTCGCGCAGGCTGATTCGGTCGCTGGCCTGGGGAATGTCGTCGATGGTCGGGGGAGCGGTGAGAACTGCGGTCATGCCGCGCTCCGTTCGGTGTCGTCGGATTCGTCGGCCGGGTGGCCGGTGATGGTGAGGAAGACTTCGTCCAGCGTCGGCTTGCTGACGGTGATCTCCTCGACCCCGACCTCCCAGTCGCGCAACCGGATCAGCAGGTCGGCGGTGAGATTCGGGTCGGGCAGCGGTGCGGTGAGCCTGCCCGCTTCGGGGCTGATCTGCGCGCTCACGCCGAGGAAGTCGCCGACGATGCGGCGGGCCTCGTCGAGCTGCTCGGGATCGACCAGGGTCAGGTGGACCGATGCGCCGCCGATGGAGGCCTTGAGCTCGTCTGCGGTGCCGTCGGCGATCACCTTGCCGCGGTCGATCACCGCGATCCGGTCGGCCAGCTGGTCGGCCTCGTCGAGGTACTGGGTGGTGAGCAGCACCGTCGCGCCCTCGCGGACCAGTCTGCGGATGGTGTCCCACATCTGCGCGCGGGTGCGGGGATCGAGGCCGGTGGTCGGCTCGTCGAGGAACAGCAGCGGCGGGGTGGAGATGAGGCTGGCAGCGAGGTCGAGGCGCCTGCGCATCCCGCCGGAGAAGTTCTTCAACGGCTTGGACGCGGCCTCGACGAGGTCGAATTCCTCGAGCAGCTCGACGGCTTTGCGCCGGGCATCGCCCCTGCTCAGGCCGAGCAGGCGGGCGAAGATGATCAGGTTCTCGGTGGCGGTGAGTTCCTCGTCGACCGAGGCGTACTGACCGGTGACACCGATCAGCGAGCGCACCGCGTTCGGTTCGGCCACGACGTCGCGGCCGAAGATCCGGGCGCTACCGCCGTCGGGGCGGAGCAGGGTCGCCAGCATCTTGATGGTCGTGGTCTTGCCCGCGCCGTTCGGTCCGAGCACGCCGTACACGGCGCCGCGCGGCACCGTCAGGCTGACCCCGTCGACCGCCCGCTGCTTCCCGAACACCTTGACCAGCCCGTCCGCCTCGACGGCGAGGGATGAAGTGGGTGTGTAAGTCATGAGCGCTACCGTGCCCACCCCGACTTGCACGCCCCTTGCACAGCGCTGTCGCCGGCGGCTACTCGGCCAGCAGGAGCTTGCGCAGGGCCGCGCGGTCGGGCTTGCCGGGGCCGCGGAGCGGGATTTCGGACAGGACGGCCAGTTCCCGCGGTGCGGCGATCGAGTCGAGTTCGGCCACCACGTGGGCGCGCAGCTCGTCCAGCGTCGGCGCGGCACCGGGTGTCGGCACGATCGCGACCGCGACCCGCTGACCCAGCCGTTCGTCGGGCAGGCCGAGCACGATGCATTCGCGGATACCGGGGTGGTTGGCCAGCACAGCCTCCACCACCTGCGGAATCACCAGCAGCCCGCCGGTCATGATCGCCTCGTCGAGGCGGCCCGAAATCGAGAGCACACCGTTGTCGAAGGAGCCCGCGTCCTCGGTCCGGAACCAGCCGGGCTCGGCGAAGGCCGGGTGATCGGGCAGATTGCGGTAACCGCGCGCGATCATCGCACCGCCCAGAATGACGCGACCGTCCTCGATCCGTACCTCGGTGCCGTCGAGCGGCACGCCCTCGTAGACGCACCCGCCACAGGTCTCACTCATCCCGTAGGTGCGAACCACCGTGATACCGAGGTCGCGCGCCCGGTCCAGCACCGGCGCGGGCGTGGCCGCACCGCCGACCAGGACTCCGTCGAGTTCGGCGAGCGCCTTGGCCGCGATCGGCGAATCCAGCGACTTGATCAGCTGTGTGGGTACCAGCGCGGTGTAGCGACGCGGTCCGCGCATCGCGCCGACAGCGCCGGCCAGCGCCTCGGGCAGGAATCCGCCCGACACGTCGAGCACGGTCGGTTCGGTACCGGCGAGAATGCTGCGCAGCAGCACCTGGATACCGGCGATGTGATGGGTGGGCAGCGCCAGCAGCCAGCTACCCGGACCGCCGAGGCGGTCGTGGGTGGCGTTGCCACTGGCACGCAGTGCCTCGGCGCCGAGCAACGCGCCCTTGGGGATACCGGTGGTGCCCGAGGTCGTCACGACCAGCGCGACATCGTCATCGATCGGATCGCCGGGTTTGAGCGCGTCGGAGAGTCTGCGCGCCTCCCGGCGGTCGGTGGTCGGGATCGGTAGCCACGCCGGGCCGCTGCCGTCGAGGGCTTGGCGCAGGTGGGGCATCACTTCGCTGACCCCTGCACCGGTCGGCATCTGCAGCGTCCGCAGGGTTCTGCTCACGCCGCGGCCTCGCTGGCGCTCGGCCGCACCGTGCGCATTGCGCGCTGGCACTTGATTCGCTCGCTGCGCTCCCTCATGCCCACCACCTCCGGAAACAGCTTGCCGCGCGCCCTCACGGCTTCGATCGTGTCATGCGACCGACAAGACCCGGCCAACGGGTCGGTTTGTCGGGAAACGGGTCGGAAAAGCCAGGCATAGCGACTGCGATTCAGTAGATGGACACCACTCGCACGGCGGTCCGGACGGCGTCGGTCGGGCGCTTGCTCGCAGCTATCGTGCGCGGCCGAGCCGTCATCGGCAACTCGGCTCGGCCGCGTGCACAGCTCACTCACTCCGCTGACCAGCGCGGATCCCGCCGGATCGGATGTTCGGCGGGCACCTGGACCAGTACGATCGCGACCCCGTCCGGATCGCGCACCCACATCTCCCACAGACCCCACGGCTCGAGCACCGGTGCTCGCTCGATCTGAATTCCCTTCAGCGCCAACTCCGCTGCCGCGTCCTCGACATCGCGCACCTGCAACCAGATCGCGCCGTCGAAGCTGCCCGCCTGCCCGCTGCCACCGTGTGCGGCAACCTCGAGCAGCGACTGCCCGGCGAAGAACACCGTGCCACCCGGGTACTCCCGTGCGATCGCCAAGCCGAGGCTGTCGCGGTAGAACGCCAGCGTGCGACCGTAATCGCTGGGACGCACGATGATCCGGCTGTTGAGAATCTCCATGGGGTGTCCGTTCTCAGAAGTACCAGGGGTAGGGCGTCCAATCGGGCTTGCGCTTCTCCAGGAACGAGTCTCGGCCCTCGACCGCTTCGTCGGTCATGTACGCCAGACGGGTCGCCTCGCCCGCGAACAGCTGCTGACCGACCAGACCATCATCGAGCAGGTTGAACGCGTACTTCAGCATGCGCTGCGCCTGCGGCGATTTGCCGTTGATGTCGGCGGTCCACTCGAGCGCGACGTTCTCCAGCTCGTCGTGATCGACGACCTTGTTCACCGCACCCATCTGGTGCATCTCCTCGGCCGTGTACGGCCTGCCGAGGAAGAAGATCTCGCGGGCGAACTTCTGGCCCACCATCTTCGCCAGATACGCGCTGCCGTAACCACCGTCGAACGAACCCACGTCGGCGTCGGTCTGCTTGAACCGCGCGTGCTCGCGCGAGGCGAGCGTCAGATCGCACACCACGTGCAGGCTGTGCCCGCCACCCGCGGCCCAGCCGTTGACCAGCGCGATCACCACCTTGGGCATGAAACGGATCAGCCGCTGCACCTCGAGGATGTGCAGTCGGCCCGCGCGCGCCGCGTCGACCGTGTCGGCGGTCTCGCCGTCGGCGTACCGGTAGCCGTTGCGGCCGCGGATGCGCTGGTCACCGCCGGAACAGAACGCCCAGCCACCGTCCTTCTCGCTCGGACCGTTGCCGGTGAGCAGCACCGCGCCCACATCGGGGCTCATCCGCGCGTGATCGAGCGCGCGGTACAGCTCGTCGACGGTGTGCGGACGGAACGCGTTGCGGACCTCGGGCCGGTCGAACGCGACCCGCACCGTGCCCTGCTCGATATGGCGGTGATAGGTGATGTCGGTCAGGTCCTCGAACCCGGGGACGGGCTGCCACAGCTTCGGATCGAAAGTCACGAACACGATTATTGCCCTACCTTCCGGCGCCGCGGTACGAGGTCGTAACACCGCAGCTCGAGCGGTCGCCGCATACTCTGAGCACCCGGTGCGTATAGTTGCGCCTGCTCGTACATCGAACCGATCCGGAGGAACCTGAAAGTGGTTGCAGCACTGTCTGAATCCCTGCTCGACGACGCCAAGCGTCCGGCTTTCCTTGCTGACGCCGTCGAGGTGCTCGACGCCGAGGTCTCGGACAAAGGTGGTGCGTCCGGCCTGGCCGTGAAGGGTGGCTACGCGGCGGTCAAGAAGATCAGCCCGACCATCGTTCCCGACGGCCTCGCGTCGCTGGCGCCGAAACTGCTCGATCAGCTCCAGCCGTACTGGGCTGAATTCACCACCTCCGGCACCGGCACCTTCGCCGATCTGCTGGCCGCGAAGTCCGATGAGGTAGCCGAGTCGCTGCTGGCCGTCACCGACGCCCGCGCCGAGTCGTCCACCCGGCCTGCGCTGAAGAAGGTGTACTCGTCGATGCGTGGTTCGGCCAAGAAGCACGTCATCGAGGCACTGCCGCGCGTAGGCGATCTGGTGCAGAAGCACGCGGGCTGAGCGGTACGGCGAGGTAGCCCTCGCCACGATCGTCCGATTGGGCCGGTGCGAGTTCGGGTAACCGAATCGCACCGGCCTTTTCGCGTTCGGGGTGACCACCCTCACGCAACAGGGGTGCGCGGTGGTGGCGGACACATCGATTCCCGGTCGGCGGTAAATTCCGGGTCGGCCTGTGTGAGGAATGTAACCGCTCCGGTGAACGCCAGGATAATTGCGGGTTGCCACGAATTCGTCATATGCGCGTGCATCGTCTTCGCGATTGACAACTACCCTGCCTTATCGGTTACGTTGCCAATCAAGCGATTCGGAATATGAATTGCTTCAAGTGACTGCATTGCACAGGTCGAAAGGAAATTTGCTCACATGATCTCTCGCAAGACCCTCGCCGCCACCGGTGCTGCCGCTGCCGCCGCTGTCATGTTCTTCGGTCCCGCCGTCGCGAGCGCCGACACCGGCTCCGCCGAGGCGTCCACGGGCTCGGCTGACGTGCTGACCGGCTCGTCCGCGGGTTCGGGTGTGCTCGAGTCGGGCAGCGCCGCTGTGGACAGCGCCACCTCCGCAGTCCTCAACATCATCGAGTCCGTCACGGGCATCCAGGATCTCACCGCCCCCGCGGAGTGAGCTGACTCTTCGTTCGGCCGGCCTTTTACCGGGTTGGCGGAAATCCGGCGGCGGGCGTCCTGCTCGTCGCCGGATTTCTTTCTTTTGTTGTTCTCTTTGCGATTTCATGAATATCGGTTGCCGCTGGATATGAATAGCTGTCCGGCTCTTCGGTAATTGGTTGGGGCGTTCGTATATCGGTACGCCGTCCGGCTCGGTGACGCACGCAACGCGGGCCGGGGGCAGACGGGTGCGCGCCCGTCTGACAGGCTGTGATTGTGAATCCGTCTACTGCGCAGGCTCGAGTGGTCGTCGACGAGCTCGTCCGCGGCGGCGTCCGCGAAGTGGTGCTGTGCCCCGGATCGCGCAACGCGCCACTGGCCTTCGCGCTGCAGGCGGCGGACGCGGCGGGCGAGCTGCGGCTGCACATGCGCGTCGACGAGCGCACCGCGGGATTTCTCGCGATCGGTCTCGCGGTGTCGTCCGGGCGGCCGGTTCCGGTCGTGATGACCTCCGGCACCGCGGTGGCGAACCTGGGCCCGGCGGTCCTGGAGGCCAACTACGCGCGGGTGCCGCTGATCGTCGTCAGTGCCAACCGGCCCTACGAGATGCTCGGTACCGGCGCCAATCAGACGGTGGAACAGCTCGGGCTGTTCGGCTCTCAGGTGCGCGCCACGATCAGCCTCGGGCTGGCCGAAGCCGAAGCGGGGGAGTCGGCCTACCCGCGACAGAACAGTGTGTGGCGCTCGTCGGTGTGCCGGGTACTCGCCGCCGCGCGCGGAACCCGTTCCGGCAACGCGGGCCCGGTCCAGTTCGACATCCCGCTGCGGGAACCGCTGGTCCCGGAGCTGTCCGACGACCCGCTGCCCCTCGGCCGCGAGGGCGACCGGCCGTGGACGGCAACCCAGTACGCCACGCTCGACGTGCCGCTCGACATCGATCTGACGCCCGACACCGTCGTCATCTCCGGCCACGGCGCCCGGATGCTGCCCGAACTCGCCGCACTGCCGACGGTGGCCGAGCCGACCGCGCCGATGCACGGCCCCGCCCTGCATCCGCTCGCGCTGTCGCTGCTGAAGCCCACCCAGGCGATCATCACCGGTCGCCCGACCCTGCACCGGCAGGTCTCGCGCGTGCTGGCCGATCCGGACGTCACCGTGTTCGCGCTCACCACCGGTCCGCGCTGGCCCGATGTCTCCGGCAATGTCGTGGGCACCGGCACTCGCGCGGTGACCACCGGTGTGCCCGCGCCCGCGTGGCTGGCGCGCTGCGCCGAACTGAACCAGCAGGCCGAATCGGTGGTGCGGGCCGAGCTGGCCGCGCATCCCAAGGCGACCGGCCTGCATGTGGCGGCCGTGGTCATGGACGGATTACGAGAAGGCGATCAGCTGCTGCTCGGTGCGTCCAACCCGGTGCGCGACGCCGCCCTGGTCTCGCATCCACGGCCGGGTATCCGGGTGCTGTCCAATCGCGGCGTCGCCGGGATCGACGGCACGGTCTCCGGTGCCGTCGGTGCCGCGCTGGCGCATCCGGGCCGCACCGTGGCGCTGATGGGTGACCTCACCTTTCTGCACGATGCGTCCGGCCTGCTGATCGGTCGTGGCGAACCACGTCCGGACAACCTCACGATCGTCGTCGCCAACGATGACGGCGGTGGCATCTTCGAGCTGCTCGAACAGGGCGATCCGCAGTACGCGGGCGTGTTCGAGCGGGTGTTCGGCACACCGCACGGCATGGATCTGGCTGCGCTGTGTGCCGCCTACCGCATCCCGCACCGTCAGCTCGATCCCGCCGAATTGGCCGTGGAACTGGCCGCCGACGCGCACGGTCTGCGCGTGCTCGAGGTGGCGACCGAGCGGTCCAGCCTGCGTGAACTGCACGCGGGTCTGCGGACGAAGATCGCCGGTTAGGCGAACCTCCGCCCTCGCCGTGGCCGTGCGCGAACGGCGATCGAACGCTGGCGCGCCCGTCAGCCTTCCTCGGCGACGGTGAACTCCTCGCCGCCCTCGTCGAAGGGGACGGGGATGATCTGTTCGATCACGTCCGCCGGATTCGCGGTCTCGGCCTCACGGGCGATGGTGGCTGCCATCTCGTCGGTGTAGTCGGCGTCGGAGTAGGCGGGATCGTCGCGTTCGTCATCGCGGAAGGCGGACTGTTCCTGTTCGACGCGATCGGCCTCGGGGACCTCGTCCAGTGGGCGAGAGCTTTCGTAGTCGATCATCGGTGCTCCTCGTTCGTCGGCCTGCTCGATCGGTTGAGCCTCGGACGTGATTGACGTCGATCGGGTCCTGCGCTGTCCAGGGTGCGCCCATCCGGTGCCCGCGGCAACCCGCACCGATGACTTTCCGGCGACGGTGTCGTCTGCATCAGTGCAGCCATTGCCATCGCTGAGGAGCGCTCATGGAACCACAGTTCGATTTCGAACCAGCCGCCCGATCGCTGGCCCTGGTCGTCGACGGCATCACCGACGACCAGCTCGCCGACCCGACGCCGTGCGCCGAGTCCACGGTGCGCGATCTGCTCGCCCACGTGGTCGGGCTGACCGAGGCGTTCCGCCAGGCCGCGACCAAGGAGTCGATCGGCCGGTCCGTGCCACCGCCCGCCGGTTCCGACAGCCCGCTGCCCGATGACTGGCGCACCCGCATCGCCGCGCAGCTCGAGACGCTGACATCGGTGTGGCGCGTGCCCGAGGCATGGGAGGGTGACACCGAGGCCGGTGGAGTGGAGCTGCCCGCCGCGGTCATGGCGATCGTCGCGCTCGACGAGATCACCATCCACGCGTGGGATCTCGCCGTCGCCACCGGACAGCATGTGACCGTCGCCGCTGCGGATCTCGCGATCCTGCACGAGTTCCTGCGCGAGACCGATCCCGCCGGCACTCCCGGCCTGTTCGGCCCGGTTGTCGAGGTCTCGGCCGGCGCTCCCGCCTTCGACCGACTGCTCGGTCTCACCGGTCGCGACCCGGCCTGGCGTTCCCCGGCGGTCGCCTAGCACCGCGCTCAGTCGTCCACTGCGTTCAGTCGTCGAGCTTCTCGGCGATGACGAATGTTCCCGCGGCGGCGGCGATGGCGGCGGCCCGGGCCGATCGGTCGGCGATGTCGTCGTCGATGGGATCGCCGCTGGCCAGTAATCGGTAGTAGAGCGGCGCGGAAACGGCGGACAGCACGGCGCGCGGGTCGGTGCCGACGGGCGCCTCGCCACGGATGACGGCGGCCTCGACACACGGCGCCCATTCGTTGAGCCGGGTGTCGTAGAACGTGTGCAGCGCGGCGGCGGTGGCATCGTCACAGGTGGCGGCGGCGATGACCGCGCGAAAGAGGTTGCTCTGGCGACCGTCGGCGAGAGTCTTCGCCACCAGGCGGGCGTTCGCGGTCAGATCGTCGAGCAGCGAGCCGGTGTCGGCGCGAGGCAGTGACTGCTCGGCCATGTCGACGAGCAGATCGGCGACCAATCCCGCGGGGGTGCGCCAGCGGCGGTAGACAGTCGTCTTGCCGACCCCGGCGCCGGTGGCGACCTCGGTCAGGTCGAGGTGCGCGAATCCGCGGTCCGCCAGCAGATCACCGGCCACTTCCAGGACGGACTCGCGCACCCGGGCGGTGCGTCCACCAGGCCGGACGGAGCCCGGCCAAGCGATGTCGTGGTCCATAACGGAACTCCTGTTTCATTTAGCGCGGATCGGGTGTACTGTCGATCGTGTTAACGACACTATAGACCCTTTAGGAGCTCTCATGGAGTACCGACGGCTCGGCGCATCTGGTCTTCTCGTTCCGGCACTCGGCTTCGGCGCGGGTACTTTCGGCGGTCGTGGTGCGCTGTTCAGTGCATGGGGTGATACCGATGCCGCGCAGGCCAGGCGCTTGATCGACATCAGCGTGGAGGCCGGCGTCACCCTGTTCGACACGGCCGACGTCTATTCCGACGGCGCGTCGGAGGAGGTACTCGGCGCGGCGATCAAGGGCAGGCGTGAGCAGGTGCTGCTGTCGACCAAATCGGCGCTGCCCACCGGTCCCGGCCCTCACGAGGCGGGCTCGAGCCGCGCCAGGCTGATCCGCGCCGTCGACGCCTCGCTGCGCCGCCTCGGCACCGACTACCTCGACCTGTTCCAGCTGCACGCCTTCGACGCGGGCACACCGCTGGCGGAAACACTCACGGCCCTGGACGATCTGGTGCGGGCAGGCAAGATCCGCTACCTCGGCGTCTCCAACTTCGCCGGCTGGGAACTGATGAAAACACTCGCTACCGCCGAGGCTCTCGGCCTGGAAAGGCCGGTGGCGCACCAGGTCTACTACTCGCTGGTCGGTCGCGACTACGAATGGGAACTGATGCCGCTCGGTGCCGACCAGGGCGTCGGCTCTATCATCTGGAGTCCGCTCGGCTGGGGCAGGCTCACCGGCAAAATCCGTCGCGGACAACCGCTTCCGGCGGGAAGCAGGCTGCACGAGACGGCTCAGGCGGGTCCGCCCGTCGACGATGAACGGCTCTACGACGTTGTCGAGGTGCTCGATCGTATCGCCGCCGAAACCGGCCGCAGCGTCCCGCAGATCTCGCTGAACTGGCTGCTCACCCGGCCCACGGTCGCCACGGTGTTGATCGGCGCCCGCAACGAGGAGCAGTTACGCCAGAACCTCGGTGCGGTCGGTTGGCAGCTCGACCCCGAACACCTGACCGCGCTCGATGCGGCGAGTGCGACGACACCCCCGTACCCCTACTACCCGTACCACCGGCTGCCCGACTTCGCCCGGCTCAACCCGCCGACGATCCCCGCGGCGGCCTGATCGGATCAGTACACGTCGCGCACGTACCGCTTCTCGGCGACGAGCTGCTTCTTGAAGGCCAGCGCGCCGGCCTCGTCCAGCTTTCCGTGGATCTGGGCGATCCGCAGCAGGGTGTCGTCGACATCCTTGGCCATCCGGGCGGCATCACCGCAGACGTAGAAGTGGCCGCCGTCGCGCAGCCACGACCACAGCTCGGCGCCGTGCTCGATCATTCGGTGCTGGACATAGACCCGCTCGCGCTGATCGCGGGAGAAGGCAAGGTCGAGCCGGGTGAGGAAACCGGAGCGGAACATGTCTTCGAGCTCGGCGCGGTAGTAGAAGTTCTGGGCGGCGTGCTGGTCGCCGAAGAACAGCCAGTTGCGACCGGTCGCGCCGATGGCCCGGCGCTCGTGCAGGAAACCGCGGAAGGGAGCGATACCGGTACCCGGCCCCACCATGATCATCGGGGCGTTCGGGTCCAGCGGCGGACGGAAATGCGGTGCCCGCTGCAGAAAGATCGGTACTTCGGTCGTACCCCGGTCGGCCAGGAACGTCGAGCACACCCCACCCCGACGCGCCGAGGTGCCCACCGGGTCGCCGTAGCGGACGACACCGACCGTCAGCTGCACCTCGTCGGGCGTGGTCAACGGGCTCGAGGAGATCGAATACTGGCGTGGTTGCAGCTTTTTCAGTGCGCTCAGCCAGTCGACGAGATCGGTGCGTACCGGGAAGTCGCGCAGCACGTCGACCGCCTGGCGGTCCCACAGGTAGGAGGCGAGCTCATTGCGATTGTCGCGGCGCAGCAGCTTGGCCAGCTGTGGGTGTGGGTTGCGCTCGCCGATGAAGCCGAGCAGGTCCTGGCTCACCTTGGTGATGTCGTAGTGGGTGCGCAGGGCATCGGTGAGCGTGAGTTCGCGGTCGTCGACCTCGATCACGCGCCGACCGTCGAGTCCGGTGCATGTGAGCCATTCGTCGACCAGATCCGGACAGTTGGCGGGCAGTACGCCCAGCGAATCGCCCACTTCGTACCCGGCGTCGAGGTCGTGCAGGTCGAAACCGAAGCGCCGCACCTCTTTCGGTGAGCCGGGTGCACTGAGGATCTCGTTGCGCATCAGGGTGGCGCGGACCGGGGACTGGCGGGTGAACGGAGCGGTGGTGGCGCGCTTCGCTCGGGCGGGCGCGAGTTGCCGGTCGAGCACGGTCGTTCCACCGCGACCGGCCGGTGACGGCGTCGCACGGCCCGAATCGGCGTGCCGGGCAACGTTGCTGGTGCCGATCGAATCGCGGCCGTTCGACGCGCCGACGAGCGAGGCATCGCGGCCGCGCGGAGCGCCACCGGTCGCACCGCCGTCGTCGGGCGATCCGCTCGTGATCGCGATCAGGACATCGTCGAGCCACTGATCGGCGGTGTCGGCGAAATCGGGCTCGCTGTCCACCCGCGCCAGCAGTCGCTTCGCGCCACGTTCGGCGAACAGGGTGTCGAGCTTGCGGCCATGGCCACAGAAGTCGTCGTAGGAGGAATCGCCGAGCGCGAACACCGCGTACCGAACACCGTTGAGGCGAATGATGCTGTCTTCGAGCCTGGTCCAGAAGTCGGCACCGTTGTCCGGCGGGCCACCGTCACCGAAGGTGCTGGTGACGATGAGGACGTCACCGGTGATCGAGGTCAGCTCGCACGAATCCATGTCGAGCAACGACGGCGTGAGGCCCGCCTCCGAGAGACGAGCCGCGACGGTGGCGGCCAGTTCTTCGGCGTTGCCGGTCTGGGAGGCCCACAGGACGGTGACCGGGTGGGAGTCGGGGCTGTCGGCGGCTTCGGTGGCGGCGCCGGCGTTGCGGGAGTACATGCCGGCCAGCAGCCCGTCGACCCACAGGCGTGACTGTGTCGACAACGGTGCGCTCACCGGAAGCACCGGCTGCCCGGTCACCGGTAGCGACTGCAGAGCAGCGAGGTAACCGCCGAGATAGATGCGCTCGGTCTCGCTGAGCGTGGGGGAGATGCCGGCGTCGAGGCCGAGGATCCCGGCCAGTGGATGCGCGGCCGGTTGTGCGGGCAGCTGCGCGGGGTGCGGGGGTGCTTGCTCGGGTGTGGCGGCCGGGCCGACCCGGCGCAGCGCCACCGCGCACGCCTTGAACTCCGGCTGCAACGAGGCCGGATCCACCGCGTCGTTGGTGACCGCGTTGATCGTCAGATATTCGCCCTGTTCGTCATTCCAGTGGAAAGGAGCAAAACAATCACCAGGTCGCACCCGGTCGCTGATCCGCACCGGCAGCACAGCACGGCCCCGGCGCGACGCGATCTCGAGCTGATCGCCCGGCTTCAGATCGAGCTTCTCGGCGTCGGTGGGATGAACTTCGACGAACGGCTGGCCGTTCAGCTTCGTCAGCTTGGCGACCTTGCCCGTCTTGGTCATCGTGTGCCACTGATGTTGCAGCCGACCGGTATTGAGCAGGAAAGGGTAGTCGTCGTCGGGCAGTTCGGCGGCGGGCATATGCGGGCGGGGGAAGAACACCGCGCGCCTGCTCGCTGTAGCGAAAGCGAGCCGCGGGGTGGTGCCGTCGGCCGCCGTGTGCAGCGGCTGATGGGCGCCGTCGTTGATATAGCGGATCGGGTTGCGCGGGGTGTCCGCGTCATTGCACGGCCACTGCATCGGCCCCTGTGCCAGGCGCTCGTAGCTCATGCCGCTGAGGTCGTAGCCGGTGGCCGGGTTGGTGAATTGCCGCAGCTCGGCGAACACCTCCGCGCTGGAGGCGAAATCGAAGCCCGGGAAACCCATCGCCGTGGCGACCTGGGCGATCAGCAGCCAGTCCGGTCGCGCGTCGCCGATCGGGTCGACCGACTGCTGCAGCAGGGTGACGTTGCGCTCCGAATTCACCATCACCGCATCGGCTTCGGCCCACAGTGCGGCGGGCAGCAGCAGGTCGGCGTAGGCGTTGGTCGCGGTCTCGGCGTAGGCATCCTGCACCACGACCAACTCGGCCGCCTCGAGGCCCGCGATCACCGTTTTGCGATTGGCTACGGTGGCCACGGGATTGGTGCAGATGATCCACGCGGCCTTGATCTCACCGTCGGCCAGCCCGCGGAACATGTCGATCGTGCCGGGGCCCGACTCGGTGCGCAGGGTGCCGTCGGGCAGATCCCATGCGGTCTCGACGAAGGTGCGGTCGGCGGGGGAGAGCAGGCTGCGTTGCCCGGGCAGGCCGGGGCCCATGTAACCCATCTCGCGGCCACCCATGGCGTTGGGCTGGCCGGTGAGCGAGAAGGGCCCACTGCCCGGCCTGCAGATGGTGCCGGTGGCCAGGTGCAGGTTCACCAGGGCGTTGGTGTTCCAGGTGCCGTGCGTGGACTGATTGAGCCCCATCGTCCACAGCGACATCCACTCGCCGGCTTCGGCGATCATCCTGGCCGCGGTGCGGATATCGGCCTCGGCGAGGCCGGTCAGTTCCGCGACACGGTCCGGGGGATAGTCGGCGAGGAACTCGGGCATCGCGTCCCAGCCCTCGGTGTGCTCGGCGATGAAGTCGGTGTCGATCGCACCGTCGGCGACCAGCAGGTGCAGCAGCCCGTTGAGCAGGGCGAGGTCGGTACCCGGTGCGATCTGTAGGAACAGGTCGGCGCGCGCGGCGGTATCGGTGCGGCGTGGATCGACCACGATCAGCTTGGCGCCCGCCTTGAGCCGGTCGGCCATGCGCAGATACAGGATCGGGTGACAGTCGGCCATGTTCGCGCCGCTGACCAGGAACAGGTCGGCGTGTTCGAAGTCGTCGTAGGAACCGGGCGGCCCGTCCGCGCCGAGCGACTGCTTGTAGCCGGTGCCCGCGCTGGCCATGCACAGGCGCGAGTTGGCCTCGATGTGTTTGGTCCGCAGGTAGCCCTTGGCCAGTTTGGTGGCCAGGTACTGGGCTTCCAGCGACATCTGCCCCGAGACGTAGAGGGCGATCGCGTCGGGGCCGTGCTCGTCGAGGATCGCGCGCAGGCGGGTGGCCGTTTCGTGAACGGCCTCGTCGACCGGCAGTGGAACGGGGACCTGCCCGCGTTCGGGGCGCCGGTAGGCGGTGTCCATCCGGCCGGGCGCGGCCATCATCTCCGCGTGGGTGGCGCCCTTGGTGCACAGTCTGCCCGCGTTCGCCGGATGCAGCTTGTCGCCGCTGACCTTCGCGATCACTCGCGCACCAGACTGATCAGTCTTTGTCTGGACGTTTATGCCGCAGCCGACGCCACAGTACGAGCACTGTGTACGCACAGTGTCCGTGCCGCGGCTGTCCGCTTCCCCTGTCATGACTCGATCATCCGCATTGGTCGTTGCGCTCGATTTACCGAACGTTATGTCCAGGTGACAATCGACCTCACAAGACGAAATCTCGACGGTGAGGATGCGGCCCGAATATCACCCCTGATCAGGGCGCATTCCGGGCTGTCGGCGCGCGACCGCGGACGAGTCGGGGTGACCGGACTCACCCCCGCCGCCGAGGGTGTTTCAGCCCAGTTTGTAGCCGCGGTGCAGTGCCACCACACCACCGGTGAGGTCACGCCACTGCACCGAGTCCCAGCCGGCGTCCGCGATCCGGCGAGCCAGCCTGCGCTGGTTCGGCCAGGCACGGATCGACTCGGCCAGGTACACGTACGCGTCCGGGTTGGAGCTCACGGCGCGCGCCACCCGGGGCAGCGCCTTCATCAGGTACTCCATGTACACGGTGCGGAACGGTCCGAACACCGGTGTGGAGAACTCGCAGACCACGACCCGGCCGCCCGGTTTGGTCACCCGCAGCATCTCGCGCAGTGCCAGATCGATGTCGGCGACATTGCGCAGCCCGAACGAGATGGTCACCGCGTCGAACGAATCATCGGCGAACGGCAGCGCCATCGCATCGCCGGCCACCATCGGCACCTGCCGGAACCGGCCCGCCGCGAGCATTCCCTGGGAGAAGTCGGCGGCCACGCACCAGGCGCCGGACTTGCCGAGCTCCACGGTCGAGACGCCGGTACCCGCGGCCAGATCCAGGACCCGCTCGCCGGGACGCAGCGCGAGAGCACGTCGCGTCGCCCACCGCCAGTACCGATCCTGGCCACCGGAGATGACCGTATTGGTGAGGTCGTAGCGCTTCGCCACACCGTCGAACATCGACGCGACCTCGTGGGGTTGCTTGTCCAGCGAAGCCCGAATCGGTTCTCGCTGCTCTGTTGTCGCCACGCACCGAGCTTAGAGTTTTTTCGCCGCGATAGCGCGGGTGGGTTGCGCCACTCAGGCCGTGCGCGGCAATCGCTCGCGCATCCCGGTGACGTCGGCGTAGTGACCCATCAGCTCGGTGCAGACCGCGGGCCAGGTGCGGTGCAGCACCGACTTGCGCGCCGCCGCCGCGAACCGGCCGCGCTGGCCCGCGTCACGCAGGGCCGACACCGCGCTCGGCAGCAATTCCGCGAACCGGTCGACCGGCAGCAGATACCCGTTGCGGCAGTGCGAGATCAGATCCCGTGGCCCACCGGCATCGGGCCCGATCACCGGCACACCCGAGGACAGCGCTTCCTGCACGCCCTGACAGAACGTCTCGTGCTCGCCGGGATGCACCATCACGTCCAGGCTGGCGTAGTGCGTGGCCAGCTCGCTGCCACCCAGTTCGCCGGTGAACACCGCGTCCGGCATCAACCTGCGCAGCCGGGCCCGTTCCGGTCCGTCGCCCACCACGACGAGCTGGATCGACGGGTCACCGGCCAGTGCGGCCAGCCGTTCCACGTGCTTCTCCGGTGCGAGCCTGCCCACGAACCCGACAACGAGCCGGTCACTGGAACCGAGCCAGCTCGCCCGCAGCTCGGCACTGCGCGCGGCCGGGTTGAACCGGGCGATGTCCACGCCACGCCCCCAGCGGTGCACCCGGGGAATCCCGTGCTCGGCGAGATCGTGCGCGGCCGCCGACGACGGTGCCAGCGTGCGGGTGGCACCCTCGTGGATCCGGCGAGTCCACGCCCACGCGGCCCGTGCGGCCAGCCCGAGCCCGTAACTCTTGGCGAACCCGGCCACATCGGTCTGGTACACCGCGACCGTCGGCAGGTCCAAGCGCGTCGCCGCGGCGAGCCCGCCCGCGCCGAGCAGGAACGGCGAGGCCAGGTGCACCACATCGGGATCGAATGCGGCGATGGCGGCGGTGATGCCCGGTTGTGGCAGGCCCACCGGCAGCGAACTCACCTTCGGCACCATCATCGCGGGCACGCGGTGCACCGGGAATCGGCCGTGGAAACGAGGTGCGGGTGGGGCGCCGCGCAGGGAATCGGGCGCCACGATCATCGCGTCGTGACCGTGCTGGTCCAGGTGATCCAACACCCGCAGCACGGAGTTGACGACGCCGTTCATGTTCGGCAGGAAAGACTCCGAGACGATGGCTACGCGCACTCTTCCAGGGTGACCGTCCCACCGCGCGACACCCCCACACCGACGTGAAGCCGGGACGAACAGCAAACGAAGTTACGCCTCGCGCTGCTTTCGGCGCACGATCCACAGCACCGGCAGGGCGAGCGCCCACGCCACGAAGATCACCGACGCTGCCGGGATGATCGCCACCCGTGCGTCGCGTCCGGCCACCCGGACCAGGTCGGGGTCGCGCGTGCTGTACTCCACGTTGATCCGCTGACCAGCGGTCAGATTCGTCGGATACAGGATGCCGACCTTCGGATTGTGGGTCACGCTGTCGGGCGTCACATAGATCACCGCCGAACGCAACCGGCCCGCGGACAGCACCTCGCCGGAGGTCACGCCACGATGCCGCTCGATTTCGAAGTCGTTGCGCCAGGCCGCGAGGACCAGCAACACCATCAGCACGCTGACCACGGTCGCCGCCCCGACCACCCACACCCGAACCCGGCGCAGGCGCTTGTTCCGCCGCTCCGACAGGCTGGTTTCCGACACCCGCCACACAGTACCGGTCACCTCGGGGACCGGAAGTTCCTGCACGCACCGACGCCTCACGAGCCCCTCCCCTAACATTCCCGCTATGTCCCGCAAATTCAGCTTCACCGTGCCCTACACCGTCCCGGTCGAAGAGCTTCACCGGGCACTTGTCGACGACGCCGTCTGGCAGGCGCGTTTCGCCGGCGCCGAGACCGCGACCATCGAACTCTCCCATCCCGACGGCCCCGATTCGATCACCATCCATATGACCGAAACCCCAGGTAAGGACAAGGTTCCCGCTCTGGTGCGCAAGGTGCTCAAGAGCGATCTCGTCCTGGTCCGCACCGACAACTGGCAGCCACTGGCAGGCGAGGTCGCCAAGGGCAGTTTCACCGGCAACACCAGCGGCATCACCACCGAGATGTCGGGCACCTATGAACTGCGGCCCACCGCCGAGGGCAGCGAGATCGAGGTCGTCGGCACGGTCAAGGTGAAGGTTCCGCTGGTCGGCGGCGCGATCGAGCCGCTGGCCGAACAGTTGCACCAGCGCGTCCTGAACAGCGAACGCAAATTCATCGAGAACTGGTTCGCCAAGCTCTGAGCCGACAGCGAGGGGTGCCGCTCCACTGAGCGGCACCCGCGCGTCAGCCGCGGTTCTCGACCAGCACCAGCCTGTTGCCCGAGTTGTCGCGAATGATCGCCTCGGTGCCGTACGGACGTTCGGACGGCGGCTGAATGAACTCGACACCCTTCGCGGTGAGTTCCTCGTAGGTCTTCTGGCAGTCGGCGGTGCGCAGCCCGAGGGCGCCGTGGGTGCCGTCGGCCAGTGCCCGCCGGATCGCGTCGGCGAGGTCGTCGGTAAGCGGTGGTCCCGGGATCATCAGGGTCACCTCGAGCTCGCGATGATCGGGGTGGGCGATGCTCACCCAGCGGAAGCCGTTGTCGCCCATGCTGTCCCGCCTCCCCGTGATTTTGGCCGGACTCAGGTGCGGGTTCGCTCCCGTTGGCGGCCGGCGGAACCAGGGCGGCTGAGTTGGCTGCGGCAGCAGCGCCGGCACCGGACGACGCGCCGCCTCGCTCGCGACCGTTCCGCTCGCCCGCGCTCGGTCATCAGCTGAAGGGCTGCAGTTCGTCGGCGCGCAGAGAGGCCCGTCCGGCGGCCCGCCAGGCGCGGGCCGTGAGGTCGAGGTCCTCGTCGGTCACCAGATTGCCCATCACGCGAACCGCCGTGCGCTGCAGATACTTCGAGCGCATCACCGGCGGCCCCCCGAGTGGGACCATCCTCGGCTGGGTGGCCAGGCCGGCCAGCCTGCGCGCCACGGAGAAGGTGCGTCCGTAGTGGTCGCGCAGCAACTGCGGCCACGCTCGGCTCAGATCGGGTTCGTCGAGCAGGTCCGCGAGCATGTGCCCGCCTTCCAGGCCGTAGTCGATGCCTTCGCCGTTGAGCGGGTTCACGCAGCCCGCGGCGTCACCGACCAGCACCCAGTTCGGGCCCGCCACGTTCGAGACCGCGCCGCCCATCGGCAGCAGCGCCGAGGCCACCGCGCGCAGTTCGCCCTCGAGTTCCCATTCCTCGCGACGCAGCTGGGTGTAGTGCTCGAGCAGCGGCTTGAGGGCGACGTGCGAGGGCCGCGCCTCGGTGGCCAGCGAGCCGACGCCGATGTTCACCTCGCCGTTGCCGAGCGGGAAGATCCAGCCGTAGCCGGGGACCAGCTCGTCGGCGGCATTGCGCAGTTCCAGATGGGAGGAGATCCACTGATCGTCGCTGCGACCGGACTTGATGTAGGCGCGGGCCGCGGTTCCGTAGGCGTAGCGGCGATGCCAGGTGCGACCCAGCTGTTTTCCGACGGGGGAGCGCACGCCGTCGGCCACCACCAGTACCCGGCAGCGCACCGTGTGGGTGGACGCGCCGATCCGCACCGTCACCCCGGTGACCCGCTCGCCCTCGCGCAGCACCTCGGTGACCTTCGCGCCGTCGACCATCCGCGCACCGGACTTGATCGCGGTCTCGCGCAGTTTGTCGTCGAGTTCGGTTCGTGGAACCGCACTTCCGTACGTCGGGAACGACCCACCCGGCCACGGCAGCAGCGCCTCCTTGCCGAAACCCGCCATCCGCAGGCCGTGGTTCACGGTGTGCGCGCGCAACCATTCGCCGAGACCCAGATGTTCCAGCTCGGCGGTGGCGCGGGGCGTCAGCCCGTCACCACACGTCTTGTCGCGCGGGAAAACCGCCGAATCGAGCAGGAGCACATCGCGTCCGGCGCGCGCGGCCCACGCCGCCGACGCGGAACCGGCGGGCCCTGCCCCGACGACCAGCACCTCGACGGTGGCAGGCAGCGGAGCACGGTCGGCAGGGGTGAGATCCGGTGAACCCATGGCTCAATACTGGCACTGTCGGCCGCTGTGCGAGAGTGTCGGGTACACCGGGAATTGTCACTGTGTGACGGGGTTCATCGGCCATAGTGCCGGGACACGCTAGGTTGCTACCCGTCGGGGTCGGACGCATCGCTGGGAGAAGATAATGAGCACATCGGCTGTGAGCGACGAAAGCACCGTGGTTGCCGGGGTAGATCTCGTCGATCCCGAACTCGCCGTCACCGTGCGCGACGGACTGGCCGCGGTCGAGAAACTGCTCGTCGACGAACTCTCCGACGGTGAGGAATTCCTCCAGGAGGCGGCGCTGCACCTGGCAAGGGCGGGCGGCAAGCGGTTCCGGCCGTTGTTCACCGTGCTCACCGGCCAGCTCGGACCCAATCCGACCGACCCGGCGCTGATCACCGCGGGCACGGTCGTGGAACTGGTGCACCTCGCGACGCTCTACCACGACGACGTCATGGACGAGGCGACGCAGCGTCGTGGCGCGGAGAGCGTCAACTCGCGGTGGGGTAACAACATCGCGATCCTGGCGGGCGATTACCTGTTCGCCCACGCCTCGCGCCTGACCTCCACCCTCGGTCCCGACGCGGTCCGCATCATCGCCGAGACCTTCGCCGAGCTGGTCACGGGCCAGATGCGGGAAACCATGGGCGCCAAGCAGACCCAGGACCCCGTCGAGCACTACCTGCGCGTGGTGTGGGAGAAGACCGGCTCGCTCATCGCCGCCGCGGGCCGTTTCGGCGGCACCTTCTCCGGCGCCGGCCTCGAGCATGTGGAACGCCTGGCGCGCCTCGGCGACGCGGTCGGCACGGCGTTCCAGATCTCCGACGACATCATCGACATCTCGTCCTCGGCCGAGCAGTCGGGCAAGACGCCGGGCACCGACCTGCGCGAAGGCGTGCACACCCTGCCGGTGCTCTACGCCCTGCGCGAGACCGGCGCCGACGGGGACCGACTGCGTACTCTGCTGGCGCGCCCGCTGGAAACCGACGCCGAGGTCGACGAGGCACTGGAACTGCTGCGCCGCTCGCCCGGCATGGCGCTGGCCAAGGAAAAGCTGGCCGAATACGCCGACCTCGCCGATACCGAACTCGCCGCGCTTCCCCCTGGCCCCGCCAACGACGCCCTCACCCGCCTCGTCCGCTACACGATCGAACGCGTCGGCTGACCAGGAACCAACACCACCCGGCGCACGTTGTCTTGTCGCGACGAAACAACAGATTTCGACAGCACATGGGTAACTCGCCGGGTACGCCCAGAACCGTTCCCGTTGTCCACCGCAGGCCCGATGCCTGACGAACGCAGCGCCTGACGACCGGCACAAGGCGCGGGGAGGCGGAAATGCCCAATGGGATCAAAACGTTCGGTTTGATGGTGGGCATGTCGGCGTTGATCGTCGCCATCGGGGCGATGTTCCGCAGCCCGACGATCTTGATCATCTCGATCGTGCTGGCCGTCGGCATGAACGCCTACGCCTACTTCAACAGCGACAAGCTGGCCTTGAAGGCGATGCACGCGCAACCGGTGAGCGAACTGGAGGCGCCGGTCATGTACCGGATCGTGCGCGAGCTCGCGACCACGGCGCGCCAGCCGATGCCGCGCCTCTACATCAGTCCCACCAGCGCCCCCAACGCGTTCGCGACCGGCCGCAATCCCCGCCACGCCGCGGTCTGCTGTACCAGCGGCATCCTGCAATTGCTCGACGAGCGCGAGCTGCGCGCGGTGCTCGGCCACGAGCTGTCCCACGTCTACAACCGCGACATCCTGATCTCGTCGGTGGCGGGCGCGATGGCCTCGGTCATCACCGGTCTGGCGAACATGGCGTTCTTCGCGAGTTCGTTCGGCAGCAGAGACGGCAACGGACCGAACATCATCGGTGTGCTGCTGGTCTCACTGCTCGGGCCGATCGCGGCGGGCTTGATCAAGATGGCGGTCTCGCGATCGCGGGAGTACCAGGCCGATCAGTCCGGCGCCGAGCTCACCGGCGACCCGCTGGCCCTTGCCTCGGCCCTGCGCAAGATCGAACGCGGCGTCCAGGCGGCCCCGCTTCCGCCGGACCCCAAGATCACCAGCGAATCGCATCTGATGATCGCCAACCCGTTCCGCGCGGGCGACCGCGTCGCCCGCTGGTACTCCACCCACCCCCCGATGGACGAGCGCATCAAGCGTCTGGAGGAGATGGCCGGCGGCACCCATCACCATTGAGTGCCGCCCACACCGGACCTATCGGTAGTTGACGAACTGCAGGGCGATTCCGAAGTCCTCGCCCTTGAGCAGCGAGATCACTTCCTGCAGGTCATCACGCTTCTTGCTGCTGACCCGCAGCTCCTCACCCTGGATCTGCGCCTTGACGCCCTTGGGGCCCTCGTCGCGGATCTTCTTCGAGATCTTCTTCGCCTTCTCGGTGTCGATACCCTGCACCAGCGTGCCGGTGATCTTGAAGATCTTGCCCGACGGCTGCGCCTCGCCGGCGTCGAACGCCTTCAGCGAGATGTCGCGACGGATCAGCTTCTCCTTGAAGACGTCGAGCGCCGCCTGCACCCGCTCCTCGGCATTGGCGGTCAGCACGATGGCCTCCTCGCCCGACCATGCGATCGACGCATCGGTGCCCTTGAAGTCGTAGCGCGAGTTCAGTTCCTTCTCCGCCTGATGCAGAGCGTTGTCGACCTCCTGTCGATCGACCTTGCTCACGACGTCGAATGACGAATCAGCCACACTGCGCTCCTGTCCTGTGAAGGTCCGGCGAACTCCGGGGCCGGGATGTGCCGGCCACCGAGACAGTTGTACCCGCATCGGGGGACGACCGGTGCTCGCAGGGGGTCTGTGCAGGCGTTTTGATAGTCCGGGTGGGTACGTTGTAAGCTGCTCAGCGCACCGGAAACGGCGCACACGGCAGATTGCCCGAGCGGCCAATGGGAGCGGACTGTAAATCCGTCGGCTTATGCCTACGTAGGTTCGAATCCTACATCTGCCACATCGAACCCCCGTCGATCATGAAGATCGGCGGGGGTTCCTTGGTTCTGCGGGTCGTTCCCGCGCGGATCCGGGTAGCCTCGATGTGAGCGGGTCGGAACCAGCGATATGAAACCCCGTGAAAATGCCCTTTGAGCTGCCGATTTGGTGCTCTGGCCGGGGAGTGTGTAATCTCGTTCAGGACGCCGGAGCACGGGGTCACGCTGATCGGCTTGCCGATACAGACTCTGTGCCACGTAGTCATGCCCCCTTAGCTCAGTCGGTAGAGCGTTTCCATGGTAAGGAAAAGGTCAACGGTTCGATTCCGTTAGGGGGCTCGCCGGATTGCCGGTGGTGAGCGGCTTACCGCGGCATCATCGGGATATTAGTCCGCCGTGGCGGTGTAGCTCAGTTGGTAGAGCAAACGACTCATAATCGTTGTGTCGCCGGTTCAAGTCCGGCCATCGCTACCAATTTCAACTCAGCCCAGACCGGAAAGAAGGCAAATCGTGGCCGCGAAGTCCACCGATGTCCGGCCAAAGATCACCTTGGCCTGCGACGAGTGCAAGCACCGCAACTACATCACCAAGAAGAACCGGCGTAACGACCCGGATCGCCTCGAGCTGAAGAAGTTCTGCCCGAACTGCGGAACTCACCGGGCGCACCGCGAGTCGCGCTAGTTTTCAGAAGCATCTGCCGAAGGCCGGACGAGAGTCCGGCCTTTGTGCTTTTCCCGGGAAGTTCATGGAAAGTTCGGGGCCGATACAGCACTCGGACGCATCACGTTTTACACCGGTCGACTTCGGTGGTGTCTTACGAGTGAGTAAGGTCCACGTTGTGACAGTGAACACCGGAACTCACGAAGCGGTCCCTGCCGCAGCCGCCGAATCCTTCGATCCCGCCGCCCACGCGGCGTCGATGGTCGGCCACCACTACCGCGTCGACGACTACTACGAGGTCGGCCGCGAAAAGGTGCGCGAATACGCCCGTGCGGTGCAGGATTACCACCCGGTGCACTGGGAGGAAGACATCGCGCGCGAGTACGGCCACCAGGGTCTGCTCGCCCCGCTCACCTTCATCTCCCTGGTCGGCATCCTCGCCCAGCGCAAGCTGTTCGAGCGGATCGTGACCGGTTACGACCTCAGCCAGATCATGCAGACCGATCAGATCCTGGAATTCCACCGCCCGATTCGGGTCGGCGACCAGCTGACCTGTGATG
The DNA here is from genome assembly GCF_042668615.1 of Nocardia sp. NPDC057272. Classification (NCBI taxonomy): domain Bacteria; kingdom Bacillati; phylum Actinomycetota; class Actinomycetes; order Mycobacteriales; family Nocardiaceae; genus Nocardia; species Nocardia sp. NPDC057272. Next base: position 133,796 of record NZ_JBHUYK010000014.1, on the reverse strand, counting down.
TGTATCTGCATTCTTTCCGGCAGGCCTTCGGTGGCGACATCATCGTGACCAAGAACATCGTCACCGCCCAGGACGACGAACTGGTGCTCACCACCTACACCACCCTGATCGGCCGCAGCGGGGGCGACATCGATCCCCAGATGTCGGACGCGGTCCGCAACGTGTTGATGCACGGCCTCGGCGAGGAGGAACCCGCTCATCACGCGCCGGCCGAGCTGTCCGTCGGGACCACGTCCGACCCGATCACCAAGCAGCCGGAGCCGACGGTCAGCGTGCACGCGCTGTCCTTCGACAGCGTGTCGGTCGGCGACGAGCTGCCCACCCGCGTTGCGCGACTCACCCGCGGCGACCTCGTCAACTACGCGGGCGTGTCCGGCGACGCGAACCCGATCCACTGGAGCGACGAGGTCGTGAAGCTGGTCGGCCTGGACAACGTGGTCGCGCACGGCATGCTCACGATGGGGCTCGGCGGCGGTTTTGTCACCTCGTGGCTGGGTGATCCCGGCGCGGTGAAGGAATACAACGTCCGCTTCACCAGCCCGGTCTACGTCGGTTCCGATGTCCCGGCGGAGGTCGAATACACCGGCAAGGTGAAATCGGTCGATCCGCAGACCCGCACCGCTGTTGTCGCCATCACGGCGAAGTCGGCGGGCAAAAAGATCTTCGGCCGCGCCACGGCAACCGTTCAGCTGTCCTGACCTGGTCGAGTGTCCCGGATTGGCGATAACCGCGCGCGGTGACGTATAGTCGGGTCTCTGGGGTCACGAGATGCTGCGCGCTGATCTTCCCGAGGGGTTATCCCCTCATGGAAGCGGCGCGCGTGTTGTGTGACACTGGGGACAACTGAATATCGAATGTGGTTGGGCACTACAGCTCAGGCTGGTCCAACCGAAGGGGCGTAGCTCAATTGGCAGAGCAGCGGTCTCCAAAACCGCAGGTTGCAGGTTCAAGTCCTGTCGCCCCTGCCCTGAATGCCAGCGACGAGAGAGGATCGACGTGAGCGACGAGCGGGATACTCGCGGCGAAGACGGCGAGGACACCGCCGCTGCCACTCGACCGAGTGGCAAGCGGTCTGCTCGTCGTGTGCGCGCGTCGGATGCTCCGGCAGACAACGGATCCGTGGCCACGCTCGATCGGCCGTCGGGCTCGCGCAAGGCAGACAAGACCGCCGGTAAGGCAAAGACGGGCAACCCGTTCAAGCGGCTGCTCAAGTTCCTGCGAGAGGTCATCGCGGAACTGCGCAAGGTGATCTGGCCCAACCGGAAGCAGATGGTCACCTATACGGCCGTCGTTCTGGTGTTCGTGGTCTTCATGGTCGCGTTCATCGCCGGGATCGACGTGGCGTTCGTCAAGGGTGTCGACTGGCTGTTCGGCTGATCGCCGACACCCACGCCGGTAGCCGATCGCGGGTCGGAACGGCGGAGTGTGCCTCCGCGCACCCGACCCGGCCCAGAGGATGTACGTGACGACACAGGAAGCGAGTGCCTCAGTGAGCACCCCGGAGAACGACACCAACGACGAGTTCCCGGTTGACGACGCTGTCGTGGCGGAAACCGCCACCGACGAGGTCGAGGCCGCCGAGCTCGCCGATGCCGACGATGCCGTGATCGAAGAAGTCGCCACCGAAGACGACCCCGAGGCCGACCCGATCGAGTCGATGAAGACCAAGCTGCGCCGCGTGCCCGGCGACTGGTACGTCGTGCACTCCTACGCGGGCTACGAGAACAAGGTCAAGACCAACCTCGAGACCCGTGTGCAGAACCTCGGACTCGAGGACTACATCTTCCAGGTCGAGGTGCCGACCGAAGAGGTCACCGAGATCAAGAACGGCCAGAAGAAGAACGTCAACCGCAAGGTGCTGCCGGGCTACATCCTGGTCCGGATGGAACTGAACAACGAGTCGTGGGGCGCGGTGCGCAACACCCCCGGCGTCACCGGTTTCGTCGGTATGACCGGCGGTGGCCCCGGCGCCAAGCCGACCCCGCTGACCATCAACGAGGTCGTGAAGTTCCTGGTTCCGGCCGGTGCGCAGGCGCAGAAGAAGGCCGCCGCGGCCGCTGCCGGTGGTTCGGATACCGGTAGCGCGGCTTCGGGCAAGCCCACCATCGAGGTCGACTTCGAGGTCGGCGAGTCGGTCACCGTCATGGACGGCCCGTTCGCGACGTTGCCCGCCTCGATCTCCGAGGTCAACGCCGAGCAGCAGAAGCTCAAGGTGCTCGTGTCGATCTTCGGTCGTGAGACCCCGGTCGAGCTGAACTTCACCCAGGTCTCCAAGATCTGAGTTCTCTCGCTTTCGCAAACGGCACCGCTCACCGGCGGTGCCGTTTCGCGTTTGTGCTGGTCGCTACCCGATTGCCGGGTCACGGGTCGAGTCAAGTAGAGTGTGATGGTTCGTGTTCTGACTTCCCCGCAGTACTTGTCGGGGCCTAGTCGTGCGCGGATACGAGGCTTACGGCAACCGTAAGGAACCGAACCCCAGAAAGCCAAGGAAGAAAGATGCCCCCCAAGAAGAAGAAGCTCGCCGGGATCATCAAGCTGCAGATCCAGGCCGGCGCAGCCAACCCGGCACCGCCGGTCGGCCCCGCGCTCGGTCAGCACGGCGTCAACATCATGGAGTTCTGCAAGGCGTACAACGCCGCGACCGAGTCGCAGCGTGGCAACGTCATTCCGGTCGAGATCTCGGTGTACGAGGACCGGACGTTCGACTTCAAGCTGAAGACCCCGCCTGCCGCTCGTCTGCTGCTCAAGGCCGCCGGTGTGCAGAAGGGCTCCGCTGAGCCGCACAAGACCAAGGTCGCGAAGGTCACCATGGACCAGGTCCGGGAGATCGCCAAGACCAAGGCCGAGGATCTCAACGCCACTGATCTCGATCAGGCCGCGAAGATCATCGCCGGTACCGCGCGTTCGATGGGTATCACCGTCGAAGGCTGAGCGAATCTCGCTCTCATGTGGGAGGGCCGGCCAGGCCCGACAACCACATCTGAACTCGAAACTTTAAGGACAGAAAATCATGGCAAAACGAAGCAAGGCGTACCTCGCCGCTGCTGAGAAGGTCGATCGCGACAACCTGTACTCCCCGCTGGCCGCCGCGCGCCTGGCGAAGGAGACCGCGACCACCAAGACCGACGCGACCGTCGAGGTCGCCGTCCGTCTCGGCGTGGATCCCCGCAAGGCCGACCAGATGGTCCGTGGCACCGTCAACCTGCCGCACGGCACCGGTAAGACTGCCCGCGTCATCGTGTTCGCCGCGGGCGAGAAGGCTTCCGAGGCCGAGGCCGCAGGCGCCGACGCCGTGGGCGCCGAGGACCTGATCGAGCGGATCCAGGGCGGCTGGCTCGACTTCGACGCCGCGATCGCCACCCCGGATCAGATGGCCAAGGTCGGCCGCATCGCGCGAGTCCTGGGCCCGCGTGGTCTGATGCCGAACCCGAAGACGGGCACCGTTACCAACGATGTGACCAAGGCCGTCAACGAGATCAAGGGCGGCAAGATCAACTTCCGCGTCGACAAGCAGGCCAACCTGCACTTCGTCATCGGCAAGGCGTCCTTCGACGACGCCAAGCTGGTGGAGAACTACGGCGCCGCGCTGGACGAGATCCTGCGTGTGAAGCCGTCGACCGCCAAGGGTCGCTACGTCAAGAAGATCACGGTTTCGACGAACACCGGACCGGGCATCCCGGTGGACCCGAACCGCACCCGCAACCTCCTCGACGAGGATGCGTGAGCTTCGGCTGACAGCTAGCTCCTGAGAGCAACTCGAGGGTGGGAACGCATGGCGTTCCCACCCTCGAGGTTTTCCGGGGGACTAATCGCCCCGACATCCCGGTTGCGCACAGGTGTGATCAGGATTCTGCTGATCTCCGGCAGCACCAGAGCCGGATCTACCAATACCGCCGCCCTCCGCACCGTGGCCGGGCTCGCGCTCGACGGAATGCGCGCCGACCTCTACACCGGCCTGCGTGAGCTGCCCGCTTTCGTTCCCGGCGACGATCCGGACGACTATCCCGCGGTGGTCGACCTACGCGCCGAGCTCGCCACCGCGGACGCGGTACTCATCTGCACCCCCGAATACGCGGGGACGCTGCCCGGCAGCTTGAAGAACCTGCTCGACTGGACCGTCGGTACGGCGGACCTGCACGAGAAGCCCACGGCCTGGTTGTCGGTGGCTCAACCGGGCCGCGGCGAGGGTGCGCTGGACACGCTGTCCACGGTGCTCGGTTATGTCGGCGCCGATGTCGTCGAGCGGGCGTGCCTGCGGGTGCCGGTGCTCGGCGCCGAGGTCGACGAGAACGGTCTGGTCGCGGATCGGGAGCTTCCGCTGAACGCGTCGATCGCACTGGTCGAGCTGGCTGCTCATCTCCGTCGAATCGGAGTGTGACGTGCGCGCACCGGGCCGCGACGGCCCGGTGCGCGTTAAGTCAGTTCTTCGTCTCGGTGTCCTCGGTCTCGCGCCAGCCGAGCAGTACGGACTCTCCGTCATGCGGCCGCCAGGGCAGGAAGATCGCGACGATCACCGCGCAGACGAGCACCGCGACGGTGGCGACCAGGGACGCGGCGTGGGCGCCCTGGAGCGTCGCGGCCTTCATGGCGACGATCAGGTTCTCGCGTTGGGTCTCGAAGAACGGCGCGAGCTCACGTTTGCGCAGTTCCAGCACGCTCAGCGGACTGGCCTTGACCAGGCTCTTCTCGTTGTCGTTCATGATGCCCATCGGGATGGCGTCGATGCGTGCGCCGATCCGGCTGGTGTAGTACGAGGCCACGATCGAGCCGAGCACCGCGACACCGAGCGTGCCGCCGATCTCGCGCGTCGTGTCGTTGACCGCCGAACCCGCCCCCGCCTCGTTCAGCGGCAGTGAGGACATGATCGATTCGGTGGCCGGTCCCTGCACGATGCCGAGACCCAGCGCCATCAACACCATCGAGGGCAGGACGCCGATCAGATAGCTGCTGTCGACGGTGACCTGTCCGCCGAGGTAGAGGCCCGCGCCGATGAGTAGCAGGCCGATCACCAGCACCGCGGTGGTGCCGACCCGTTGTGCCAGCAGCGTCGCGACCGGTGCGCCGATGGCGACGGAGAAGGCGAACGGCAATGAGGCGATGCCGAATTCGAGCGGCGTGTATTCGCGCACGCCCTGGAAATACTGGGTGATCAGGAAAAGGAAACCGAACATCGAGAAGTAGCCGATGGCAATTGCCAGCGCGGGCAACGAGAATCGGCGGTTGCGGAACAACCGCATGTCGAGAATCGGTGCGGCAGTGCGCAATTCCCAGGTGACGAAGGCAGCGAGCAGGACGGTGCCGAGCGCCGCGGTGCACAGTGTGGTGAGCGAGAGCCAGCCATTGTGCGGCGCTTCGATGATCGACCACACCAGCAACGTGATCCCGGCGATCGAGAGCGCGATACCGACGAGATCGAGCTTGCCGATGTGGTCGGCGCGGGATTCGGGCACCCAGATCAGCGTCGCGACCAGCGCGACCAGCGCCACCGGCACGTTGATCCAGAACACCGAATGCCAGCTGAAATGTTCGAGCAGCCAGCCGCCGGAGATCGGGCCGATGGCGATCGCGAACCCGGCCATCGCGGTCCACGCGGCGATGGCCAGCGCGCGTTCGCGCCGGTCGGTGAAGATATTGATGATGAGGGCGAGGGTGGCGGGGAAGACCGCGGCGGCGAAGATGCCCATCGCGGCTCTGGCGACGATGACCTGCGTCATCGTTTCGGCGAGTGCGCCGCCGACCGACATCACCGCGATGCCGACGAGGCCGACGGTCATGATCCGGCGGCGGCCGTAGCGGTCGCCGAGGTTGCCCGCCGCCAGCAGCAGGCCGGCGAAGGTGAGGGTGTAGGCGTCGACGACCCACTGCAGGCCGGAGACTCCGGTCCGTAGTTGGACGCCGATCGAGGGGAGGGCGACATTGACGATGGTGTTGTCGAGCACCACCAGCAATTCGGCCAGACAGATGACGGCGAGCGCGAGAAACCGCTGCGAACGCCGGTCCAGCAGCACTGATGGAGCGACTATGGAGGTTGCCATAGCATTGGAGTGAATCAGATTACTGTCACTCTGCGTAACACCTTCTCGGTAGGATCACTGCCACATTGCGTTGCGGAAGTGGTCTGCATCACAGTCAATCCGGCCGAATCGGACCGGAGGACACCCGTTTTGGCAGATGGGGGAGGTGCGGGTACAGTGGTCAACGGTCATGCGGGATGTGCATACATCCGGCGAAAACCACACCCATTCGTTCTACCGAAGACCGTTGGTCGTTGATGCCGAATTTCACGGTGTCGATCGAAGGTCCGGCGACATTGCCGGCGACCCACGCAGGGAGAGCTGAGGCCGAAGATATTTTGCGCCCCGGTACGCCTTGCGTCCGGGGCGTTCGTTTTGTCGCCGGCCCCTGATTCGGTAGTGCACCAACGAAACCGACATCAGAGAGGAGGCGAAGTATGGCGAAACCTGAAAAGGTCACCGCTGTCGCGGAGATCGCGGAGCAGTTCAAGAACTCCACGGCCACTGTTGTCACGGAATACCGTGGCCTGTCGGTCGGCAAGCTCACCGAGCTGCGTCGTGCGCTCGGCGCCGACGCCACGTACTCCGTCGCCAAGAACACCCTGGTCAAGATCGCTGCCGGCGAAGCCGGTGTGGCGGGTCTCGACGAGCTGTTCGTCGGCCCGACCGCTATCACCTTCATCCAGGGTGAGCCGGTCGATGCCGCCAAGGCGCTCAAGCAGTTCGCCAAGGACAACAAGTCCCTGGTCATCAAGGGCGGATACATGGACGGCCGCGCGCTGTCCGTGTCCGAGGTCGAGCGTATCGCTGACCTCGATTCGCGTGAGGTGCTGCTGGCCAAGCTGGCCGGTGCGTTCAAGGCCAAGCCTTCGCAGGCTGCCGCCCTGTTCGCCGCTCCCGCTTCGCAGGTCGCCCGGCTCGCCCAGGCGCTGCTCGAGAAGCGCACGAGTGCCGAAGGCGCTCCTGCTGCCGAAGAAGCACCCGCGGCTGACGCCGAATAAGACATCTATTACCCGCCTCGGGGTGCGTATGCGCTGCGAGGTACACCACGAAAGGAACCACCATGGCAAAGCTGAGCACCGAAGAACTGATCGGCGCCTTCAAGGAGCTGACCCTGCTCGAGCTCGCTGAGTTCGTCAAGGTCTTCGAAGAGACCTTCGACGTCACCGCCGCCGCCCCCGTCGCGGTCGCCGCCGCCGGTGGCGCTGCTGCGCCGGCCGACGCCGCCGAAGAGCAGGACGAGTTCGACGTCATCCTCGAGGGTGCCGGCGACAAGAAGATCCAGGTCATCAAGGTGGTCCGTGAGATCGTCTCGGGCCTGGGCCTGAAGGAAGCCAAGGACCTGGTCGAGGGCGCCCCGAAGCCGATCCTGGAGAAGGTCGCCAAGGATGCCGCCGAGGCCGCCAAGGCGAAGCTCGAAGAGGCTGGCGCCAAGGTTTCCGTCAAGTAATTCGGAACCAGTGCTGTTGTGAACGGGCGGTCCTTTCCGGGCCGCCCGTTTGCTATTTGTCCGGACATGCGAAAGTGATCCGGGTCGTAGTAGCCGCGCCAGGTTACTCTTCAGTCATGTAGGGGTGTGCCCCGTCTCACTGATGGGTTACAGTGACCGGACCCACAGAGTCGTAGCGCACCGCCGTGATGTGAGCGCGCGGGAACGCGGGTGGGGTGCTCGCAGGGATCAATGGAGGTAGCAGTGGGCGTCGAGGTCAGGACCGAGGGTGTAACAAAATCCTTCGGTTCACAGCGAATTTGGCAGGACGTGTCGATCACGCTCCCTTCGGGTGAGGTCAGTGCATTGCTCGGCCCATCGGGTACGGGTAAGTCGGTGTTCCTGAAGTCGCTCATCGGTCTGCTGCGGCCCGAGCGCGGGTCGATCTTCATCGATGGCACCGACATCATGACCTGCTCCAACAAGGAGCTCTACGAGATCCGCAAACTGTTCGGCGTCCTTTTCCAGGACGGCGCGCTGTTCGGCTCGATGAATTTGTACGACAACATCGCGTTCCCGCTTCGTGAGCACACGAAGAAGTCGGAATCCGAGATCCGCCGCGTGGTCATGGAGAAGCTCGAGCTGACCGGTCTGCTCGGCGCCGAGGGCAAGCTGCCCGGCGAGATCTCCGGCGGTATGCGCAAGCGCGCCGGTCTGGCCCGCGCGCTGGTCCTCGACCCGCAGATCATCCTCGTCGACGAGCCCGACTCGGGCCTCGACCCGGTGCGTACCTCGTACCTGGCGCAGCTGCTGCTCAACATCAACGCGCAGATCGACGCCACGATCCTGATCGTGACGCACAACATCAACCTGGCTCGTACCGTGCCGGACAACATCGGCATGCTCTTCCGCCGCAACCTGGTGATGTTCGGCCCCCGTGAGGTGCTGCTCACCAGCGAGGAGCCGGTGGTCAAGCAGTTCCTCAACGGCCGCATGATCGGCCCGATCGGTATGTCGGAGGAGAAGGACGAGGCGCAGATGGCGCGCGAGCAGGCGCTCGTCGACGCCGGTCACCACCACGGTGGTGCCGAGGAGATCGACGGCATCATCCCGCAGATGAAGGCCGAGCCCGGCATGCCCGCCCGCCAGGCCGTGTTCCGTCGCCAGGCGCGCGTGCGCGAGATCATCCACACCCTGCCGCACGCGGCGCAGGTGGCGATCCGCGAGTCGCTGGATTCCTCCGATGACACTCAGGTGATGGCTGCCTACGGCGGCAACGATCAGCCCACCGAAACGTTCAAGACGGTTCCGCACGGCCAGATCAACGGCTGAGCGACTTTTACGCCTCGGATGAGCCCCGGCCTACGGCCGGGGCTCTTCTGTGTGACAGGGCGGAAAACAACTGCTGACCGGCCGTCGCCGGGGTGGCGCGCACGGCGTGTCGCGAGTAAAATGACCGCGGCACGGGGTGGGGGATCCTCAGCGCGCCAGGCGATCTCGCATCGCGAACAGACCTTCGCGCGCCACTTGACGAGGGGCCCGCAAACCGTCACCCTATTCACAGCAGCGTGAGCTGTTGAGGGGCATCAACGCCAGCGAGAATTCGGCCCAGCACCAGCTGACAGGGGTCGGCGCCAGTTGAATAGAGAGCTCAGCGCCAAGCGAGCAGTCGGCTCGGGGGAGTCGGCGGCAGGGCGCGCAGCGGTGAAGGAACCCGACGCGGCCAGCGTCCAGGGCTTCGGCGCGTTATCCCGTGCGTGCGGTCACACGGATGGTATGTTGACACTCCCTTGTCTAGGGGTGTAAGTTTGGACGTTGCGCTGGCTGCCTCCTGTCCACACCTTGATTCGCACTCGAAAGTTCCACCCTTCCGGTGTTACTTCCGCTGCTGCTTGTTCTGGTTTCGTTCGGGCTGTAACCAGCGGAATTCGTAGCAGACAAGCGACGGTCGCGGACCACCACGCGACGCGCGTGAGGTGCTGGAAGGACGCATCTTGGCAGTCTCCACCCAGACCAAGGCTGGTATCCCCGGAGCCCCTTTGAGGGTTTCGTTCGCGAAGATCCGAGAGCCCTTGGAGGTGCCCGGACTTCTCGACCTACAAACGGACTCGTTCGCCTGGTTGGTCGGTACTCCCGACTGGCGTGAGAAGGCGGCCGCTCGCGGCGACGTCGGTCTCGCAGGCGGCCTCGAGGAGGTGCTCGAAGAGCTCTCACCGATCGAGGACTTCTCCGGATCCATGTCCCTGTCGTTCTCTGATCCGCGCTTCGAAGAGGTCAAGGCCTCCATCGATGAGTGCAAAGAGAAGGACATGACCTACGCGGCGCCGTTGTTCGTCACCGCGGAGTTCATCAACAACAACACCGGCGAGATCAAGAGCCAGACGGTGTTCATGGGCGATTTCCCCATGATGACCGACAAGGGCACCTTCATCATCAACGGCACCGAGCGTGTCGTCGTCTCGCAGCTGGTCCGTTCCCCGGGCGTCTACTTCGATCACAACATCGACAAGACCACCGAGAAGGACCTGCACAGCGTGCGCGTGATCCCGTCGCGCGGCGCGTGGCTGGAGTTCGACGTCGACAAGCGCGACACCGTCGGTGTCCGTATCGACCGCAAGCGTCGTCAGCCGGTCACCGTGCTGCTCAAGGCGCTGGGTTGGACGACCGAGGAGATCGTCGAGCGTTTCGGCTTCTCCGAGATCATGATGTCCACCCTGGAGAAGGACAGCACGCCCGGCCAGGACGAGGCGCTGCTCGACATCTACCGCAAGCTGCGTCCGGGCGAGCCGCCGACCAAGGAGTCCGCGCAGACTCTGCTGGAGAACCTGTTCTTCAAGGAGAAGCGCTACGACCTGGCCCGCGTCGGCCGCTACAAGATCAACAAGAAGCTCGGCATCCACGTGCACGAGCCGGTGACCTCCTCGGTTCTCACCAAGGAAGACATCGTGGACACCATCGAGTACCTGGTGCGCCTGCACGCCGGTGACCGCACGATGACCGCCCCCGGCGGTGAAGAGGTCCCCGTCGAGATCGACGACATCGACCACTTCGGTAACCGTCGTCTGCGCACCGTCGGTGAGCTCATCCAGAACCAGATCCGTGTCGGTCTGTCTCGTATGGAGCGCGTGGTTCGTGAGCGGATGACGACTCAGGACGTCGAGGCGATCACGCCGCAGACCCTGATCAACATCCGCCCTGTGGTCGCCGCGATCAAGGAGTTCTTCGGAACCTCCCAGCTGTCGCAGTTCATGGACCAGAACAACCCGCTGTCGGGTCTGACCCACAAGCGCCGCCTGTCGGCGCTGGGCCCCGGTGGTCTGTCCCGTGAGCGCGCCGGTCTGGAAGTTCGTGACGTCCACCCGTCGCACTACGGCCGCATGTGCCCGATCGAGACCCCGGAAGGCCCGAACATCGGCCTGATCGGTTCGCTGTCGGTGTACGCGCGGGTCAACCCGTTCGGCTTCATCGAGACGCCGTACCAGAAGGTTGTCGACGGCAAGGTCACCGACGAGGTCAAGTACCTGACCGCCGACGAGGAAGACCGCTACGTTCGCGCGCAGGCCAACTCCCCGGTCGACGCCGAAGGTCGCTTCCTCGAGGAGAAGGTCCTCGTCCGCCGTGCGGGCGAAGAGGTCGAGTTCGTGACGCCGGCGCAGGTCGACTTCATGGACATCTCGCCGCGCCAGATGGTGTCGGTCGCGACGGCCATGATCCCGTTCCTCGAGCACGACGATGCCAACCGTGCCCTCATGGGTGCGAACATGCAGCGTCAGGCCGTGCCGCTGATCCGTTCCGAGTCCCCGATCGTGGGTACCGGCATGGAGCTGCGCGCAGCCGTCGACGCCGGTGACGTCGTCGTGAACGAGAAGCCCGGTGTCGTCGAAGAGGTCTCGGCCGATTACGTCACCGTGATGGCCGACGACGGCAGCCGCAAGTCCTACCGGATGCGCAAGTTCAACCGGTCGAACCAGGGCACCTGCTCGAACCAGCGTCCGATCGTGGACGAGGGCGATCGGGTGGAGAAGGGGCAGGTCCTCGCGGACGGCCCCTGCACCGAGAACGGTGAGATGGCGCTGGGCAAGAACTTGCTCGTCGCGATCATGCCGTGGGAAGGCCACAACTACGAGGACGCGATCATCCTGTCGCAGCGCCTCGTGGAAGAGGACGTTCTCACCTCGATCCACATCGAAGAGCACGAGATCGATGCCCGCGACACCAAGCTCGGTGCCGAGGAGATCACCCGGGACATCCCGAATGTCTCCGACGAGGTCCTCGCCGACCTCGACGAGCGCGGCATCATCCGCATCGGTGCCGAGGTCCGCGACGGCGACATCCTGGTCGGCAAGGTCACGCCCAAGGGCGAGACCGAGCTCACCCCGGAAGAGCGTCTGCTGCGTGCCATCTTCGGTGAGAAGGCTCGCGAAGTGCGCGACACCTCGCTCAAGGTGCCCCACGGTGAGTCCGGCAAGGTCATCGGCATTCGCGTGTTCTCGCGCGAAGACGACGACGATCTGCCTCCCGGTGTGAACGAGCTGGTCCGCGTCTACGTGGCCCAGAAGCGCAAGATCCAGGACGGCGACAAGCTCGCCGGTCGCCACGGCAACAAGGGCGTCATCGGCAAGATCCTCCCCATCGAGGACATGCCGTTCATGCCCGACGGCACGCCGGTCGACATCATCCTGAACACCCACGGTGTGCCCCGTCGTATGAACATCGGCCAGATCCTGGAAACCCATCTCGGGTGGATCGGTAAGGCCGGCTGGAATATCGACGTGGCCGCGGACGGCACCCGCCCCGAGTGGGCGGCGACGCTGCCCGAGGAGATGCTGGCCGCGCCGGCCGACTCGAACATCGCCACGCCCGTCTTCGACGGCGCCAAGGATGACGAGCTGACCGGTCTGCTCGGGTCGACCCTGCCCAACCGTGACGGTGAGCGGATGGTCAACGCCGACGGCAAGTCGACGCTGTTCGACGGTCGTTCGGGTGAGCCGTTCCCGTACCCGGTCGCGGTCGGTTACATGTACATCCTGAAGCTGCACCACCTGGTCGACGACAAGATCCACGCCCGTTCGACCGGTCCGTACTCGATGATCACGCAGCAGCCGCTGGGTGGTAAGGCGCAGTTCGGTGGTCAGCGATTCGGTGAGATGGAGTGCTGGGCCATGCAGGCCTACGGTGCGGCGTACACGCTGCAGGAACTCCTGACCATCAAGTCCGACGACGTGGTCGGCCGCGTGAAGGTCTACGAGGCCATCGTCAAGGGCGAGAACATTCCGGAGCCGGGCATTCCGGAGTCGTTCAAGGTGCTCCTCAAGGAACTCCAGTCGCTGTGCCTCAACGTCGAGGTGCTGTCTTCGGACGGCGCCGCGATCGAGATGGGCGGCGGCGAAGACGAGGATCTGGAGCGCGCGGCCGCGAACCTGGGCATCAACCTGTCCAGGAACGAAGCCGCCACCATCGACGATCTGGCGAACTAGGTGGTAAGCGGTGCGGTCGCTGTGGAAGCGACCGCACCGCGCACCGCGCTCGACAACTAGTGAACTTTTGCTCGAATTCGACCCGAATAGGGGAAAGGAAGTTACGTGCTAGACGTCAACTTCTTCGATGAACTCCGGATCGGCCTTGCCTCCGCCGATGACATCCGCCAGTGGTCTTTCGGCGAGGTGAAGAAGCCGGAGACCATCAACTACCGCACGCTCAAGCCGGAGAAGGACGGGCTCTTCTGCGAGAAGATCTTCGGTCCCACCCGGGACTGGGAGTGCTACTGCGGCAAGTACAAGCGTGTCCGCTTCAAGGGCATCATCTGTGAGCGCTGTGGCGTCGAGGTAACTCGTGCCAAGGTGCGTCGCGAGCGGATGGGCCACATCGAGCTGGCCGCTCCGGTTACTCACATCTGGTACTTCAAGGGCGTTCCGTCGCGCTTGGGTTACCTGCTCGACCTGGCTCCGAAGGATCTCGAGAAGATCATCTACTTCGCCGCCTACGTCATCGTCGGTGTCGACGAGGAGCTGCGTCACAACGAGCTCTCCACGCTCGAAGCCGAGATGGAGGTCGAGAAGAAGGCTGTCGCCGATCAGCGCGACGCCGACCTCGAGGCCCGCGCGCAGAAGCTCGAAGCCGATCTGGCCGAGCTGGAAGCCGAGGGCGCCAAGTCCGACGTGCGTCGCAAGGTCAAGGACGGCGGCGAGCGCGAAATGCGTCAGCTGCGCGACCGCTCGCAGCGTGAGCTGGACCGCCTCGACGAGATCTGGACGACCTTCACCAAGCTGTCGGTCAAGCAGCTCATCGTCGACGAGGTGCTCTACCGCGAGCTCGTCGACCGCTACGGCGAGTACTTCACCGGCGCCATGGGTGCGGAGTCCATCCAGAAGCTGATGGAGAACTTCGACATCAACGCCGAGGCCGAGAGCCTGCGCGAGACCATTCGCTCCGGCAAGGGTCAGAAGAAGCTGCGCGCGCTCAAGCGTCTGAAGGTCGTCGCGGCCTTCCAGACCAACGGCAATTCGCCCATGGGCATGGTGCTCGACGCTGTCCCGGTGATCCCGCCGGAGCTGCGTCCGATGGTTCAGCTCGACGGTGGCCGTTTCGCCACCTCCGACCTGAACGACCTGTACCGCCGCGTGATCAACCGCAACAACCGTTTGAAGCGACTGATCGATCTGGGTGCGCCCGAGATCATCGTGAACAACGAGAAGCGGATGCTGCAGGAGTCGGTCGACGCACTGTTCGACAACGGCCGTCGTGGCCGTCCGGTCACCGGACCGGGTAACCGCCCGCTGAAGTCCCTGAGCGATCTGCTCAAGGGCAAGCAGGGTCGTTTCCGTCAGAACCTGCTCGGCAAGCGCGTCGACTACTCGGGCCGTTCGGTCATCGTGGTCGGTCCGCAGCTCAAGCTGCACCAGTGTGGTCTGCCGAAGCTGATGGCGCTCGAGCTGTTCAAGCCGTTCGTCATGAAGCGTCTGGTCGACCTGAACCACGCGCAGAACATCAAGTCCGCCAAGCGGATGGTCGAGCGTCAGCGCGCTCAGGTGTGGGATGTCCTCGAAGAGGTCATCGCCGAGCACCCTGTGCTGCTGAACCGCGCGCCCACCCTGCACCGCCTCGGCATCCAGGCCTTCGAGCCCCAGCTGGTCGAAGGCAAGGCCATTCAGCTGCACCCGCTCGTCTGTGAGGCGTTCAACGCCGACTTCGACGGTGACCAGATGGCCGTGCACCTTCCGCTGTCCGCGGAGGCGCAGGCCGAGGCACGCATCCTGATGCTGTCGTCGAACAACATCCTGTCCCCGGCGTCGGGTCGCCCGCTGGCGATGCCGCGTCTGGACATGGTGACGGGCCTGTTCTACCTGACCCGTCTCGACGAGAACGGTGTCGGCACCTACAAGGCCGCCGCCAAGGACGAGCCGGAGTACGGCGTGTACTCCTCGCCCGCCGAGGCACAGATGGCCGTCGATCGTGGCGAGCTGACCGTGCGGTCCACCATCAAGGTGCGACTGACCGAGCAGCGCCCGCCGCGGGACATCGAGAACGAGCTGTTCCCGGACGGCTGGAAGCGCGGCGAAGCGTGGCTGGCCGAGACCACCCTCGGTCGCGTGATCTTCAACGATCTGCTCCCGGCGGACTACGCGTTCATCAACGAGCCGATGCCGAAGAAGCGTCAGGCCACGATCATCAACGATCTGGCCGAGCGCTACCCGATGATCGTCGTCGCGCAGACCGTCGACAAGCTCAAGGACGCCGGCTTCTACTGGGCCACGCGTTCGGGTGTCACCGTCTCCATGTCGGACGTGCTCGTTCCGCCGGAGAAGCCCGAGATCATGGAACGCTACGAGTCGATGGCGGACCTGATCGAGAAGAAGTACCAGCGTGGCGCGCTCGATCACTCCGAGCGCAACAACGCCCTGGTCAAGATCTGGCAGGAAGCCACCGAGGAAGTGGGCGCCGCGCTGCGTACCCACTACCCGCCGGACAACCCGATCATCACGATCGTCGACTCCGGCGCCACGGGTAACTTCACCCAGACTCGTACCCTCGCGGGTATGAAGGGCCTGGTGACGAACCCGAAGGGTGAGTTCATCCCGCGCCCGATCAAGTCCTCGTTCCGTGAGGGCCTGACCGTGCTCGAGTACTTCATCAACACCCACGGCGCTCGTAAGGGTCTGGCCGACACGGCGCTTCGTACCGCCGACTCGGGTTACCTGACCCGTCGTCTGGTCGACGTGTCGCAGGACGTCATCGTCCGCGAAGAGGACTGTGGCACCGAACGCGGCATCCTGGTGCCGATCGCGGAGAAGCTGGCCGACGGCACGATCATCCGTGACGCGCACGTCGAGACCTCCACCTACGCCCGGACGCTCGCGTCCGACGCGGTGGATGCCAAGGGCAATGTCGTCGTGTCGAAGGGCGCCGACCTCGGCGACCCCGCGCTCGACGCGCTGCTCGCGGCCGGTATCACCGAGGTGAAGGTCCGCTCCGTGCTGACCTGCACCACCGGCACCGGCGTCTGTGCCACCTGCTACGGCCGTTCGATGGCCACCGGCAAGCTGGTCGATATCGGCGAGGCCGTCGGCATCGTCGCGGCCCAGTCCATCGGTGAGCCCGGTACCCAGCTGACCATGCGTACCTTCCACCAGGGTGGCGTCGCGGGCGACGACATCACCGGTGGTCTGCCGCGTGTTCAGGAGCTCTTCGAGGCCCGTGTCCCCAAGGGCAAGGCGCCGATCGCGGAGGTCTCGGGTCGGGTGCGTCTCGAGGACGACGACCGCTTCTACAAGATCACGATCATCCCTGATGACGGGTCGGAAGAAGTCGTCTACGACAAGCTCTCGAAGCGTCAGCGTCTGCGTGTCTTCAAGCACGACGACGGCTCCGAGCGTCTGCTGGCCGACGGTGACCACGTGGAGGTGGGTCAGCAGCTGCTCGAGGGCGCTGCCGATCCGCACGAGGTGCTGCGCGTGATGGGTCCCCGTCAGGTGCAGGTCCACCTGGTCCACGAGGTCCAGGAGGTCTACCGCTCGCAGGGTGTGTCGATCCACGACAAGCACATCGAGGTTATCGTTCGCCAGATGCTGCGTCGTGTGACGATCATCGATTCGGGTGCGACCGAGTTCCTGCCCGGTTCGCTCACCGAGCGCGCCGAGTTCGAGAACTCGAACCGTCGCGTGGTGGCCGAAGGCCGCGAGCCGGCCTCGGGCCGTCCCGTGCTGATGGGTATCACCAAGGCGTCGCTGGCCACCGATTCGTGGCTGTCGGCGGCTTCCTTCCAGGAGACCACCCGAGTGCTGACGGACGCGGCCATCAACTGCCGCTCCGACAAGCTGATCGGCCTGAAGGAGAACGTGATCATCGGTAAGCTCATCCCGGCCGGTACCGGTATCAACCGTTACCGCAACATCCAGGTGCAGCCGACCGAAGAAGCCCGTGCCGCGGCGTACGCGGTGCCGTCCTACGACGACACCTACTACTCCCCGGACAGCTTCGGCTCCTCCACCGGCGCAGCGGTGCCGCTGGACGACTACGGCTTCAGCGACTACCGCTAAGCAGTAACCCGAACGCCCCGTTCCTTCTCGGAGCGGGGCGTTCGTCGTGTCCGGGTCAGCGCACTCGCCGGTAGGGTTTACCCGCGATATGACAGCGCTCCTCGAAGCCTTGCGGTAACCAGGAACCGCTGATCAGTTGCGGGTGATGGGGGAATCTCGCCTGACTGGCGATAAGGAACGCCGGCGCCGCCCATGGCGTCGCCAATTCGAGGTAATGCGATGTGGTCGCTTCGGTGAATCGGATTCGCAGCCGGTCGGGTTGGGTCAACTCGATGTGCTCCAACGCCGTGAACGGGATCGGGGACGAGCGATATTGGTTGGCGAGGTGGATTCGACGATTCGTGAGGGTGATGCGGCCGCTCGGCTCCGGTACCCAGCGTGGCAGAGCCGCCTGTTCGCGAGCCGCTGCTGCCGCGGCGTTTGCCACGCGTGCGGCCTCGGCCGCCGCCTGAACCATCTGAACCGCCATACGCTCGCTTCGTTGTCTCGCGTTGAAGGCCGCGGCGTTGGCTGCCGTGCGGGCTCGCTGGATATCGCGGCGCGAGCTGCCGCGTGGTGGAACAAAAACTGGAGTTGACGGCGGGACGGCCGCGACCACCGATGGGGCAATTGTCGGCGGCGGTGTCGGCGGCAGCTCAGGGCTACGAAACGCCGCCCACATGCCCTGGCCTTCACCGAAGCAGGTCTCCTGCTCCTCCATCACGATCGATGTCGGGTACGGCTCCAGCGCCGCGATGCCGCCCGCCCGCAACCGCGACAGCATCTCGCAGGCGTACAGCAGGTGGTCGTCGACCCAATTCCAGCCGACCTGCGCGGCCAACGCCCGTTCGACATCTGCCATCGGATCGTGCACCGTCACCGCCTGGATTGTTGCCGCATAGGGGGTCATTCAGACTAGCGGCCTCGCCCGCATAGTAGAACCGCTCGCGCGAGGTCAGCTACCCCGCTGGGCGACTACGGCTTCAGCGGTTGCCGCCAGCTCGTAGGTAGCCAACAGATTTCGGCCCCCGCTCTTTCGAGAGCGGGGGCCGTTTTCTGCGTACAGTCGCCTGCGTGAAGTCTCAGATAGTCGTGGTCGTGCTGGCGGTGATCGGTGTGCTGGCGTCCGCGTTCACCGCCTATCGAGTCGCTACCAGCGTGATGTCGGACCAGGTAGTAGTCAGCTGCCGCCCTGACCCTGGCAGGTCGTACTGCGTGTACCACCGAACAACGCCAGGGCTGCTGGCCACCGAGTACGTGATCCATGTCGGAATCGCGCCCAATCGCGGCTTGTTCTACGACATTCCGTACCCGGCAGGCGACGTCGCGGCCACCTGGAATCCGGACACAGCCCTCCTGACGATCACGATGCCGGGTACGGAGCTGAAGATCGCAGAAGCGGAGTACCGCGACCGGTAGTGGTCACCTTCTCGGCGAACTTCATTCCGCCACAGCGGATTCTGTGGGCTCGGGCCGCCGGCGTGACGGGGCGGTGCGGGCGTGGGTGGCGTAGAGGGTCAGGCCGACGAAGGTGAGTCCGCCTACGAGGTTGCCGAGGACGGTGGGGATTTCGTTCCAGATCAGGTAGTCGCCGAGGGAGAAGTCACCGCCCAGGAGCAGGCCGGAAGGGAACAGGAACATGTTGACGATGGAGTGTTCGAAGCCCATGTAGAAGAACAGCATGATGGGCATCCACATCGCGATCACCTTGCCCGACACCGAGGTCGACATCATGGCGGCGACCACGCCGGTGGAGACCATCCAGTTGCACAGCACGGCGCGGATGAACAGCGTGAGCATGCCCGCGGCTCCGTGTTCGGCGTAGCCGAGGGTTCTGGATTCGCCGATCTCGCCGAGCTTCTCGCCGACGGCGCTGGGATCGACGGAGAAGCCCATGGTGAGGATGATGGCCATCATCACCGCGACGGTGAACGCGCCCGCGAAATTGCCGACGAAGACCAGCCCCCAGTTGCGCAGCATCGAGCGGACGGTGACGCCGCGGCGTTTGTCGATCAGGGCCAGCGGAACCAGCGTGAAAACGCCGGTGAGCAAGTCGAATCCGAGCAGGTAGAGCATGCAGAACCCGACCGGGAAGAGCACGGCTCCGAGTAGTGGTTCGCCGGTGTTCACGGTGATGGTCACCGCGAACGCGGCGGCGAGGGCGAGGATCGCGCCCGCCATGTAAGCGCGGATCACGGTGTCGCGGGTGGACATGAAGGCTTTGGCCTCGCCCGCGTCGATCATCTTCTCGACGAAGTCCGCCGGTGTGAGATAGGACATGGAAAACCCTTCGTAGTGCTTCTAGCGCAGGAGTTTTCGCTGTCGAGGTTGCCTCGCGGTCACCGGACGTTGCTCCCACGTAAATAGTGGTATTCCACTATGGCGGCGAGTGCCTCCGACTGGCAGGCTGGCTGCGACCCCGACCCTAGGAGCCCTGCATGCAACCGATCCTGAGCAAGTCCGCCGCCGCCGACCTCATCGTCGCCGCTCGTATCCGCAAGGGTATGACGTGGGCGGGCATCGCGGAATCGATCGGCGCACCCGTGGTCTGGACGACGGCGGCCCTGCTCGGCCAGCACCCGATGACCGAGGAACAGGCCGCCGCCGTCTGCACCCTGCTGGACCTCGACGACACCGTCGCCGAAAGCCTGCGTCTGCAACCCTCCCGCGGCGCCGACCCGGCGAAACTGTCCGACCCCACCATCTACCGCCTCGTCGAAGCCGTCTCGGTCTACGGCCCCGCCCTCAAGGAACTCATCCACGAGGAATTCGGCGACGGCATCATGAGCGCCATCAACTTCAACATCGACATAGCCCGCCGCCCCCACCCCGACGGCGACCGCGTCGTCATCACCCTGGACGGCAAATTCCTCGACTACCGCTGGTGACTCGGGTTCTGTCGACGGTCAGGATCCTTGCTCGGTCCGAGTCCGCGGGATTTCCGTCAGGGTGTCTGCCGGTGTCTCGGGGTCGCCGAGCGCGGGTGAGGTGGGCTCGCCGAGGCGGACGGCGACGACTCCGATGAGGATCAAAGCGCCGCCGAGTAGCTGGATGGGCCGGGGGGCTTCGGCGAGCAGGATCCAGGCGAAGATCAGGGCGGCGAGGACTTCGGTGAGGGCTACGAAGGAGGCCAGGCGGGAGCCGAGGCGGCGGGTGGCGGCGATGCCGGTGACGTAGGCGATGGCGGCGGTGACGATGCCGATGAAGAGGATGGGGATCCACCAGGGGGTGGTGAAGTCGGCGAAGGCGACCCGGTGGGTGGTGGCGTGCAGGGGGACGATGCCGAGGGCGCCCGCCAGGATCAGGGTGAGGCCGCCGATCAGGAGTCCGCCGCAGGCCAGGACGGTGCCGGGGAGGTCGCCGCCCTGGGCGGAGAGGACGAAATAGGCCGCGGCGCCGAGCATCGCGGCCAGGGCCCAGGCGATGCCGATCGGGTCGGTCGACAGGCCGGAGGTCACATCGAGGACGAGCAGCAGGCCGGTGATCCCGAGGGCCGCGCCTGCGATGGTGGCCGCGCCGGGCTGTTGCCGGTGGCGCACCCACAGCCAGCCGACCACGACGATCGGCGCGGTGTATTCGATCAGCAGCGCGGCGCCGACCTCCATGTGCGCGACGGCGTTGAAGTAGGCGAGCTGGGTACCCGCCACGGCGATCAGGCCGTACGCGACGATGAGATTCACGTTGGCGCGCAATAGTTTCCGATTTTCCCGCAGGTGGGGGAGTGCGAGCGGTACGAGAACCACCCCGGCCAGCAGCACGCGCGCGGCGACAACGGCGGCGGCGCTCCAGCCCGCGTTCATCAGCCCACGCGCGAGTGGACCGGACAGCCCGAACGAGGTGGCCGACGCCAGCGCGAGCAGCAGCCCGGACCGCATCCGGATCGCGCTGTCATGAGTCAAAGTCGCCATGACTAATGACGGTAAGCAGCCTGCGGTAATATGTCAATGTGGTTTTTGCTCATGACACCGAGGCGGCCCTGCTGGCGGCGGTCGAACTGGTCAATTCCGCCGAAGACCCCGACACCCTGACCGAGACGGCCCAGCTCGCCGAGTTCTTCGAACGACACGTCTACACGGGCGCGTACACCGGCGACGCGGCCGAACTGACCGCTGTCCGGGCCCTGCGCGCGCCGCTACGCGCGATGCTCACCAGCGACCGCGATGCCGCCGTCACCCTCGTGAACGAGACTCTCGCCGGGCACCGCGCCGTACCGCAGTTGGTCCGTCACGGCGACGTCGACTACCACGTGCACGCGGTCCCGCCGCAAGCCCCACTCCCGGTTCGCATCGCCGTCGAAACCGCGATGGCGATGATCGACCTGATCCGCGCAGACGATCTGAGCAGGCTCTCGATCTGTGCCGACGCGGACTGCGCGGGACTGGTACTCGACCTGTCCCGCAACCGTTCCCGCCGCTATTGCAGCACCGCATGCGGCAACCGCAACGCCGTCGCCGCCTACCGCGCGCGTCAGCGCTGAGTGCCGCAGAGGCGCACGAAAAGCTGCGACGACTGGGCTCGTCGCTTCGGCCGTGCATCAGCCCAAAGTGCGCACCTTAGGGCACTTCTTGCCCGCCAGATGGCACTTGTCCTCGAATCCCGCGGGCAGCCAGGTACCGGTCTTCAGCAGCGGGTGATGCGGGAAGTGCCGCAGGGCGGCGGTGACGAAAAGTAAGACTGCCCAGGGGCTTTGGATCTGGATCTGCTGCAACTTGCCGTCTCGGTCGGGGAATCGGCAGCCGACGCGATCCGGCGCGGTGAGGTCGATGGACTCGAGCGCGGACCAGTACAGCGAGAACGACCGGTCGGGGTTGGTGAGGTGCAAGCGCCGGTCCGAGATCATCACCGACCCCGGCCGTTCCGCCACCCACCGCGGTTGCGCGGCGGCCGCCGCCTGAGTGCGCCGGGTCCGGTTCACGACGGCATTACCCAATTGTGCGGCCGCGACGATCGGGGCCGGACCGGCGACAGGGCCCCGGCTCCGAGTCCAATTGCCGTCGCCGGTCGCCCGCCACGTGTACCAGTTGACGGCTCCCTCGGCGAGACCGACCTCGCCGGGCTCGATCCGCACCCGCGTCGCCGTGTGCGGGATCAGTCCCACCTCGCCGCGCGCCAGCAGATCGGCCACCCCGCAGGTGTACAGCAGGTAGTCGTCGAACCACGTCCACCCGGCCTGTTCGGCCAGGGCGCGTTCGATATCGGCCAGCGGGTCGAACACCACTCTCATCACCACCCACCCGTGCGGACTCACTGGTGTCAACGGTAGCGGAGACCGGCGGCAACGCGCGGTCGGCGGACAGCGAAAATCAGCGTTCGCTGTCCAGCATCGCCATCTGCTCGGCCGCGTACCGCTCGCCCGCGACGGCGTCGGCCGGTGCTGCCGCCTCGATCACGGCCAGCTCGTCCGGCGTGAGCGAGATCGCGAGCGCCCCGAGCGTCTCGTCGAGGCGCGTCCGGCGGCGCGCGCCGATGACCGGCACGATGTCCTCGCCACGGCTCAGTGCCCAGGCGATCGCCAGCTGGGCGACCGAAACCTGTTTCGTGGCAGCGATATCGGCCAGCGCCTCGACCAAGCGCAAGTTCCTGGTGAGGTTTTCGCCCTGGAAGCGCGGGCTGTGAGCACGGAAGTCGCCGGCCGTCGCAGGCCTGCCGTTGCGGAAGGTATCGCTGAGCAGCCCCCGCGAGAGCACGCCGTAGGCGGTGATGCCCGTGCCGAGTTGCCTGGCGACCGGGAGGATTTCCTGTTCGATGCCGCGGGAGATGAGCGAGTACTCGATCTGGAGGTCGGCGATCGGATGCACGGCGGCGGCCCGTCGCAACGTGTCGGCACCGATCTCGGAGAGTCCGATGTGCCGCACGTATCCCGCCTCGACGAGTTCGCCGATCGCGCCGACGGTTTCCTCGATCGGCACTTCGGGATCCAGGCGCGCGGGCCGGTAGATGTCGATGTGATCGACACCGAGTCGAGTGAGTGTGTAGGTGAGGAAGTTGCGGAGGGCGGCCGGTCGCCCGTCGAAGCCGCCCCATGTTCCGCCCGGCCCGCGCAGCGCGCCGAACTTCACGCTGAGTACCACGTCCTCGCGGGCGCGTTCGGCGATGGCCTTGCCGACCAGCATCTCGTTGTGGCCGGCGCCGTAGAAGTCACCGGTGTCGATGAGGTTGATGCCCGCGTCGATGGCGGCGTGGAGGGTCGCGACCGATTCACGGTCGTCGGAGGCGCCGTATATCCCGGACATGCCCATCGCGCCGAGGCCGATGCGGCTGACGCGGGGGCCGGTGTCGCCGAGGACGACGGTGGGGAGCTGTGAGTTCGTCATGCTTCGAGCCTGCGCCGCGAGCGCGGCTCGCGGCAGAGATCGTTCATCGGGGGATCGCCGGTCCCTGGCTGGGCGCCGCCGTGAAGCGCACCATGGAGACATGGACCGATCCGAGCTGGCCGACTTCCTGCGCCGTCACCGGGAACTGCTCACCCCCGCCGACGTGGGCCTGCCGCCCGGCGTGCGCCGGCGCACCCCCGGTCTGCGACGCGACGAGGTAGCTCTGCTCACGGGCATGTCGACCGACTACTACACCCGCCTCGAGCAGGCGCGCGGTCCACGCCCGTCCACCCAGGTCCTCGCCGCGCTGGCTCGCGCGCTGCGCCTGAGTGCCGACGAGCGCGACCACCTGTTCCATCTGTGCGGTCACCCGTCACCGGACCGTGGGCTGCGCGACAAGCACGTCGGTCCCGGGCTGCTGCACATGCTGGACAAACTCGACGACGTCCCCGCCGCCGTGATCACCGATCTCGGCGAGGTCCTCGTCCAGAACCGCATGCACAGTCTGCTGGCCGGTGACCACGGCACCCGCAGGGGCCTCGAGCGCTTCTATTCCTGGCGCTGGTTCACTGATCCGTCGGCGAGAACGCTGTTCCCCGAGTCGGATTGGGCCCGTATGAGCCGCAGCCATGTGGCCGATCTGCGTGCCACCGCGGCACGTCGCGCCGACGATGCCGAAGTCACCGGCTTCATCAACGAGTTACGCCGCAACAGCACGGAATTCGAAGAGCTGTGGAACGAACACGAAGTGGCCGTACGGATCTCCGACACCAAACAGTTCCTGCATCCGGAGATCGGCCTGATCGATACGATCTGCGAAACCCTGCTCACCCCGAACGCCGCCCAGCGACTGCTGGTCTACCTCCCGCGTCCCGGCACCGACGCGGTGGAGAAGATGGCGCTGCTGCGGGTGATCGGCACCCAACTCCTCGGTCCGACACAGTGATTCAGGGCGCTCCGGTGACATAGGCCAGCGCGGTGTCGATCGCGGGCTGACCTCCTGCCAGCGCGTACCCGGCGAGCGCGCCGATCGCCGCCCCTGCCACGGTGGCGACCGGGACGGTGATGAAGTCCAGGATGAACAGGCCGAGCGGGAAGCCGAGTACGAAACCGATGGCAGCCCCGATGGCGGCGCCTTCGATGATCTTCGGTTGCAGGCGTTGGGTTTCGGCGAAGAAGCGTTCCTGTGCGCTGATGTCGCGCACCGGTGTGGTGGATTCGCTGATCGGGGTGAGGGTCAGGCTGGTGCCCCGCTCGTCGATCGACGGCGTGAGCGGCACCGCGTGCGCACCGACGCGCACGACCATCGGCAGCGCCGCGAGGACCGCACCCGATTCGTCGGTGATCGCGACGACTGTCGCGTCGTGTACGAGCTCGAACCGTCCCGTGTCGATGGTGGTGACCACCGCGCGCCGGTCATCGGTGGCGCTCACCTGGTAGTTCACGCCCTTGTCGATGCCGCGCAGCGAGGGCGCCTCGACCGGCTGCTCGGCGACTACCGGGGCGGGCTCGGCGTGCCCGTTCCCGGCTGCCGCCACGATGACCCCGATCGCGAGCAGTGCCGCCCCGACCCCAGTGCCGATCCTCATCCCGCAAGCCTCCCGCTGCCTCACCCGGGACCGATTCGTCCCGTTCGTCGCGGCAAACCTAGCTGTTGCGGCCCCGTTCGGAAAGTCCACAGCCAGTGGGGCCGTAACGGATCAGCGCCGCGCGTTCGACGGTTCGACGCCGGTCTGTGGACGTCGGGCGAAATCCGGCGCGTGCTCGGGGCGCAGCCCGATACCGCCGAGATAGGCGGTGATTCCGGCGAGCGCGGGCACGGCGTCGACAACCCGCAGCGGCAGGGGCGCGGTGTGCAGGGTTCCCCGCAACGCGGGCGCGATGAGCATGTCGTGTTCGCCGCGCTGGGATCGCTGCGTGAAGCTCGCGGGCAACATCCGCCTGCGCTGCACCTTTTCCAGGTCGGCGGTCTGCACGGTGCCGTCGAGCAGCGGCTGGGCCAGGATGCGCGCGGCCGCGACGGCGTCCTGCACCGCGAGGTTGACGCCGACCCCACCGACCGGTGACATGGTGTGCGCGGCATCGCCGATGCACAGCAGGCCGGGGACGTACCACCGGTCGAGCATGCCCACCGTCACCTCGAGCAGCTTGACGTCGTCCCAGGTCCGGATCGCCGCTGTCGCCTCGGTGGACCAGCCGAACAGTTCGCTGACGCGATCGCGCAGCCACCGCACATCGTGGGCGGCGCGAAGCTCTGCGTCACAGCCCTTTTCGATGATGTAGCCGGTCTGGTAGTAGTCGCCGCGGTCGATGGCCACCGCGGAGTTGCCGTTGGTGAAGCGGGCCTGCACGGCACCGCCGTCGGTGTCGTTCTCCGATTTCGGGATGCGGAAGAACCACATGTCCATCGGTACGTCCTCCATGCGCCGGCGCAGGTCCGCGGCCTCGCGTGTCACGGAATCGCGTCCGTCGCAGGCGATCACGAGATCGGCGCGCAGGGCGTGTTCGGCACCGTCGGCATCGAGATAGCGCACGCCTGCCACCCGGCCGGCCTCCTCGATCAGTCCGGTCGCGGTCGAGCGCATGTGCAGGGTGAAGGTCGGTTCCTCGGCGGCGGCGCTGGTGAGCAGGTCGAGCAAGTCCCATTGCGGCACCATGGCGATGTGCCGGTACTTGCCGGGAATTCGGGTGAAATCGGCGGCGACCACCATGCGGTCGCCGGCGTGCATGCACATCCGGGTGAGCTCGGAGCGAGGCAACCGGGCGAAGTCCGCGCCGAGCCCCAGTTCGTCGATCAGTCGCACCGTAGACGGGTGCACCGTATCGCCGCGGAAATCCCGGAGGAAGTCGGCGTGCTTTTCCAGCACGGTCACTTCGACGCCTGCTCTGGCGAGCAGGAGACCGGCCATCGTGCCCGCGGGGCCGCCGCCGACGATGCAACAGGTGGTCTTGTCCATGAGTGTTCCCCCTCGATGATTCCCGCCAAGTTCTACGACAAAGCGTAGTAGTGAATTCGTCGGCCCGTCCAGGGTTTTCCGAAAGGGGTTGACCAGATGACGTCGCCACGCAATACTGAACTAGATGGTTCAGTATGACTTCCTAGACGCCTCGTTCGGGGCGCTCGCGGACCCCACACGGCGGGGCATCCTCGAGCAGCTCGGGCGTGGGCCCGCGAGTATCAGCGAGTTGGCCGAGCGTTTCGAGATGACCTTGACCGGCATCAAGAAGCACATCGGCCTGCTCGAGGACGCGGGCATGGTGGTCACCGAGAAGCGTGGGCGGGTGCGGTACTGCCGGATCTGTGAGCACGTCTTCGATCGTGAGGTGGCCTGGATGCAGGGTTATCGGCAGATGCTCGAAGCCCGGATGGACCGTCTCGGTGAATTCCTGCAACGAACGGAGCCAGAGCAATGAGCACCACCACCAACGACGCCGTCATCACCTCCACCTCGGACCGCGAAGTCCACATCGAACGCGATTTCGACGCCCCACTGGACCGGGTATGGGACGCCTACAGCCGCATCGAGCAGCTCTCGCGCTGGTGGGGTCGCGGCCATGTGGTCGACGTCGAGCGCTGGGAGTTCCGCAAGGGCGGCCACTGGCGTTTCGTCGAACACGACGGCGACGAGTCCTACGGGTTCGAGGGCCGATTCCGCGAGATCACCCCGAAGGAACGCATCGTGCAGTCCTTCGAGTGGGACGGCATGCCCGCCCATATCTCCATCGACTCCACCACCTTCATCGATCTCGGCGACGGCCGCACCCGGGTCGCCACCGACAGCATCTTCCACACTGCCGAGGAATGCGCGGGCATGCTGGCCTCTGGCATGGAGGGCGGTCTCAACGACAGCTACCGCGCCCTCGACGCCCTGCTCGCCGACGGTCGCTGAGCGTGCGAACCCGATGCGGCGCCCGGGAGCCCCGCATCGGGTGACAGCGCGGCCCGTTGCGGCGCAGGCTGTTCGGGAGTGCGATTCGGCCTCGGTGCCGAGTCAGAGGTGAGTGCAGCCGGTCGCTCGTTTGCGCGGCTTCAAGCGCAACGGCGGTAGCGGCGGAGCGGGTATCCGCTCCTCAGGGGCGTGGCCGACGACCAGCGGAAAACGGCTGGTGTCGTGGGCTTCCCACGCCTCGCGCGCGTCGACGATCTCCTCGTGACTGCGGCCGACGAAGTTCCACCACATCACCAGCTCCTCGGCGAAGGGCTCGCCGCCGACCAGCGCGAAATGCGCACCGCCGGTGCTGGACAGGCGCAATTCGGTGCGGTCGGTGCCCAGGTACAGCAGCGGGCCAGGGGTGAGTTCGGTGCCGTCGATCGTCACCGTGCCTTCGATCACCAGCACGGCGTGCTCGAACGCGCGGTCCAGCGGGAGCGACACCTCGGCGCCGGAGTCGAGCACGATGTCGGCCCCGACGATCGGCGTGTAGGCCTTCGCCGGTGACGCGACACCACCCAGCGCGCCGATCAGGACGGTGGCGCGCAGTCCCGGCGCCGCGTAGCTCGGCAGTTCGCGATGCTGCTCGAAATGCGGGTCGATGCCGGTGGCGGAGCCGGGCAGCGCGATCCACAACTGGAGGCCGTGGCCCGCTTCGGCGCCGGGCACGCCGAACTCCGAATGCGCGATACCGCGACCGGAGGTCATCAGATTCAGCTGCCCCGGCTCGATCTCGACGTCGGAGCCCACCGAATCGCGATGCCGGATGCGGCCGTCGAGCGGCCAGGTCACCGTCTGCAAGCCGATGTGGGGGTGGGGCAGGATGTCGGGCGAGGCGCCGGCCTCGGTCGCGGTGGCCGAACCGAACCGGTCGAGGAAGCACCACGCACCGACGGTCGGCAGATCCCGCTGCGGCAGAGTGCGTTCCACGTACACCCCGCGCACCCCGCCGAGTGGGACCTCCCTGGCCGGATACAACTCGGTGATCGGACCCGGGCGGGGCGACGGCTCACACAGCGCCTCGTCCGGGTCGATCTCCATGTCGCTCATCCGGTGATGCCCTTGCCCACCACGTGCGCGTCGTACTCGGGGTGCTTGTCCAGCCAGCCACGAATGAACGGGCAGTGCGCGGTGATGGTGCGCCCGCGCGCGATCACGTCCTCGACGGCCTGGCGGGCGAGGACGCCGCCGAGTCCCTTGCCCGCGAACGCGTCATCGATCTCGGTGTGGATGAAATCGGTGTCGTTGTCGCGCTCGATGTATTCGGCGAAGCCGGCGAGCTCATCGTCGAAGAACACGTCGTAGCGATTCTTCTCGACATTGCGCACGACGCGGCGCTGTGACTCTGCTGTCTCGGTCATCGGCAAACGCTCCTTCCGCACCGACGGCGGTGCGCTGAGGGTCGGCGCGTCGTTGCGTCGACCGTGACGGTAAACAGAACCATTCTTCGGCCGCAGCCTATTCCGCGCGATCGCCGGTCGTCGCGGGACTCTGTTCGCGTCCTGCCGAGGTGAACGTCATATCCGCGTACCGGCTGCCTGCCACCTGTTCGGCGATCGGCTCCAGCGCCGCCAGTTCGTCCACAGACAGGCGTACCGATGCCGCGGCGACGTTCTCGGCCAGTCTGGTCCGCTTGCGGGTGCCGGGAATCGGCACCACGGACAAGTCGTGCACACCCGCCCTCGCGTGTACCCACGCCAGTGCGACCTGGGCCTGGGTGATGTCGTGCGCGGCGGCGATCGCGGCCAGCGGCGTGAGCAACGCGGCGTTGTGCTGAGCGTTGTCGCCGGTGAAGCGGGGCTGGAACTTGCGGAAGTCCTGGTCGCCGAGCTCTGCCGCCGAGGTGAAAGCACCGGTGAGAAAGCCACGGCCCAGCGGCGAGTACGGAACGAACGCCACACCCAGTTCGGCCGCGGCGGGCACCGCGGTGCGTTCCACGTCGCGGGAGAACAGCGACCACTCCGACTGCAACGCCGCGATCGGGTGCACCGCGTGCGCGGCCCGCAGCTCGTCACCGGTCACCTCGGACAATCCGAGCGCCCGCACCTTGCCCGCCGCGACGAGTTCGGCCATGGTGGCGACGGTCTCCTCGATCGGAACCCGCGGGTCGCGCCGGTGCATGTAGTACAGGTCGATCGTGTCGACGCCGAGCCTGCGCAGGCTGGCCTCGACCGACGCGCGAATGTAGGCGGGGGAGTTGTCGAAGCCGCGGAACGACGGATCGTCGGCCTTGCGCACGATGCCGAATTTCGTGGCGATGAGCAGATTTTCGCGGTTGGCGCGGACGAAGTCGGCGAGGAATTCCTCGTTGTGGCCGGATCCGTACACATCGGCGGTGTCGAACAGGGTGACGCCGAGTTCGAGCGCGTGGTCGAGGGTAGCTCGCGATTCGGCCGCGTCGGTATCACCGTAGAACTCGCTGATGCCCATGCAGCCGAGCCCCTGGGTGCCGATCAGCGGCCCGTCGGCGCCCAGAGTCGTGGTCGGCAGTGTCGCGGTGGTGCTCATGTGTCGCTTCCTTCGCTCGTGTGCACGGTGATCGTGGCGGGACGGACCACATCCGATCGGCCTTCGTAGACGGCGATCTTGTAGTCGAGAACGGCCACGGTCTGCTGCAGCTCCGCGATCTTGTCGAGCACGTCGGATCTGGTCTGCCGGAACATCTCCAGCCGATCCGGGTAGGTCTGCTCGCCTGCCCGTACCAGTTCGGCGTAGCGGATCATGTCGGCCACCGGCATGCCGGTGAGCCGCAGCCGCGCGATGAGCGCCAGCCACTCCAGATCGCGGTCGCTGAACCGGCGGTTGCCGGTGTGATCGCGACCGACGTAGCCCATCAGCCCGATCCGCTCGTACCAGCGCAGGGTGTCGCGGCTCAGGCCCGAGCGATCGGCCACCTGGCCGATCGAATACCTCGGGCGTTCGTGCTCGTCGTCGCCGCTCTCGGCGCGCAGCGCCGCGTCCTGATCCATCGTGCTCGTCCCTTCCCGTGGAACTTCCTAGACGGTATCCACCTGGAGTGCACTCCAAGCAAGACCTGTTCGCACGGGGACGAGTGAAGTCAGCTGTAGTTCGGCAGCTCCTGGATCGCCCACTTGTTGCCGTCGGGGTCGGCGAAGAAGGTGAACCGTCCCCAGCCCATGTCCTCGACGGGGGTGGCCGCCACACCCGCGGCGATCAGCTGTTCATAGGCCTTGTCGGCGCTGGCCACGACCATCTGCATGCCCTCGACGCTGCCCGGCGCGGCGCTGGTGAGCCCGCGGCCGATGCAGATCGAACACCCCGAACCCGGCGGTGTGAGCTGGACGAATCGGATCTCCGGCGACGGCGTGTGGTCGTGATCGGCGTTGAAGCCGATGCTGGTGTAGAAATCCTTGGCCCGGTCGACATCGGTGACCGGGATGGCAACGAGTTCGATTTTCCAATCCATGTGGTCGAGCATGACACGGTGGTCCGACGGAAACGTAGTGTGGATCACATGGCTGGTAAGGACATCGACCGCGTCAGGGCCCGCTCGGCTTGGGAAACGGTCAAGGAGAGCCCGGTGATCACCGCGATCGCGGTGGCCCCGGTGGTACTCGTGCTCGGCGTGGTCTGGGCGCTGACGAACGGATTCGTCGCGTTCGTGCTCCTCGTGCTGCTGGGGGTGGGCATCGTCGTCGGCGGCAAGCTGCTCAAGTGAGCGGCATCGAGTGAGATCAGCGCGGGACGTGGAACGTCGTGAGTTCGCCCGTGCCGGGGCCGAGCTGTGCCCATGGCCGATCGAATTCGAGCACGGCCAGCGCCGAGGTGGGGAACTTGCGGCTGAGTTCGGTCGCCTGATCGGATTCGCGGTTGCCCGCCAGCTCCCACGCGGTCCAGGGAATCCCGGGCACATGGCCGACGATGAGCAGCGTCGAGATCGTGTCGTCGGTGAGCCCGATCAGTTCCATGAGGGTGTGCGGGTTCGCGTCGTAGATGTCGTCGGTGTACTCGACGGGCGCGGTGATGCCGGTGGCCGCGAGGGTCTGTCTGGTGCGCTCGGCCGTCGAGCAGCGCACCGCGTCGATCGGCGGCGCGGCGGCGCGCAACCAGTCCCCGGCCAGCGCCGCTTCGCGCTCGCCACGCGGTGCGAGCGGGCGCGCGTGGTCGTCGACGTTGTCGGGATAGGCCGATTTTCCGTGCCGCATCAGGATCAGGGTCGCCACCATGAGACCACCGTAATCCTGGGCAGCGGTGAGGTAGCAGTCACACTCGAGGCACACTGAAAGCTGCGTCACCATCGATGGGTTCGTGGTTCACCCGCCACGGGCCTTGATAGGGGGCGTCTCGAGCCACCGACCACACATTTCGAGGATCTGCACCTATGGCCTACGTCATCACGCAGCGTTGTTGCAACGACGCCAGCTGCGTCACCGAATGCCCGGTCGACTGCATCCGCCCGACTCCGGATCAACCGGAGTTCGCCACGGCGGAGATGCTGTACATCGACCCCGACACCTGCATCGACTGCGGTGCCTGCGTTGACGCGTGCCCGGTGGACGCGATCTTCTCCGAAGATGACCTGCTGGCCTCGCTGTCCAGATATCGCGAGATCAACGCCGCCTACTTCCAGCGTCACCCGCTCGAGTCGAACTTCGA
Organism: Nocardia sp. NPDC057272; assembly: GCF_042668615.1. Taxonomy (NCBI): domain Bacteria; kingdom Bacillati; phylum Actinomycetota; class Actinomycetes; order Mycobacteriales; family Nocardiaceae; genus Nocardia; species Nocardia sp. NPDC057272. Next base: position 101,975 of record NZ_JBHUYK010000014.1, on the reverse strand, counting down.
CCCGCTGAGCACGCCGGTCCGCCCGCCCAAGAGCCTGGGCACGCTGCGCGTCGCGATCGTCGGCGCGGGCCCCGCTGCCTGCTACGCCGCCGACGAACTGCTGCGGCGCAGCGATGTCGAGGTGGAGATGTTCGACCGGCTGCCGACTCCGTGGGGTCTGGTGCGCGCGGGCGTCGCCCCCGATCACGCGGGCACCAAGGGCGTCGCCGAGATGTTCGAGTCGGCGTTCCGCCGCGACACGCTGCAGTACTACCTCAATGTCGAGGTCGGTGAGCACATCGATCACCAGGAGCTCCTCGATCACCACCACGCGGTGATCTACGCCGTCGGCGCCTCGAGCGACCGCGCGCTCGGCATCCCCGGTGAGGACCTGCCCGGCAGCCACTCGGCCACCGAGTTCGTGGCCTGGTACAACGGCCACCCCGACTTCGCCGAGCGTGAGTTCGACCTGTCCGGTGAACGCGCGGTGATCGTCGGCAACGGCAACGTGGCCCTCGATGTGGCGCGCGTGCTCACCGGTGACCCGGACGAGCTCGCCAAGACCGACATCGCCGACCACGCGCTGGACGCCCTGCGGCGCAGCAACATCCGCGAGGTGGTGATCCTCGGGCGACGCGGGCCGCTGCAAGCCGCCTACAGCTCGCCGGAGTTCCTGGCGCTCACCCATCGCACGGGCGTCGATGTGATCGTCGACCCCGCCGATATCGAACTCGACCCGCACAGCCGCGCGTTGCTCGAAGATCCGAACATCGAACCCTCGTTGCGCCTGAAGTACGAGCTCGCGCAAGAGTATTCGGCGGCCGCGCCCGACCTGTCGAACAAGCGGATCGTGTTCCGCTACCTCGCCACGCCGACCGCCGTGCACGGCACCGACGCGGTCACCGCGATCGAGTTCGCGCACAACGAATTGACCGAGGAGAACGGGCAATTGGTGGCCACCGCCACCGATCGCACCGAGACCATCGAGACCGGCCTGGTGCTGCGCTCGATCGGCTACCGCGGCGAACCCGTCGCCGGCCTGCCCTTCGACGAGCGCCGTGGCACCGTGCCGAGCGAGCACGGCCGGGTCATCGACGCCGCCGAGCCCGTCCCCGGCGTCTATGTCTCCGGCTGGATCAAGCGCGGCCCGCGCGGGGTGATCGGCTCCAACCGGATCGACGCGGAGGAGACCGTCGAAGCGGTGATCGCCGACTTCATCGCGGGCAAACTCACCGCGCCGACCGGCGACCGCGCCGCACTGCGGGCACTGCTCGCGCAGCGCCAGCCCGATCTGGTCGACCGCAAGGGCTGGAAGACCATCGACCAGGCCGAGAAGACCGCGGGCAAGGCGGCAGGCAGGCCGCGGGTCAAGTTCACCACCCGCGCCGATCTGCTCAAAGCAGCCAAGGGCTAGGTGCAGAGCCGGCACGGGACCCGCGGCGCCGGGTTCCCGTGCCGGCCGCGCCATAGCAACGGCCGCAGGCCGGGTTGAGAGCACGCGGCGCCGGCCCCCGAAATCACGGTAGCGGCATGATCCGGACGACGGTGGTGGTGACGCCGCCGACCACGAACCACAGTCGCAGCACCATCTGCCCGGTCCGGTCGCCCGGTTCGTGGCGGGCGCGCACGGTGATGTGCTCGCGGGCCAGCACCGGCGCCACGTACTCGATCACGGCGCGATGCGGTCCGGCGACCAGCTTCGGGAAGTCGACCAGGAACTGTTCGACGGCCTGCCAGTAGCAGGCGTTGTTGACGTGGTTGTACTGGTCGATATCGGTCGCCCGCACCGGGAACGGCAGGTCGGCGTCGGATTCGCGCGGCGCCGGATCGGTGAGATAGGGCCGCCAGCGCAGGCGATGCTCGTCGGTGGATCGGGCCAGGTAGGCAAGGCCGTCGTCGCTGATCCGGGCGGGCAGATTGCTCGACTCGCTGAGGTTGATCCAGAATCCCTCGGTCTCGATCAACCCACCGCGTTCGCTGGTGATCCGCGTGCGCATATTCGTCCACCGAGTGGACATCGACGAACACCAGCGCTCGAGATGCACGTGATCGGGCCACACGACCGGGCGGATCACGTCGATGACGGTGCGGCGCACGATCCAGGTGGGGTCGGTGAGGTGCAGCGCGGTCTGATTGAGCTCGTCCCAGGCGATGTCGGACAGGTAGCGCGCAACGGCGTCCAGACGGAGTCGTTGATAAGGATCCACGTCGCCTGCCCGGACGGGCCACGCCGTGGCGAAACCCGTGCCCTCCTCGGGAAGCGGGGCCAGTGGCTGATCGAGTGACACGTGTGCTCCTTGCGCGACACACCAGTGCGCCGCGACTTCTTGCGTAGTTCTGTAGACGACTTTACGGGTCGCAGATCACACCCTCGCGCCGAGCCGGGAGTAGCGGTACCAGGTGTGGGTCACCAAGGGCGTCGCAGCGGGGTTGTCCTACATGACAGACCTATCCGCGCCCAGGTAGCCTGCTGTAATGGCCGGCGGAGCGATGGCGGGCTCGATGTTCGGGCGCTATGAAATTCGCAGACTTCTCGGAGTCGGCGGTATGGGGGAGGTCTACGAGGCCTACGACACCTCCAAGAATCGTGTTGTCGCCCTCAAGATGCTCAACCGTGAACTCGCCGGTGATCCCACCTTCGTGCAGCGCTTCCGCCGTGAATCGCAGGCCATGGCGAGCGTGCAGGAGCCCCACGTCATCCCGGTGCACGACTGGGGCGAGGTCGACGGCGTTCTCTACATCGACATGCGCCTGGTCAAGGGCGTCGATCTCAAGGAGCGCTTGCAGCAGCACGGCAGGCTCACGCCGGTCGAGGCGGTGCAGGTGGTCGAGCAGATCGCGTTCGCGCTCGACGCCGCCCACGAGGTCGGCCTGGTCCATCGCGACGTGAAACCGGGCAACATCCTGCTCACCGGCAACCTGTTCGCCTACCTGGTCGACTTCGGCATCGCCCACACCGCCACCGACCCGCAGCTCACCAGCGCGGGCAGCGCGGTCGGCTCGATGGCGTACATGGCGCCGGAGCGGTTCGAGAGTGTGCCGATGTCGCCGTCGGTGGACACCTACGCGCTCACCTGTGTTCTCTACGAATGCCTGGTGGGCCGGGTGCCGTACCCGGTGAACAGCCTCGCGGGCGCGATCGGCTCGCATCAGATGGCGCCCGCCCCGCGCCCCAGCGCCGCCGACGCCACGCTGAGTACCTTCGACCCGGTCGTCGAACGGGGCATGGCCAAGCGCCCCGACCAGCGCTACGCGACCCCCGTCGACCTGGCCAGGGCCGCCAGAGCGGCGCTGATCCAAGCCGAACGCTCTACTCCCGCAACGGTATCCGGGCCCCGGATCGAGATCACCGGCCCGCAGACACCGCCGAGCCGGTCCGGCGATCTCGCTTCCCCGCCGACAACCCGCGGCTCTGCCGTCGTCTCGGCCGACTCGCAAGCCCCGCCGACCCGCGACTCCGTGGCCCTTTCGCCCCCCACCCGGGATTCCGCGGCGCTGTCGCGTGACTCGCCGTCGCGCCCGACGATCCACGGCGCGGCAGCCTATTCCGCCGAACCGTATTCGCCGCGTCGTGTGACCGGCCCGCAATCCGCCGGCCCGCAATCCGCCGGACCGCAGCCGACGCGCCGGGTGACCGGACCCCAACCCACAGGTGCGTACCGGGCAGCGGGGCACGAGCCCACGGTCCTGCGCGCCGCACCCGGGGTGACCGGTCCCGGCCAGGGGAGTGGCTACACCCATCCGTCGGCACCGCTACCGATTCCCCCGCAACGTAGTTCGGCCACCCCGGTGCTGGCCGGTGCGCTGGGTTCGCTGATCGTGTTGGCGGCGGTCGGGATCGGGGTGTGGTTCATGATGACCGTCGACGACCGCCGCGATGTGGCCGTGCCGCCGCTGCCGTCCGGCGTCGTCGATCCCTCGGTGATCGAGACCGTCAGCCAGACGGTCCCCACCACGGAACAATCGCCGATCACGACCACCGTCCCCCCGCTGCAATCGAGTGTCTCCGGCGCCGACGGCCAAGGTTTCCTGACCGCGGGCCCGCGGTGCAACGACAACGACGCCGCGATGTCCATCGCCCGCACCACCAGATCGCGTGTCGTCATCTGTCACACCGGTGACCAGCGGTATTACTACAAGGGTGTACGCGCCAGCGACGGCGCCGGCATCGAACTCGATGATCCGGTACCGAACGGCGGTGGCGCGTACACCGTCACCAACCCGACCGACGGCACGCAGTACCAGCTCGACTCCTCCGGTCTGACGATCATCAAGGCCGGTTCGGTGCTCGCCAGCGAGCCGGTCACCGAGTTCGCCCATCGCTGATCCCACCGGCGGGTTATGTTCGCGGGTGAATGTCATCAAGAGAGGTGTCGGAAATGCGCGCAGCCCAGGTCGGCAAGTTGGACGGACCGTCGGCGATCGAGATCGTCGATCTGCCCGAGCCGGTGGCCTATCCGGGCGGTGTGCTGATCGACGTGCACGCCGCGGGCATCGCCTTCCCCGACGTGCTGATGACGCGCGGTCTCTACCAGATGAAGCCGGGCCTGCCGTTCGTCGTCGGCGGCGAGGTGGCCGGTGTCGTGCGCGAGGCTCCGGAGGGTTCGTCGCTGCGCCCCGGTGACCGGGTGGCCGCGCTGACCATGCTCGGCAACGGCGTCGCCGAGGTGGCGGTCTCGCCGGAACACGCGGTGTTCGCCCTGCCGGACAACGTCTCTCTCGAAGCCGGCGCGGGCGTGCTGTTCAACGACCTCACCGTCCACTTCTGCCTGACCAAGCGCGGCAGGATGGCCGAGGGCGAGACGGTGCTGGTACACGGCGCGGCAGGCGGAATCGGCACCTCCACGCTGCGCATGGCCAGGGCGCTCGGCGCGGGCCGGGTGATCGCGGTGGTCAGCACCGATTCCAAAGCCCAGGTGGCCAAGGCCAATGGCGCCACCGATGTGGTGCTGACCGAAGGCTGGCTCGCCGCGGTGAAGGACCTGACGGACGGTCGTGGCGTCGACATCGTCCTCGACCCGGTCGGCGGCGACCGCTTCACCGACAGCGTCCGTTCCCTGGCGGGCGGCGGCCGCCTGCTGGTCGTCGGTTTCACGGCGGGGGAGATCCCGACGGTGAAGGTGAACCGCCTGCTGCTCAAGAACGTCGAGGTCGTCGGCGCGGCCTGGGGCGAATGGGTGATGAGCCACCCCACCTACCTCGCCGAGCAGTGGGCCGAGATCGCCCCGCTGCTGGCATCCGGCGCGATTCCGGCTCCCGACCCGGTGCTGTACCCGCTGGAGCGCACCGCCGAAGCCGTTGCGGCACTGGACAACCGGACCGCCACCGGCAAGGTGGTCGTGCGGCTGCGCTGACCGCGCCGACTGTCACAGGTCGGCGGTAATGTCGGTGGGTCATCGCGGGTCGACGAAGGAAACCGAATGCAGCTGTCGAACAGAACGCTCAACCGGACGTTGCTGGCCCGGCAGCATCTGCTGGAGCGCTCGACGCTGACCACCGACCAGATGTGCGAGCACCTGGTCGGCTTGCAGGCCCAGGACGTACCGCCGCCGTTCATCGGCTTGTGGAGTCGGATAGCCGATTTCGATCCGGCGACGGTATCGAAGGGCCTCGATGATCGGTCGCTCGTGCGGATCACCCTGATGCGCGGCACGATTCATCTCGTCACACCGCTCGACGCGTTGCGGATCGCGCCGCACATTCAGCCCGAGCTCGAGAAAGCCCCGTTCCGTAAGGGTTTCAACTACGGCGCGATGGTCGGCCTCGACCCCGACGAGGTGCGCGTGCACGGGGAGGCGGCGCTCGGCGACGAACCGATGTCGGCGGCGGATCTGCGCGCCGAGGCCACCCGCCGCTTCCCCGACCGCGATGCCGGTGCGGTCGTGCAGACCTGGCTGTACCAGCTTCCCGTGCTGCAGACCCCGCCGCGCGGCCGCTGGGGCGACAACAGCCGCCCGGTGTGGTCGCGCGTGCAGCCCTGGCTCGGCGCACCACTCGACCCCGGCTACCCGGTGTCGGAACTGATCCTGCGGTACCTGCGCGCCTTCGGTCCCGCGAGCACGATGGACATGCAGGCGTGGTCACGCCTGCCCGCCATGAAGAAGGCCGTCGCCGAACTGGGCGACCGGGTGCGCACCTACACCGACGCCCGCGGTCGCACCCTCTACGACGCGGCCGACCTCGAACTCGCCGATCCCGACCTGCCCGCGCCGGTCCGGCTGCTCGGCTGGTACGACAACGCGCTGCTGTCGCACCAGGACCGCGCGCGGATCACCGGCCACGACAACCCGCCGACCCTGCGCGCCTTCGCCACCAATGTCTCGCCGATCCTGATCGACGGTTTCGCGGCCGGGGTGTACAAGATCTTCGTCAAGTCCGGTACCGCTCGTCTGCGGATCAGTCCCGCCCGCCCGTGGACGAAAACCGAAGCGGCGCAGGTGGAAGCGGAAGCGGGTGCCTTGCTCGCCTTCCTCGAGGCCGAATCCGAACCCGTCGTCGAGATCCTCGAGCCCGGCGCCGACCTTCGCCCGTGACATCGCTTTAACGTCGGGGCAACAACGGCTTCCTAGGGTCGGTCCCACGTCGTTCATGGCTGCAACGGATGACGCGCTCCGCTGAAAACGGCGAGCTGTCCAGCCGCATCCCGAAAGAGGTGCGCGCATGGATTCTGCCGCTTCCGTCGTCATCACCGATGTCACCGCCTACACCGAAACAGGCTGGACACCGGCCGAAATCGTGGTGCGCGACGGCATCGTCGTCGCCCTGTGGGCCGGTCCCGAGCACGCCGATCTGCCCCGTTCGGACGGTGGCGGTGGCTACCTGCTCCCCGGCTTCGTCAACACCCACACCCACCTCCAGCAGGCTGTCCTGCGTGGGGTCGGCGAGGGCCTGCCACTGCTGGAATGGCTGCGCTGTGTCGGCGAACACACCGTGGCCGCCACCCCGGAACGGACCTACCTGTCGGCGCTGGCCGGCGGTCTGGAACTGCTGCGCAGCGGCGTCACCACGGTCGTCGAACACCTGTGGCCCAACCCGTCCGACGAGGTCCACCAGGCGATGCTCCGCGCCTTGCGGGAACTGGGCATCCGCGTGGTCTTCGGTCGCGGCATCGCCGACCGGGCCGACATCACCCGCAAATGGGGCCTCGACCCGCGCCTGCTGCAACCACTCGACGAGGCGCTCGCCCACGTCGACGAACTCGACAAGCAACTGCTCGGCACCCGCATCACCACCGCGCTGGCCGTCCCCAACCCGCGCTGTCTCACCCCCGACGGCATGGCGGCCGCTCGCGAGTACGCGCAGTCCACCGGCAAGACGGTGTCGATACATGTTCTCGAGACCACCACCGACGACGACATGTGCCGATTGCACGCAGGCGCAGGCGCCGTCGACTATCTCGACGCGAGCGGTTTCCTGTGGGATCGCACATTGGCCGTGCACTGCGTCAACCTCGACGACCACGGCCGCGAGGTCTTCGCCGAGCGCGGCGTCGCGGTCTCCTACAACCCGGTCTCGAACATGCGCCTCGGCAGTGGCGTCGCCCCCGTTCCGGCAATGCTCGAAGCAGGCATCGATGTCACCCTCGGCGTCGACGGCGCCGCCAGCAACGACACCCAGGACATGCTGCTGGCCCTGCGCATCGGCGCATACCTGCAGCGTGCGGCCCACAAGAAGGCCGATCTGCTCGGTGTCGAACAGATGCTGCACATGGCGACCGGCGCGGCAGGACGAGTGCTCGGCCGCCCCGCGCACGCCGGCATCGCGATCGGTGACCGCGCCGACCTCACCCTGGTGCGATTCGACCGCGACTTCGCCTGCCTGCCGGTTCTCGACCCCGGTGCCACCCTGCTCACCGCCGCGTCACCGCGCGTGATCGACACCGTGTGGGTCGACGGCGAGGCCGTGATCCGCGACGGCCTCAGCACCCGCGTCGATCATCAGGATCTCGCGCGACGTCTGATCCGCATGCGATGACTGTTAATCCATCGGAAACGAACGACACATTGCATGTAATTCAGCTAGATCAAACTGAATCCACCTCAAGGTTGCACGCAAAACCGATATACCGCAGGAGAAGGTGATCACGGTGACGCTCTACGACACGGTGAACGACGCCGACGCGAGGACGCTGCTGTCCGGCATGGAGGTTTCCTTCGCCGGTGTGAGCAAGCGCTTCGGTGGCGAAGGCGGCACACTCGCCCTGACCGATGTCGACCTCGACATCCGCGAAGGCGAATTCGTCGCGGTGGTCGGCCCGTCCGGCTGCGGTAAGTCGACGCTGCTGCGCCTGGCGGCCGGTCTCGAGCCGGTGAGCTCGGGAGCCGTTGCGGTGCGCACGAATTCGATCGGCTTCATCTTCCAGGAAGCCACGCTGCTGCCGTGGCGCAAGGTTCGCCGCAATGTCGAACTCTCGGCCGAACTGGCCGGGGTCGATCGCAAGACGCGCCGCGACCGGGTCGAGCGGGCGATCGAAGCTGTCGGCCTGGCCGACTTCGCGAACAAGCTGCCCAGCCAGCTCTCCGGCGGCATGCGCATGCGCGTCTCGCTGGCCAGGGCGCTGTCGCTGGAACCGCGCCTGATGCTCCTGGACGAACCGTTCGGCGCGCTCGACGAGATGACCAGGCTGAACATGCAGGAGGAGCTGCTTCGCCTCTACCGCGACAACGCCTTCACCGCCCTGTTCATCACCCACTCGGTCTCCGAGGCCGTATTCCTCGCCTCGCGGGTGGTGGTGATGTCGGCCAGGCCGGGCCGCATCCACGAGGTGATCGACGTCGACCTGCCCTACCCGCGGGAACGCGAACTCCGCTTCGAACCCGCGTTCACCCAACTCGTCTCGCGCATCTCGCGCTCGTTGAAAGAGGCTGCCTGATGGTGAGTGTCGCGGCCCGTGTTCCCGCCGCCACGAAGATGCAGCTGCCCACCGCGCACCTGCGCAAATTCGGCAGTTCGCTGGTAGCGCCGATTGTTTCGATCACCTTGGCGCTGGCCGCCTGGTACGCGGTATCGATGCTGATCCTCAGCGAGGGCCGTCGTTTCCTGCTGCCACCGCCGCACGTGGTGTTCCGTGAATCGCTGGCCGATCCGAAGAAGCTCGAGGTGATGCTCGAGGCGCTGGCCGTCACCGCCAGGGTCGCGATCACCGGCCTGCTGATCTCGGCGGTGCTGGGGGTGGCGATCGCGGTCCTGATGAGTCAGGCCAAACCGATCGAGAACGTGGTCTACCCGTACGCGGTTGTCCTCCAAGCGATCCCGGTGCTGGCAGTGGTCCCGCTCATCGGCTTGTGGCTGGGCTACGGCTTCGCCGCCCGCACCACCGTGTGCGTGCTGATCGCGATCCATCCGATCATCGCGATGACCCTGTTCGGTATCAAATCCGTCGACGGCAATCTCCAAGAGCTGTTCACCCTCGGCCGAGCGGGCCGTCTGCGCCGCCTCTGGTCGCTGCAACTGCCTGCCGCGCTGCCCTCGACACTGACCGGATTGCGTACCGCCGCAGGACTTTCTGTTACCGGCGCCATCATCGGCGACATGTTCTTCGCGCAGGGCAAACCCGGCATCGGCACCCTGCTCGACACCTACCGCGCCCGCTTGCAATCCGAGGATCTGATCGGTGCGCTGCTGCTGGCCGCCCTGTTCGGCGTGCTCGTGTTCACCGTGTTCACGGTCATCCAGAAGGTCAGCGTCGGCCGCTGGCACAACTCCGCCCAATAGCTCGACAGGACTCCCCATGAAGACACCTCCCTTGCGCCGCCTCGGTTTCGCCGCGCTGGCCGTGCTGCTGGCGGGCACCGCGTCCGCCTGTTCCGACGACACCACCGCCGCCCCCGCTGTCGCGCTCGAACCCGCGCCTGCCGAACAACAACTCGCCGGCGCCTGCCCCGCCACCGTGGTCGTTCAGCTCCAGTGGGCACCGGAAACCGACTCCGGCCCCATCTTCGGTCTGCTCGGGCCCGGCTACACGGTCGACGCCGACAACAACAAGATCACCGGCCCGCTCGTCGCCGACGGCAAGGACACCGGCGTGAAGCTGGAGATCCGGGCGGGCGGCCCGGCCATCGGCTTCCAGACCGTGCCGTCGCAGATGTACGTCGACCAGAGCATCACCCTCGGTCTCGCGCACTCCGAGCACGCCATCGCCGCCGCGGGTCAGCAGCCGATCGTCGCCGTCACCACGCTGCTGCGCAACAGCCCCCAGATGCTGATGTGGGACCCGAAGACCAACCCGGACTGGAAGGGCATCACCGATATCGGCAAGTCCGGCAAACCGGTGGTGGTCTCCAAGGGCCAGCTGTACCCGGACTGGCTGGTCGCGCGCGGGCTGGTGAAGAAGGAGCAGGTCGACGCCTCCTACGACAACTCGCCCTCGCGCTTCGTCACCGATCCGTCCTTCGCTCAGCAGGGCTTCGCCAATGCCGAACCCTTCACCTACGAGCACGAGGTGCGGGCCTGGAACAAGCCGGTCGGCTACCAGCTGCTCAAGGATGTCGGCTACGAGGGATATGCCCGCACCGTCAACGTGCGCGCCGACAAGCTCGCCGCGCTGCGTCCGTGTCTGCGGAAGCTGGTGCCGATGATCCAGCAGGCCACGGCCTCCTTCAAGGCCGATCCCAGCCACGTCAACGACGTCGTCGTCGATGTGGTCGAGCAGAACCCCAAGCTCAATCCCTACAGCGCCGAACTGGCCGAATTCGGGTCGAAGGCACTCATCGACGGCGGCCTGATCGGCAACGACACCGACGGCGTGCTCGGCAGTTTCGACGAGGCCCGCGTCCAGCGCATCATCGACGAATTCGGCCCCATCCTGCGAGCGGGCGGCGCGAACGTGCCGAACGGCCTGACCGCGAAGGACCTGGTCACCAAGGAATTCCTCGACCCCGCCATTTCCGTCACCGGCTAAGGAGACACCCATGACCACCAGCTACGACCTGTCCGAAGTCTCGCGCGAGAAGCAGATGGGTGGTCTCGGCAAGGAGACCACCGACCGCGAGATCCGCGTCATCGACCTCACCGACTTCGACAACCGTCGCGCCGAGATCACCGAGGAACTGTGGGCCGCCGCCACCGAGATCGGTTTCTTCCAGCTCTCCGGCCACGGCATCCCGCAGGACCTGATCGACGAAATGTTCGGCACCACAGCCGATTTCTTCGCCCTCCCCGAGCAGATCAAGGGGCAGTACCCCCTGGTCAAGCAGAACAACGCGGGCTGGGAGAGCCTGAGTCAGGTGCGCCCGTCCATCGGCGTGCCCGATCAGAAGGAGTCGTATCAGATCACCCGGCCGCACATGGACGAGTTGTGGCCCAGTGAGGCCGAGCTGGCCGGATTCCGTTCCCGGGTCCTCGATTTCGAGAGCCGGGCCTGGGAAGTGGCGATGCGGGTGCTGTCCTGCTTCGCCGACCGCCTGGGCTTCGAACGCGAACACTTCACCGCCGCACACGATCCCGGCTCCGAGAGCTACCAGAGTGCCCTGCGGCTGCTGCACTACTTCGCTGTTCCCGAGGAGCTGCGCGGTGTCCCCGGACGGTGGCGGGCCGGCGCGCACACCGACTTCGACTGCCTCACACTGCTTTTCCAGCGGGACGGACAGGGCGGACTCCAGGTGTGTCCCGGCAAGGAGATGGAAGAGCAGGAGTGGACTTCCATCACTCCTTCGTCGAGCCTGATCACCTGCAATATCGGTGACATGCTCACCCGCTGGAGCGACGACCTGCTGCCGTCGAACTTCCACCGCGTGCGCAGCCCCGGCGAGGGCGAATACCAGGGTGAGCGCTACAGCATCGCCTACTTCGCCCAGGCCGACCGCGATGCCGTCATCCAGGGGCCCGCGGGCAAGTACCCGCCCGTCACCGCGGCCGACTTCCTGACTCAGCGGGTACAGGCGAACTACCGCCCCCAGGGATAATCACCGCAACCAACGGAAAGGGCACTGCGATGACCGAAGCCTCGCTGCTCGGCCAGTCTGTCCATCGACGGATCCGGCAGATGGTCCTCTCCGGCGAGCTGACCTCGGGCCAGTCGCTCAGCGTGCCCGCGCTGGCGACCGAGCTCGGGGTCAGTCGCAGCCCCGTCCGCGAGGCGGTGCAGCAGCTGATCTACGAGGGTCTCGCCGTCAGCGCGCCGCACGCCGGGGCGAAGGTGGCCGCCGTCGACGACGACCGCATCCGCGATGTCCTGGCGGTCCGCGCCGCCCTCGACGGCCTCGCCGCCGCCGCGGCCGCCACCCGGCTCACCGAGGCCGATCTCGACAAGCTCAGCGGCATCATCACCGCCCAGCAAGCGCATCTGGACGACCCGGCCGACCCCGCTCGCGACGCCCAGCTCGACCTGGAATTCCACACCTTCATCCGCGACGCCTCCGGCAACGCGTGCGTCGTCGACGAACTGGCCCGCCTGGAAGCCCAGGCCCACCTCTACCGGGGCGACCTGTGGTGCTCGGCCCGCAACCGCCGCGTCGCCCTGCGCGAGCACCGCCGCATTGTCGAAGCCCTCGAATCCGGCCACCCCGAGTCCGCCCGCGCGGCCGCCGAGGCGCACGTGCAGGGTCTGCTCACCCGCCTCGCCAGGCAATAGCGGCTCCGCCCGAGTCGGCTCCCGGCAGTAACCGTCAGCGATGATCGCGGTACGCGGGGGCCTTCGCGGTCCCCGCCGGGGTCAAGGTGTGCAGCAGCGGCATGGTCCGATGCGCGACCACCGTCGACAACACGATCACACTGTGCGACCGCACCACCGAGCCCGTCCGATCGATGCTCAGCAACACCGCCTGCAAACCGGCATGGGAATCGGCCCCGATCCGGCACAGCACGTCACCGGAGCCGGTCGTCGCGTACGCCTCGAGCACTCCCGGAATCGCCGCCAGCTCCGCGCTCACGGTATCCAGCGCGCCCTGCGCGATCTCCAGGGTCACGAACGCCTGCACATCGAAACCCGCTGCGGTGACATCGATCTGCGGATCGTAGGACGCGATCACCCCGGATTCCTCCATCCGGTTGATCCGCGCCTGCACCGTCGCCCGCGCGACCTTCGTCCGCCGCGACAGTTCGAGAATTCCGGCCTTCTGGAACTCGTGCATCGCGGTGAGGATCGCCAGGTCGAGTTCGTCCAATTTCGCGGGGGTGCGCATGCGAAGACCTCCATGTCCGGTTGCTATTCAAATTGTCCACCATTTGCGGGCATCTGGTGGCTTCTCGAGCCAGCCTGCTCAGACAAAGATGGAGTAGTTGCTCACCTGCGGCCCGGCGCGATTTCCTAGGTCATGACCATTGAGCAGCAGCTCGTCGGGCTGATCGAGCACGACGACAGTGTGGATCCGTTTCCGGTGATCGGGTGGGACGCCCTCGTCTGGGTCGTCGGCAACGCAACCCAGAGCGCCCACTTCCTGCAATCCGCGTTCGGCATGCGGCTGGAGGCGTACTCGGGCCCCGAGACCGGCAATCGCGACCACAAGTCGTTCGTGCTGCGCAGCGGGGGAGCGCGGTTCGTGATCACCGGCGCGGTCGACCCCGACAGCCCGCTCGTCGCCCACCACGACCGCCACGGTGACGGCGTCGTCGACATCGCGCTCGAGGTCCCCGACGTGGACCGCTGCATCGCCTGGGCTCGCGATCACGGCGCGACCGTCCTCACCGAACCGCACGACGAGACCGACGAATTCGGCACTGTGCGCTCGGCCGCGCTGGCCACCTACGGCGACACCAGGCACACCCTGATCGACCGCTCCGGCTACGCGGGCCCCTATCTCCCCGGCTATATCGCGCGCACCTCCACCCGCGAGCCGGGTAAGCGCGTATTCCAGGCCATCGACCACGTGGTCGGCAATGTCGAGTTCGGCATGATGGACCGCTGGGTCGACTTCTACCGCGACGTCATGGGATTCACGAACATGGCCGAATTCGTCGGCGACGACATCGCCACCGAGTACTCCGCACTGATGAGCAAGGTCGTCGCCAACGGCAATCACCGGGTGAAGTTCCCGCTCAACGAACCGGCGGTGGGCCGCAAGCGTTCTCAGATCGACGAGTATCTCGAGTTCTATCGCGGCCCCGGCGTCCAGCACATCGCACTGGCCACCGGCGACATCCTCGAAACCGTCGACGCCCTGCGCGCCGAGGGCGTCGAATTCCTCGCGACACCCGACACCTACTACGAGGACCCCGAACTGCGCGCTCGCATCGGCGCCGTGCGCGTTCCGGTCGACGAGCTCCAGCGCCGCGGCATCCTGGTCGACCGCGACGAAGACGGCTACCTCCTGCAGATCTTCACCCGCCCGCTCACCGATCGCCCCACCGTCTTCTTCGAGCTCATCGAGCGACACGGCTCACTCGGTTTCGGAAAAGGCAACTTCAAGGCTCTTTTTCAGGCCATCGAACGCGAACAGGAGGCTCGCGGCAATCTGTGACCGGGTCCGCGGACCTACTACAGTTCATGCCATGCGGATCCCCTCGGCGATCATCACCGGCATGACCTTGGTCGTCATGCTGACGTCGTGCGGATCGGGGGGCGACTCCGATACGCCGACAGGGCCCAACCGTCCACCACCGAAGGTCGCCTCACTGGGCCCCTTCGTCGGCGAGTGCGGTCATGTCACCGACGACGAAGTGCGCACTCTCGCCGGTCTCGGCCAGATCGCGCGGGTCTACAAGAACGCGACCGGCTGCAATTGGCAATCTGCCGGATTATCTTCGCCCAGCGTCACTTTCGCCTCGTACCGTGGCAGTCCGATCGAACGTGAGAAGGCGTGGGTGTCCAACGTGGGCCGTGCGCCGGAGACCATCGACGTGGGTGGGCATACCGGCTTCATGGCGCTCGACCCGCAGAGCGGCACAGTCTGTGACCTCGCCGTGCAACTCGACGACGACTTCTTCGAGTGGTCGATGTCCACCGGCCTGTTCGCCACCGGCGGCAACCCGTGCGACCGGACCAGGAAACTGGCCGAGCTGACCGTGGGACGGCTGCGGTGAGCGCGGGCAAGGTCGCCGCCGCGGCGCTGATGCTCACCCTCGCGCTGGCGGGCTGCGGCCAGAAGATCGAGGGCAGTGCCCAGCCGCTGGGGAAGGGTGGCGGCGGTGAGACGATCAACACCGACTTCGACAAGCTGCTGCGCGAGTGCGAGGTGGTGGCCGCGGACAAGATCGGCGAGATCATCGGCAACGCCAAGAGCGTGAGCGCCTCGTTCAGCGGTGCCGTGTGCATGTGGGACATCGAGGACGCACCCGGTGGTGGCGCCATGGCCAGCCTCAACTGGTACGAGATGGGTACGCTGAACAACGAGAAGACCACCAACGACAAGTTGGGCTACACCTCCGGCGACATCACCGTGCAGGGCCGCAGGGCGTTGCAGGTGCGCAGACCGGGCGACAACGACTCCTGCGGCGTCACCGCACCGGCCGCCGATGTCGGCGTCGTCGGGTGGTGGATCAACTACCGGCCCGGCTCGGCGCACCCCGATCCGTGCGCGGCCGCCCAGAAATTGGTCGAGCTGACCCTGGATCTCGCCCGGTAGAAGGCTTGACGCGGCCCCCCGCTTTGACCCCGAATCGGGCACGCGGGTATCGTGGATCCCTGTGCCCGGATTACTGCGGGCAAGTTCGTGTGTGAACGTAGGCCAGCGAAAGCGGCCGATACGTTCCAGCGTGCCTTGAAAAGGGCACTGAGCGCCTCAGCGACACGCCCGACCACGGGTTAACGGAAACGTGGTCTGACGTGCGGGTGAAAGCTCGATGAACTGCAAGACACTGCACACCAAGCGCAATTACCAATAAGGAAAGCCGGTCTATGCCAACCATCAACCAGCTGGTCCGCAAGGGTCGCCGCGACAAGGTCACCAAGACCAAGACTGCGGCCCTGAAGGGGAGCCCGCAGCGTCGTGGCGTGTGCACTCGCGTGTACACCACCACCCCCAAGAAGCCGAACTCCGCGCTCCGTAAGGTCGCGCGTGTTCGCCTGACCAGCGCGATCGAGGTCACGGCGTACATCCCCGGTGAAGGCCACAACCTGCAGGAGCACTCCATGGTGCTCGTTCGCGGCGGTCGTGTGAAGGACCTCCCGGGTGTCCGTTACAAGATCATCCGTGGATCGCTCGACACCCAGGGCGTGAAGAACCGCAAGCAGGCGCGCAGCCGCTACGGCGCCAAGAAGGAGAAGAGCTGATATGCCACGCAAGGGCCCCGCACCCAAGCGTCCGCTGATCAACGACCCGGTCTACGGGTCCCCGCTGGTCACTCAGCTGGTCAACAAGATCCTGATGGACGGCAAGAAGTCCACCGCCGAGCGCATCGTCTACGGTGCCCTCGAGCAGGCGCGTGAGAAGACCGGCACCGATCCGGTCGTCACCCTCAAGCGCGCGCTGGACAACGTCAAGCCCGCCCTCGAGGTGAAGCCCCGCCGTGTCGGTGGCGCCACCTACCAGGTGCCGGTCGAGGTCCGTCCGGGCCGCGCCAACACCCTGGCGCTGCGCTGGCTGGTCAGCTACTCCCGCGCCCGTCGCGAGAAGACCATGGTCGAGCGTCTCGCCAACGAGCTCCTCGATGCCAGCAACGGCCTCGGTGCCGCCGTGAAGCGTCGCGAGGACACCCACAAGATGGCCGAGTCGAACCGGGCCTTCGCGCACTACCGCTGGTGATAGCCCGGCCCGTCACTTAAAAGGGAGAATTTCGTGGCACAGGACGTGCTCACCGACCTGAACAAGGTCCGCAACATCGGCATCATGGCCCACATCGATGCGGGCAAGACCACCACGACCGAACGCATCCTGTTCTACACCGGTATCACGTACAAGATCGGTGAAGTTCACGATGGCGCGGCCACGATGGACTGGATGGAGCAGGAGCAGGAGCGTGGTATCACCATCACCTCCGCGGCTACCACCTGCTTCTGGAAAGACAACCAGATCAACATCATCGACACCCCCGGGCACGTCGACTTCACCGTCGAGGTGGAGCGTTCGCTGCGCGTGCTCGACGGCGCGGTCGCGGTGTTCGACGGCAAAGAGGGTGTCGAGCCCCAGTCCGAGCAGGTGTGGCGTCAGGCCGACAAGTACGACGTGCCGCGTATCTGCTTCGTGAACAAGATGGACAAGCTCGGTGCGGATTTCTACTTCACCGTGCAGACCATCAAGGACCGTCTCGGCGCTCGTCCGCTCGTGATCCAGCTGCCGATCGGCGCTGAGAACGACTTCGAGGGCATCGTCGACCTGGTCGAGAACAACGCCAAGGTCTGGAAGGGCGAGACCAAGCTCGGCGAAGAGTACGAAGTCGTCGAGATTCCGGCCGACCTCAAGGAGAAGGCCGAGCAGTACCGTCAGGAACTGCTCGAGACCGTCGCCGAGTCCGACGAGGCACTGCTCGAGAAGTTCTTCGGTGGCGAGGATCTCACCATCGAGGAGATCAAGGGCGCCATCCGCAAGATGACCGTCAACTCCGAGTTGTACCCGGTGCTGTGCGGTTCCGCGTTCAAGAACAAGGGCGTTCAGCCCATGCTCGACGCGGTCATCGATTACCTCCCTTCCCCGCTGGACGTCGAGGCCACCACCGGCCACGTGCCCAACAAGGAAGACGAGCTGATCACCCGCAAGCCGAACGTCGACGAGCCGTTCGCGGCGCTGGCGTTCAAGATCGCGGTGCACCCGTTCTTCGGTGAACTCACCTACGTGCGTGTGTACTCGGGTCAGGTCGCCTCCGGCGCCCAGGTCGTCAACTCGACCAAGGGCAAGAAGGAGCGTCTGGGCAAGCTGTTCCAGATGCACTCCAACAAGGAGATGCCGGTCGCCACGGCTTCGGCCGGCCACATCTACGCGGTCATCGGCCTGAAGGACACCACCACCGGTGACACCCTGTCCGACGCGCAGAACCAGGTCGTCCTCGAGTCGATGACCTTCCCGGATCCGGTCATCGAGGTCTCGATCGAGCCCAAGACCAAGTCCGACCAGGAAAAGCTCGGCACCGCGATCCAGAAGCTGGCGCGCGAAGATCCGACGTTCTCGGTCAAGCTCGACCAGGAGACCGGCCAGACCGTCATCGGCGGCATGGGCGAGCTCCACCTCGACATCCTCGTCGACCGTATGCGTCGCGAGTTCAAGGTCGAGGCGAACGTCGGCAAGCCGCAGGTGGCCTACCGCGAGACCATCACCAAGAAGGTCGAAAAGCACGAGTTCACCCACAAGAAGCAGACGGGTGGCTCCGGCCAGTTCGCGAAGGTCATCATCGCCCTCGAGCCGTTCGTCGGCGAAGACGGCGCGACCTACGAGTTCGAGAACAAGGTCTCCGGCGGTCGCGTGCCCCGTGAGTACATCCCGTCGGTCGACGCGGGCGCTCAGGATGCCATGCAGTACGGCGTGCTCGCCGGCTACCCGCTGGTGAACCTGAAGGTCAGCCTGCTCGACGGCGCGTACCACGACGTCGACTCCTCGGAAATGGCGTTCAAGATCGCGGGTTCGCAGGCCCTCAAGGAAGCGGCCCGTAAGGCCGGTCCGGTGATTCTCGAGCCGCTCATGGCGGTCGAGGTCATCACGCCCGAGGAATACATGGGCGACGTGATCGGCGACCTCAACTCCCGCCGTGGCCAGATTCAGGCCATGGAGGAACGCAGTGGTGCCCGTGTCGTCAAGGCGCTGGTTCCGCTCTCGGAGATGTTCGGTTACATCGGTGACCTGCGGTCCAAGACCCAGGGTCGCGCGAACTACTCCATGGTGTTCGCCCAGTACGCAGAGGTTCCGGCCAATGTGTCCAAGGAGATCATCGCCAAGGCGACCGGCGAATAAAACCCTCTTGCGGTCCAGTGGCACACTGGACCGCAAGTGCCGGGCGTCAAGTAATACCCCCGATCCCCGCCTCCAGCGGGGATGACACACGCACTGCTGCAAATGCACGCACCAACAAGTCCAGGAGGACCCAAAAGTGGCGAAGGCGAAGTTCGAGCGGACGAAGCCGCACGTCAACATCGGCACCATCGGTCACGTCGACCACGGCAAGACCACGCTGACTGCAGCGATCACCAAGGTGCTGGCTGACAAGTTCCCGGATCTGAACGACGCGTTCGCGTTCGATCAGATCGACAAGGCGCCGGAGGAGAAGGCTCGTGGTATCACGATCAACATCTCCCACGTCGAGTACCAGACCGATAAGCGCCACTACGCGCACGTCGACGCCCCGGGCCACGCGGACTACATCAAGAACATGATCACCGGTGCGGCGCAGATGGACGGCGCCATCCTCGTGGTCGCGGCCACCGATGGCCCGATGCCGCAGACTCGCGAGCACGTGCTGCTCGCCCGTCAGGTCGGCGTGCCCTACATCCTGGTCGCGCTGAACAAGTCGGACATGGTCGATGACGAGGAAATCCTCGAGCTCGTCGAGATGGAGGTCCGCGAACTGCTGGCCTCGCAGGAATTCGACGAGGACGCGCCGGTCGTGCGTGTCTCCGGTCTGAAGGCCCTCGAGGGCGACGAGAAGTGGGCCGAGGCCATCGTCGAGCTCATGCAGGCCGTCGACGACTCGATCCCGGACCCGGTCCGCGAGACCGAGCTCCCGTTCCTGATGCCCGTTGAGGACGTCTTCACGATCACCGGTCGTGGCACCGTCGTCACCGGTCGTGTCGAGCGCGGCATCGTCAACGTGAACGAGGAGGTGGAAATCGTCGGCATCAAGGAGAAGTCGACCAAGACCACCGTCACCGGCATCGAGATGTTCCGCAAGCTGCTCGACCAGGGCCAGGCGGGCGACAACGTCGGCCTGCTGGTTCGTGGCATCAAGCGCGAAGATGTCGAGCGTGGCCAGGTTGTCGTCAAGCCGGGCACCACGACTCCCCACACGGAGTTCGAGGGCCAGGCGTACATCCTGTCGAAGGACGAGGGCGGCCGCCACACCCCGTTCTTCAACAACTACCGCCCGCAGTTCTACTTCCGTACCACGGACGTGACCGGCGTCGTTACCCTCCCCGAGGGCACCGAGATGGTCATGCCCGGCGACAACACCGAGATGCTGGTCAAGCTGATCCAGCCGGTCGCCATGGACGAAGGCCTGCGCTTCGCGATCCGCGAGGGTGGCCGCACCGTCGGTGCCGGTCGCGTCACGAAGATCATCAAGTGAGTCGGTAAGACCCACTGCACAACCTGAACGGCGTCGCTCCCCCGGGAGCGGCGCCGTTCGGCGTTTTCCGGAGGGTCAGCCGGCCGCGGCGAGCCGCACGCGGACGGTGACCCGGCCCCGGGGATCGCGATGGGCGACCGCGTGGCCGGCATGGTCCGTGCCGTCGATGCGGAGGGTGACGGGGCCGCCTTCATCGAGAAAGTTGCGCCACCACTTCTTCTTGTCGGGCATCGCGGCGCCGATGACGTACTCCTCGCCGGAACGCCGATAGTTCACCGGCGTGGTGAACGTCCGCCCGGAACGCCGACCCACATAGCTGATCTGCGCGAACGACTTACCCAGGACCTTCCCGATGACAGGCGCTTCGGTCAACGCCACCACCCCGGCGTTCATCCCCTGCAATCCCCGACGCAACAACGATTCCTGAATCAACGGCTTCTCCTGCCTGATGAAGAACGGACGTGCTGTTCCTCAAGCTACCGAGGTTCCTTGGCAATGGGCTGAGAGTCGTTGTTGCGCAATCGCCGGCCCGGCCACGCCGATCCGCCTGATCATCTACCCCGCGACAAGCCACTCGGGTGCGATCAGACCTGCCCGGTTCGCCCCGGATGTCACCGAGTTCCTTTCGGCGACAACCTGACTCAGCGGATCTTGGCGCCGTAGACGTGCTCGACGGACAACGCCATGAGCACGCGGCGGTCGGCGACCATGACCTCGCGGTACTCGTTCCAGTCGGGGTGCTCGCCTGCGGCCGCGCGGTAGTAGTCGACCAGGGCTTCGACTTCTGGGCCGTTCGGGTCCGTGCCGGGGCCGGTCAAGGTAGCGGTGCCTTCGGCGGTGGCCCACGACCAGCCGTCGGCGCTGGTGACCTCGAGCGCAGCGCGCGGGTCGCGGCGGAGGTTGATCGTTTTGGCGCGGCCTTCGGTCATGGAGACGTAGATGATGCCCGCGGCGCGGTCGTAGTACGGGGTGACGGGGGAGAGCTGGGGGCGGCCGTCGGACTTGATGGTGGCCAGGATGCCGATGCGGGAGTCGGCGATGAGGGCGTGCAGGTCGAGCGGGGTTTCGGGCATCGATCGGCTCCTAGGGGGTGGCGGGGCTGTTCGTTGTGACGAACCGCCGTGGTCGCGCGTTTATGCCCGGGCTGCGGAAATCCCGTCGACACCGCGCGATCGGGCGCGTAGAACTTGTCGCATGGTTACAGCACGTCCGCAGTCGCGGTTCTAGCTCGCATCGAGTCGTTCGGCGCCGGTGCGGCGCCGCGTGATCCGACGCCCGTGCCGTCCCAGGAACGCACAACTGGCGAGCGTCGATTCCTCGACCGGACCAGCCTGGGGGATTCCCATGACCAGAATCGATCTCGCCCGAATACGCAATATCGGCATCGCCGCCCACATCGACGCGGGCAAGACCACGACGACCGAACGGGTGCTGTTCTACACCGGTGTCACCCGGACCCTCGGCGAGGTGCACGACGGCACCGCGGTGATGGACCGGATGATCCAGGAGCGCGAACACGGCATCACGATCGCGGCGGCGGCGACCACCTGCTGGTGGAACGAGCACCAGATCACCATCCTCGACACCCCCGGCCACGTCGACTTCACCGTCGAGGTGGAGCGTTCGCTGCGGGTGCTCGACGGTGCGATCGCGGTATTCGACGCCAAGGAGGGCGTGGAGCCGCAGTCGGAACAGGTGTGGCGCCAGGCCGACAAGTACGGCGTCCCGCGGATCTGTTTCGTGAACAAGATGGACAAGCTCGGTGCCGATTTCGCGTTCACCGTGCGGACCATCGCGGAGCGACTCCGGGTGCGCCCATTGGTGATTCAGCTGCCGATCGGTGCGGAACGCGAGTTCGACGGCATCATCGACCTGGTCGAGATGACCGCCAAGGTGTGGCGTGGCGACACCGATCGCGGTGCTCGCTTCGAGACCATCGAGATTCCGGAAGACTTGCGTACCAAGGCCTTCCAGCATCGGGATGCGCTGGAGGCCGCGGTCGCCGAGGCCGACGAGGAAGTGCTGGAGCGCTATCTCGCGGGCAAGGCGATCACCGTCGACCTCCTGAAAGCCGCCATCCGGCGGATGACGATCGACGCACAGGCCTACCCCGTGCTGTGCGGCTCGGCGCTGGCCAACATCGGCGTGCAGCCACTGCTGGACGCGGTTGTCGACTACCTGCCGTCGCCGCTGGATGTCGTGGCCGTGCACGGGTTCTCGCCGGAGGGCGAGCACATCCACCGCGCGCCCGATATCGCCGAGCCGTTCGCGGCGCTGGCGTTCAAGGTCACGCTGCACCCGTTCTTCGGCAAGCTCGTCTACCTGCGGGTGTACTCCGGTACCGCCGAACCCGGTGCGACCGTGCTGAATTCGACCAATGGACGAAAGGAGCGTCTCGGCACACTGTTCCAGATGCATTCGAGCACCGAGATCGCCGTCGAGCGGGTGCAGGCCGGGCAGATCTGTGCCGTGATCGGCCTGAAGGCGACGGGAACCGGCGACACCCTGTGCGATCGGGCAGCCCCCGTCGTCCTGGAGTCGATGACCTTCCCCGACCCCGTACTCGCCGTCTCGATCGAACCGAGGACCCGCGCCGACCAGGACAAGCTGGGCACCGCCCTGGCTCGGCTGGCCGACGAGGACCCGACATTCACGGTGCATGTCGACGTCGAAACCGGTCAGACGGTTATCGGTGGCATGGGCGAACTGCATCTGGAGATCCTGGTCGACCGGATGAAACGGGAGTTCCGGGTCGACGCCGACATCGGCGCCCCGCGTGTGGCCTATCGCGAAACCATCACCGCGGCAGTCGATCTGTTCGAATACACCCACCGCAAGCAACAGGGTGGGCACGGGCAGTTCGCCAAGGTGGTGATCGCGCTGGAACCTCACGTAGCCGATGACGACGCGATCTACGAATTCGAGAGCCGGGTCACCGGCGGGCGCGTACCGCGGGAGTACATCCCCGCGGTGGACGCGGGCGCGCAAGACGCGCTGCGCGTCGGCACGCTCGCCGGCTTTCCGCTGGTGAACGTGAAGGTGACGCTGCTCGACGGCGCCGCCCACGTGCAGGATTCGTCGGAACTGGCGTTCCGTCTCGCGGGAGCGGCGGCGGTGCGCGCGGCGCTCGCGCGAGCGAAGCCGGTGCTGCTCGAACCGGTGATGGCCGTGGAGGTCGTGACGCCGGAGGAGTACGTCGGCGAGGTGATCGGTGATCTCAACGCCCGTCGCGGCCGGGTCACCGAGCTCACGGAACGGGGCGGCGCGCACATCATCCGCGCGCTGACCCCGCTCCAGGAGATGTTCGGCTACATCGGGGATCTGCGCTCGAAAACCCGTGGCCGAGCGAACTACTCGATGGTGTTCGACTCCTACGCCCCGGTCCCGCCGGGTGCTGCGGAGTCGATCATCGCGGGCAGTTGATCGACACCGGTGACGCCGCGATCCACGCGGCGTCACCGGTTCGTCGACGGGGCCTAGGTGGGGCTTCCGTCCGGTGTCTCGGAGTCGACCATCGCCGGCACCCGGCGCGTCCTGGTGGATCCGGCAGTGAGCAGGCGCAGCGCGTCTGCCGAACTCGCATCGCGCGCGGTGTACACCTCGAGCCGGTGGTCAGGACTGTCGGGCTGCAACCACACCTGATAGTCGACGTCGACACGCCCGACCGTCGGATGACGCAGATCCATCGGCCCGACGGTGCAATCGGCGACCTCCGCGCCGGCCCACAGCGTCGCGAAGGTCGTACTGCGCATGGCGAGTTCGCCGATCAGTTCGGCCAGCCGCGCGTCGGTGGGGTAGCGCCCCGCGGTCAGCCGGAGGTAGCCCACGTGAATGCGGGCGAGCTCGTCCCAGTTCCGGTACAGATCCCTGGCGAGCGGATCGAGGAAGAACAGTCGCGGAATCGAGGGACGTCGTGTGGGGTCCTCGGGCGCGGTGAAGTCGAGGTGCTCGCCGACGAGCGCGTGCCCGGCGTGATTCCAGGCGAGCACATCGCCACGGCGTCCGAGCACGACAGCGGGCATGGTGTCGCCGAGCGAGCTGAGCAGCGTGAGAACCCGCGGGTGTGGCTGTTCCGGTTCGGTCCGGACCAGATGCGGCACGGCCGGTTGACCTGCGAGGTTGTGCAGATGGGCCGTTTCGGCGGGATCGAGCTGGAGCACCCGGGCGATGGCGTCGATGACCTGTGCGGAAACGGTCCCGGCCTGATCTTGTTCGAGGCGTGTGTAGTACCCGGCGCTGACTCCGGCGAGCTGAGCGAGTTCTTCGCGGCGAAGCCCGGGGACGCGGCGGGTGACGCCGAAGGTGCGTAGGCCGATCCGCTCAGGGGTAGTTCGGTCGCGGCGGGACTTGAGGAACGTTCCGAGGCTTTCCAACTCCATCGTTCCGATCGTAGGCACCACCGGGCTGTCCTGCCTATCCCGGCCGGGTGTACCCACGTCAGGGGTCTGGTTGCCGCTCGCACGCGATCGCAGGGTGAGGACATGAATCGAATCGATATCGAGCTGCGGTCCTGGCTGGGCCTGCTGGTGGTGCTCGGCCCCGTACTGCTCGTCGCCATGGACGGCTCGGTGCTGTTCCTGGCCATGCCCGCCATCACCGAGGCGCTGTCACCCTCGGCCGACGAATCGCTCTGGATCCTGGACAGCTACGGCTTCGCGGTCGGCGCCCTGCTGATCGCGTTCGGCACCATCGGCGACCGTTACGGCCGCAAACGCCTGCTGATGATCGGAGCGGCGATGTTCGGCCTCGGCTCGGTAGGGGCGGCCTTCGCCACGAGCCCCGAACTGCTGATCGCCTTCCGCGTCCTGATGGGTGTGGCGGGCGCGACGCTGTTGCCGTCGGCGCTCGCCGTACTCGGCACACTGTTCACCGACCCGCGCCGACGCGCGCAGGCCATCGGTATCTTCGCCGCCACCTTCGCCGCGGGTTTCGCGATCGGCCCGATCGTCGCCGGGCAGCTGCTCACCCGGTTCTGGTGGGGGTCGGTGCTGCTGATCAATGTGCCGGTGGTCGTGGCGTTCCTGGTGCTGGCGCCGATCCTGCTCGGTGAGGTACACGCGACCGGTGGCGGCCGCATCGATGTGGCGAGCGTGGTCACCTCGTCCGCCGGGTTGCTGAGTGCCATGTACGCCGTGAAACACAGTGCCGCGCAGGGCATATCCATGTCGTCGGTTGCGGCAGGGCTGGCCGGGGTGGCATTGCTCGGGTGGTTCGGCCGCAGGCAACGGCGCATCGGCAATCCGCTCATCGACTTCACCTTGTTCGGCAACCCGGTCTTCGCCATCGCGATGGTCACCGGGTTCCTGCCGCTGGCAGCTTGGTCGGCGACCGCGTATCTGGCGGCTGTCTACCTGCAATCCGTTCTGGGCATCTCTATCGCCGACGCCGCGTTGCTCGCGGTTCCGGGTGCCCTCGTTCTCACTGTGGCCGCTGTGGTCACCCCGGCCGTCGTGGCCCGCGTCGGCCGCTCGGCCGCCTTGATCACCGCCCACTTCACGATCGCGATGGGGCTGTCGCTGCTGCTGCCGACCGGCACCGGCGGCGGGCTCGGCTGGTACATCGCCGCGACCGTGGTCGCCGGTTTCGGTTACGGCATCTCGTTCAGCGTGGTCGCCGACATCGCGGTCGCTGCGGTTCCGGCGGAACGGGCGGGCGCGGCCGCCGCGCTGGCCGAAACCGGCAACGAACTCGGCAACGCCCTCGGCATCGCCCTGTTCGGTTCGCTGGCCGCCGTGCTCTTCCGCATCCACGGCCCGGACCTCGCGCCGACCCTCGGTGAAACGCTGCGTCTGCCCGGGGTGGCCTCCGCCGAGCTCGACGACGCCCGCGGCGCCTTCGTCAGCGGATTGCACGTCGTCGCCGCTACCGCGGCCACCTTGCACGTGGTCCTCGGCTCGGTGGCCATTCGCGTTCTCCGGAGCAGGGCACTCGCCGTACGCAGATCGGACCCGGTCTCGGCCTCTCGTCCAGGAGGCGCGGTACACAGCCGAAGCTGATGTATCGACGCCCTCAGCCGAGGTGGGTCATTCCCGCCGCGACCACCTGGGCGACGTTCAGCAGGTCGTCGGCCGTCGGGACGGGGAGGTCGTCGAGAGCGTGGAGGCGGTCGGTGCTGGCGATCGCGAACATGGCGGACACCCAGGCCGCGGCGCAGGCGTGGAGGGTGCCGGGGCGGACGGGGACCGGGGTGCTGGCTTGCAGGACGCGGGTGGTGACATCGAGGAGCTGATCGCGCAGCGCGCGGAGTTTGCGGCGCACGTCGGGGTGGGTGTCGGCTTCGCGCCACATGATCACCCGCAGCACCGAGGAGTGATGGTCGCGCAGGTTGATCGCGGTGTCGAGGTTGATCAGGCTGGCGGCCGGATCGCCGGGGGACACCAGGGCGGCGAGGTCGTCGATCGGGTGTTCGGGGACGCGTTCGCGCATGAGCGCGGACAGGATCGCGTTCTTGGTGGGGAAGTAGTAGAAGACCAGTCCTTTCGGCACATCGGCGGCCGCGGCGACGGCCGCGGTCGGCGTAGCGTCGAATCCCTGTGCGGCGAACAGGGTCTCGGCGGCATCCAGGATGAGTTGCCGGGCGTCGCCATCGCGTTTCGCGTTGCGGCGCCCGACTCGTCGGCCCGGCATCAGTGATGTGGAGCCATGTTGTGCAGGCGCTGGTTCATGGCAGGCAGCGCGGCGACCGCCACCACCGCCGTCACCACTCCGACCACCCAGGCCGTCCAGGACGCGCCGCTGAACGCGGTGAAGTCCATGGCCCACGGCGAGATGAACAGCAGCACGCCGAATACGCCCATCGCGTAGTCGGCGACGATCAGGTCGTCCCTGGCCATCTGGATCAGACCCGTCGCGGCGATGAGTACGCCGAGCACGATCAGGGTCCAGCGGGCGTTGTCGTTGGTGTCGAGCCACAGGGGCGACAGTGCGGTGAATGCGCCGAGCACAACGGCCAGAAAGTCCTGTGCGCGACTGTTGGTGAACATGGGAAATGCCTCCTCGTTGAGACGAAAAATACCTCTGACCTCGGTCTACTCCTGATTGACCGCCCGGTCGACATCGGAAGCGGCACGGTTGTGTTGCGACGTGGGTGTCACAGGTGACCCGGCGCACTGGTACAAACATCTGGGGGCCGTAGTGGTCCGCGACACAGCAGAAACATGGCACGAGCGGTCAGCGACCGAGCATGCCGAGAGGACACAATATGAGCGCGCCCATCGTGATCGTCGGAGCGGGTCTGGCAGGCCTGCGCACGGCCGAGGAACTGCGTCGGGCCGGATACGAGGGCGGTGTGCTGCTGCTCGGCGACGAGACGCGCGCGCCGTACGACCGCCCGCCGCTGTCGAAGCAGTTCGTGCGCGGCGAGACCGACGACACCACCCTTCGCCCGCCGGAGTTCTTCGCGGACAAGAACATCGAGCTGCGCCTCGGCACCGCCGTCACCGGTGTCGACACCGCCGCGCGCACCGTCACCCTGGCCGACGGTGCCACCATCGCCTACGACCAGCTGATCATCGCGACCGGTCTGCGCCCCCGCAGGCTCCCCGGTCTGCCCCAGGTCGGGGGAGTGCACGTGCTGCGTGCCCACGAGGACGCCGCGACCCTGCGCGCCGAACTGGACGGTGCGAACCGGGCCCTGATCATCGGTGCCGGTTTCATCGGCTGCGAACTCGCCGCCAGCTTCCGTGCCGCCGGAGTCGAGGTCACCCTCGTCGAACCCCAGCCGACCCCGCTGGCCTCGGTCCTGGGCGAGCAGATCGGTGGCCTGGTGGCGCGCCTGCATCGCGACGAAGGCGTCGACCTGCGCTGCGGTGTCGGCGTCGACACCCTGCGCGCCGACGATTCCGGCCGGGTGTGTGGCGCGGTCTTCACCGACGGCACCGACATCGACACCGACCTGGTCGTGGTCGGCGTGGGCTCGGTCCCCGTCACCGACTGGCTGGCCGACTCCGGTATCGAGCTGGCCGACAGGTCCGCGGGCGGTGGCGTGCTCGCCGACGAGGTCGGCCGTACCTCCGCCGACGCCGTCTGGGCGGTCGGTGATGTCGCCGCCTGGCAGCACGACTCCGGCGTCCGCAAGCGGGTCGAACACTGGACGAGCGCGGGTGAACAGGCAAAATTGCTGGTCACCGCCCTCCTCGGCGGTACACCGCCCACCATGGCCCGCGTGCCGTACTTCTGGAGCGACCAGTACGACATCAAGATCCAGGCCCTCGGCACCCCCTCGCCCCACGACGACGTCACCGTGGTCACCGACGACGGCCGCAAGTTCCTCGCCTACTACTCGCGCGACGGCATCCTCACCGCCGTGCTCGGTGCGGGCCTGACCAGCCAGGTGATGAAACTGCGCGCCAAACTGGCCACCCCCACTCCGGTGGCGGACCTCCTCGCCGCGGCAGGCTGAGCCCGCTCGGGCCGGTGCGTACGTGGTCGCGATCGGCCGAGCTCGCCGCTGTAATACGGTGTAGCGGTGATCGTCGCGCTCATCGATTCCGGCCTCGGCCTGTTGCCTACGGCTTCGTGGTTGCGCAAGCTGCGGCCCGACGTCGACTTGCTGCTGCTGCTCGACCCCGATGGCGCGCCCTGGGGGCCCAAGCCGGAGCAGTGGGTGGTCGAGCGGGTCGTCGGCACGGCACGGCAGGCGATCGAGGCGGGGGCCGAGGTGATCGTGCTGCCGTGCAATACCGCGAGTGTCACCGCGTTGGCGCATGTGCGGGCGGAGGTGGGGGAGTCGGTGCCGGTGATCGGCACTGTTCCCGCGATCAAACCTGCTGCCGCACAATGTAATTCGGTAGCCGTGTGGGCGACGGCGGCGACCACTGCCAGCCGCTACCAGGCCGATCTGATCGCCAGGTTCGGCGGTGACGCGAAGGTCGTCGGGGTCGCCTGCCACGGGCTGGCCGACGCGATCGACCGCGGCGACATCAAGGCGATCCGCGAGTCGATCGCCGACTCGGCCGCGCGCACCCCGGCCGACGTCGAGGGCGTTGTCCTCGGCTGCACCCACTATCCACTGGTCATCGACGCCATCGTCGCCGCACTACCCGACGGTGTGCGCCTGTTCGACAGCGCCCAAGCCGTCGCCGCCCAGACCGTCCGCAAGATGGACGAACTCGGCCGCCCCACCACCGGCACCGGCACCGGCACCGTCACCGTCCGCACGAGCGGTCGGCCGGGCGAGTTGCCCTCCGGTGCGGCGACATTCGAGTCGGGCCGCCTGCTCGGCGCACTACCGGCCTGACCGGACGGCGGGGAGCCTGCGCGGGCATGTCACCGCACCAGTGTTGAATGCGGAGGGAATCCGCCGACCCGGAGGTGCGTGTGTCCGAGCTTCCCACCGCTGCACAGGTGCGTAAGGCCCTCGCCGACCTGGCGAACCCCACTGACGCGCATCACCTGCAACGCTTCTTCAAGACCGGCCCCGGCGAATACGGCGAGGGCGACATCTTTCTCGGCATCCGAGTCCCCGTCACCAGAAGAGTGGCGAAACAGTTCCCCGCACTGCCGCTTTCGCAGATCGACGAACTCCTCGACAGTCCCCTCCACGAGGAACGCCTGGCCGCCCTGTTCATCCTCAACGCCCGCTTCGCGGCGGTATCGAAACCGCGTGCCCTCGACGACAAGGCCCGTCAGGAGATGGTCGATCTCTACCTGGCGGCCGTCCGGCGCGGCCGGGTCAACAACTGGGATCTGGTCGACGCCTCCGCCGAGAACATCATCGGCCCTTGGCTACTCGACAGAGACCGCACGCTGCTGTTCGAACTGGCCGAACAGGATTCGCTGTGGGAGCGCCGAGTCGCGCTGTTGTCGACGTTCGCGTTCATCAAGGCGGGCGACCCGAGCACCACCTTGGAACTCGCCGAAATCCTTCGGACCGACCGCCGAGATCTGATCCAGAAGGCGCTGGGCTGGATGTTGCGCGAAATCGGCAAGCGCGTCGACCAGACCGCACTCACCGATTTCCTGAACAGGAACGCACCCGAACTGGGCCGCACCGCGTTGAGCTACGCGACCGAACACCTCGACCCCGAGCAACGCGCCGCCTACCGCGCCATGCGTTAGAACTGGATCCGCAGCCGATCGGTCACCGGACGCGCCTGGCAGCCGAGGATGTACCCGTTCTCGATGTCCTCGGGATCGAGGATCTCCGAATTGGCCATCTCCACTTTGCCTTCCAGCACGGTGCAGGCACACGACCCGCACTCGCCCTCCTGGCAGGAGTAGGGCACGTCGAGGCCCTTGTCGAGCATGATGTCGACCAGCGTCTGCTTGCGTGGCCACGACATCTCGTGCACCTGGCCGTCGAGCTCCACCTCGACCGTCGCCGCGTCGGCCGCTTCGGCCTCGGACACCTCGGCGGGCGCGTGGTCGGCGAACGGATCTCCGGCGAGGGAGTTGAAGACCTCGGCGTGGGTGCGGTTGCGCGGGACCTCGAGCGAGGCCAGCGCGTCGTGCACCAGGTCCATGAACGGCTTGGGCCCGCACATGAACGCCTCGTAGGCGGTGTAGGGCCGGACCAGGGTGGCCAGCATGTCGGCGGTCGGCAGGCCGAGCAGCGGTTCGAGCCAGTGGATGACGGTGAGTCGCTGGGGATGCTTACCGACGAGATCGCGGAGTTCGTCCGCGAAGATCACCGAGGTCGCGTCGCGATTGGCGTAGACCAGCACGACCTTGCCGGAACCCTGCGACAGTGCCGACTTCAGGATCGACATCACCGGCGTGATCCCGCTGCCCGCGCCGAACAGCAGCATGTCCTCGTCGAGATCCTTGGGCGTGAACACACCTGACGGCGGCAGCACCTCGACCTCGTCGCCCGCGGCGATGTTGTCGCACAGCCAGTTCGAGCCGTATCCGTCCACGGTGCGCTTGACGGTCACCTTCGGCAGGTCATCGGTGAACGGCGAACTGGCCAGCGAATAGCAGCGGGCGACCGATCCGGTCTGCTCGCTCGGGATGCGCAGCGTCAGGAACTGGCCGGGGGAGTAGGCGAAGCGCTCGCGGAGTTCGGCGGGCACCTCGAAGACCACGGAGTTGGTGTCGGCCGTTTCGGCGATCACCGCGGCTACTCGCAGCACCACCGAGCGCGAGCCGTGCGGAACCTCGACTGTGGTCATGTCGTCCTCTCGGGCAAAACTAGAACGTGTTTCAGTTTCGTGCTAGGCCGGGACGCGCCTGCAGGGCAAGCTGCGCCTCGAGTCCGGCGACCAGCACCTCCATCCCGAAGTCGTAGGAGTACTTGCCGCGCAGGTCGGACATGTACTTCGTGGCTCGGGCCACCGCCTCGGGCAGCAGCACGTCGGCCGGCGCGGAACGGTCGCGCGGGTTCACTCTGCTGCGGCCGAACAGGTAGGTGTGGATGGTCGCGTAGGCGGCCAGCACGTTGCGGTCGCTGAAGCCCGCGTCGAACAGGATCTCCATCACGGCGTCGATCAGGTCGAGCTGCTTGCCGAGCATCTGCTCGAGCAAGATGTCGCCCAGGCCGGGATGCGTGCGCAGTTTATCGTCTATCTGATCGATCAGATCGCGCAGGCGCTCCTGCCACGGACCGGACTCGCGCGAGGGCTTGCGCACCCCGGCCAGTGCGGCGCTGGCGACCAGATCGAGTAGCTCGCGCTTGTCGGCCACGTAGTAGTACGGCGCCATCGGCGACACCCCGAGCTCGCGCGAGAGCCGTCGCATCGACAGCTTTTCGACCCCGTCCTCGCGCACCACCCTCAGTGCCGCGTCGACGATCTCTGCCTCGGACAGTGTCGAACCAGCACCCGCCCCACCATGGTTACGCAAGCCTCTGCCTCACCTCTGCTGCCACCGGGCCATCAGCCCTTTTCCCATCCCTGCCTCCGGAAGTCTAGAGGGGTTCGCAGCCGAGGGGGGCGGGGTGTGCTCAGAGAAAGATTTTCCGATTTCGCCCTTTATGGCAGTCACTGACGTTAAGGTGCGTGGTGACCGGCAACACAATGGAGGTAGTCATGCCTGAGAACACCACGCCCGCGACCGTCGAATCCGACGAGGACCTGGTCACCGAGACGCTGATCGAAGAGGTCAGCATCGACGGCATGTGCGGCGTGTACTGACCATGCTGGACCTCGACACCCGCTGGACGCTGCACCCTCGGGTCTCGTTGCGCCCGGAATCCTTCGGCGCGCTGCTGTACCACTTCGGGACCCGCAAGCTCTCGTTCCTCAAGAGCCGCGATCTCGTCGATGTGGTCCGGTCGCTTCCCGCGCACTCCTCCGTGCGCGACGCGCTGCGTGCCAAGGGCGTAGACGCCTCCGACGCGCACGTCGCAGCGCTCGCGCAGCTGGCCGACACCGACATGATCGTGGCCTCGCCCGGCCCGGTCACCGCCGCGCCGACAGCCTTGGGGGCGGGCGACGCCACCCAGGGCGGCAGGCTGATCGACCGTTTCGAATCGGGCCTCGCCGCACCGATCTGCCTCACCTGGGAACTCACCTACGCCTGCAACCTGTCGTGCGTGCACTGCCTGTCGTCCTCGGGTCGCCGCGACCCGAACGAACTGAGCACCGAGCAGTGCAAGGCGCTGATCGACGAGTTCGAGCGCATGCAGATCTTCTACGTCAACATCGGCGGCGGTGAACCGACTGTGCGCCCGGACTTCTGGGAACTGGTCGACTACGCCACCGCGCACAATGTGGGGGTCAAGTTCTCCACCAACGGCGTTCGCATCAACGAAGAGGTCGCCGCGCGTTTGGCGGCCAGCGACTACGTCGACGTGCAGATCTCCCTCGACGGCGCCGATGCCGCGGTCAACGACGCCGTGCGCGGTCCCGGCTCCTACGACACCGCGATCAAGGCGCTGTCGAACCTCGCCGCGGCGGGTTTCAAGGACGCCAAGCTCTCGGTGGTCGCCACCCGGCACAACATCTCCCAGCTCGACGAGTTCAAGGCCATCGCCGACAAGTACGGCGCCACCTTGCGACTCACCCGCCTTCGTCCCTCGGGTCGCGGCGCGGACGTGTGGGACGAGCTGCATCCGCTGCCCGAACAGCAGCGCGAGCTCTACGACTGGCTCGTCCGCAACGGCGAGGGCGTCCTCACCGGCGACTCGTTCTTCCACCTGTCCGCATTCGGCTCGGCCCTACCGGGTTTGAACATGTGCGGTGCGGGCCGGGTGGTCTGTCTGGTCGATCCGGTCGGCGACGTCTACGCCTGCCCGTTCGCCATCCATGACCGCTTCAAAGCCGGAAACATCGTCGCCGACGGTGGTTTCGAGGCGGTCTGGACCGACTCCGAGCTCTTCGCCGAGCTGCGCGAGCCGGTCGACGGTGGCGCGTGCACGAAGTGCTCGCACTACGACTCCTGCCGTGGTGGCTGCATGGCCGCGAAATTCTTCACCGGCCTGCCCGCCAACGGACCGGACCCGGAATGCGTTCAGGGCTACGGCGAAGCGGCGCTGTCGGCGCCGGGACGCACCATTCCGCGCCCCGCCGTCGACCACTCGCGCCCGGTTCGCAGTCGGGGCAGGGTGTCGCTGCCGTTGACCGTGAAGCGCCCACCTGCCAAGGCGTGCAACGAGAGTCCGCTCGGCTGAGGCGCGGCCGGTTGCCGGAAATGCGCTGCCGATCTTGTTGACGCGTCCGGCAACCGGTCACAGCGGCATTTCAGGCAGACTTTCCTCCTTTTTTGTGGGGTGATGATGTCTGAGAGCTCAACTGCGCATAGCATGCGAGGAATGCGCCATGATCGTCTGCCCGACGGCTTCGGGGTACGGATCGATCCACGGGTACGCGCATTTTCCGGGGGTCGGATCCTGATCGGAGGATCGCCCGCACGGATGCTGCGCTTGGCCCCGGAGGCCGCCGAGTTGATCGGCGACGGATACCTGGAGGTGACCGACACCAAGTCCGCGATCGTCGCCCGCCGGCTGCTCGATTCCGGCGTGGCCAACCCGCGTCCGCGGCTCGAACCGTCCCTCGACGACGTCACCGTCGTCATCCCGCTCTACAACAACGCCGACGGGCTGCTACGTCTGCTGGCAGTGCTGCGTGGGCACAATGTGATCGTCGTCGACGACGGCTCCGACGAGCCGGTCCGCATCCCGCCGCGACCAGGCCGCGGTCAGGTGACGGTGCTGCGGCACGAGAGCCCGCTCGGTCCCGCCGCCGCCCGAAATGCCGGATTGCAGGCGGCGACAACGGGCTTCGTGGCGTTCCTCGACTCCGATGTGGTGCCGCGCAGCGGCTGGCTCGAGGTCATGCTCGGACATTTCAGCGATCCGCAGGTCGCGCTGGTCGCGCCGCGCATCGTGGCCCTCGATTCCGAATCCAACGCGCTCGCTCGCTACGAACACACCCGCTCCTCACTCGATCTCGGCCGGCGCGAATCGGCGGTGCACGCCCGCGGCATCGTGTCGTACGTGCCGAGCGCGGCGCTGCTGGCCAGGCGCGCGGCGCTGCTCGGCGAGGGCGGATTCGACGAATCGATGCAGGTGGCCGAGGACGTCGACCTGTGCTGGCGGCTCGAACGCGCGGGCTGGCGGTTGCGCTACGAGCCCGCCGCGCACGTCGCCCACGATCACCGGGTCGCCTTCCGCGCCTGGTTCGGGCGAAAGCTGTTCTACGGCACGGGCGCGGCACCGCTCGGGAAGCGGCACTCGGGCTTGGTCTCGCCGCTGTCGGTGCCGACCTGGACCGTGCTGGCCAGTCTGCTGTTCGCGACACTGTCGAAATGGGGTCTGCTCGGCGGACTCGTCACCCTGGCCACGGCCCTGGTTCGCCTGCGCCGGGTCTTCACCGAACTGGACAACCCGACCCGGATCGCGGCGGTCTACCTCGCGCGCGGTTACTTCGCCGGGATGTGGCGACTGGCTTCGGCGATGTGCCGGGACTATTGGCCGGTGACGCTCCTCGCGGTGATCGCGTCGAGCCGGATCCGCAAGATCGCCATCACGATGGCACTCGCCGACGGTCTCGCCGACTGGTTCACCCATCGCGACTCGGGCGGGCTCGACCCGGTCCGCTATGTGGCCTACAAGCGTCTCGACGACGTGGCCTACGGCACGGGCCTGTGGCTGGGCGTCATCCGGGCGCGCAGTTTCGAAGCGCTCAAGCCGAGCGTGCCGCCCCGCTGAAGACGACTGCGTGACGAGCACTCTCATCGTCGGAGCCGGGTCGGCGGGTTGCGTGCTCGCCGCGCGGCTCAGCGCCGATCCGGCGCGCTCCGTGCGTGTCTTCGAAGCCGGACCGGTTTTCGCCACGATGGGGGAGCTGCCTGTCGAACTGCTCGACCCAGGCCATCTCCCGGTCGGCCCCGAGTCCCGGCTGGTGTGGCGTTATCCGGGAAATCTGGTGCGGGGCAAAGTGATCGGTGGCTCCGGTGCGATCAACGGCAGCTACTTCATCCGCCCACCCGCCGACGACTTCGCCGCCTGGAGCGCGGTGGCGGGCCCGCGCTGGTCGTTCGAATCGGTCCTCCCGGTGTTCTGCGCGCTGGAAGACGACGCGGATTTCGGCACTGTGCCCGGTCACGGAATCGGCGGCCCGATCCCGATCTCACGAACCTGCGACCCGTCCGAGTTCAGCGTCGAATTCGCGCGACAGTGCGTGGCAGCGGGATTCACCGAAATTCCCGACCTCAACACACCGGCAGATACCGGCGTGGGATTCGGGCGCGTGCCGTTGGCGATATCGCGAGGTCGCCGCGCCGGGCCCGCGATCACCCATCTCTATCCCGGACTCCACCGAAGCAATCTGATCCTCACCGGCGAAACAATGGTGACCCGGCTATTACTGCGTGGCACGCGGGTAATCGGTGTGGAGTGGGCTCGCGGGCGAGAACGCGGGACGACGTATGCCGATGAGGTGGTGTTGTGCGCGGGTGCGGTGGAGTCGGCCGCGCTGCTGATCAGATCCGGGATCGGCCCCGAACCGCTGCTGCGCTCGCTCGGCGTTCCGGTGCTGCGACCCGCTCCGGTGGGCGCGTGGTGCACCGATCATCCGGAGATCGGTATCGAATTCGCCGGTGCGGAACCCGCGCGGTCGACCGTCGCGCTCGAGTACGTCCTCGAAATGGACGACCTGGAACTACGCCCGTACACCGCGATGTTCACGCCGGGTCTTCGCCGGGTGGGGGTCGCCCTGATGCGTCCCGAGTCGACCGGCGAGCTGACCCTGGTTTCGACTGATCCGGCTGTCGCGGCCCGCGTCGACCAACGCTATCTGCGCGCCGGGCAGGACCGAGCCCGGTTGCGCGAGGGCGTAGCGCGCACGGCGGATCTCCTGGGTCGGCGCATCGGACCCGTCGACGACTCCTGGCTGCGCGCCAACCTCGGCACGTCTCAACATCTTTCCGGTACCTGTCGCATGGGCCGCGCGGGGGACGAGCGCGCGGTGGTCGACGAACGGGGGCGTGTGCACGGCATCGAGGCACTGACGGTGGCCGATCTGTCGGTCGTCCCGGTCCCGCTGCGGCGCGGTCCACAGGCCACCACTGTGATGCTCGCCGCGTCCATAGCGGACCACATGGTCGTGTGACGAAGTGACGATTGATACCACGATGTGACCTGCGGGACAAACCCCGACTTCTGGCGGTTGGCCTGATATCTGCCCGGTACAGTTTGTAGCGGGAAAGAAAGGCAAATGGTCAGCAATCTTGCAGGTGGGAGGCCCCCACGGCAGGCATCGGAGTCGGGCGCACAGCTCGGTGCTCTGGAAGCCTATGCCGCACAGGCCCATGGATTTCTCAGTGCCGGTGGTGAACAGCTTACCCAGCTGGCCGGTCTTCTACGTCCGCTCGTTCTCGAATCATGGCTGCGCAGTGTGCGCGGCGGTGTCGACCCGACGGACGTCATCGACGGTCGCGGGCTGCGCGGCGCCGATCTGGAGCGTTATCGCGACGCCCACCCTATCGCCGCGCTCATGCCGCTGATCGACAAACTGCTGGTCCAGGACGCGTCGCACGCCGGATTGATCGTGACCGTGGCCGACCAGTTCGGTCGGGTGCTGTCGGTGCACGGGCATCCGGAGCAGGTCGCCGCCGCCGCCGAGATCGGCGTGCGCGAGGGCGACGATCTCAGCGAGCGCCGGATCGGCACCAATGCCGTCGGCCTCGTCGTGCGCACCGGCCGCGCCACCTGGATCCACGGACCCGAACATTTCCTGCATCGTATGCACCAGATCACCGGCGCCGCGGCTCCCGTGCACGAGCCGGACGGCCGGCTGATCGGCGTTCTGATGATTGCCGGCGGGATGCGGGTGGCCAAGCCCGAAATTCTCGCATTGGTCAAAGCCGCCGCGACCGCGGCCGAGATGGACCTGGTGCTGCGAGCCATGCGCGCGAGCCACGGCATCAAGGCGCCGGCTCCGGCGAACCGCGACGGCAGCGGACAAGCCAGGCTCGGCCTGGACGTCTTGGGTCTGGGTCAGCCTCAGTTGAGCATCGCGGGGGAGCGGGTGCCGCTCTCGCAACGCCATGCCGAGATCCTGCTTTTGCTCACCGAACACCCCGAAGGTCTCGGCGCCGATCATCTGGCGCTACTGCTGGACGACACCGATCTCGACAACGGCACGATCCGCGCGGCGATGTCGCGGCTGCGGTCGGTGATCGGCGCCTCGGTGGTCGGTTCGCGCCCATACCGTCTCCGCGTGCATGTCGCAACCGATGTGGAGGAGCTGCGGGCCGCACTCGACTCCGGTGATACCGCATCCGCATTGAACTTGTACGCGGGTCCGGTGCTGCCACGCTCCTCGGCTCCCGGCATTTGCGACATCCGCGACGAGCTGCGAGTCCGATTGCGGACCGCCGTGCTCGCCGCGCCCGACGCCGCCGTGCTGCGCCGATGGACGTCGTGTCCGGAAGGCCGCGACGATGCCGCCGCATGGGCCGCCTATCGGTCGACCGTCGATCGTGATTCGCCGCTGTATGCGCAGATAGAAGCCAAGATCCGGGTACTCGACCGGCGCATCGGCGCCGATGCAACGCAGATGCAACGTTTCGGCTCATAGTGTCCCGGTCTGAAGGTGTGGTGGCTCACATATGGATGGCCGATGTGTTGGAGCCCACACTCATGCCCTGGTCGTGGGTACCCATCGGTACAGACTGGACGGCCGACCGATTTTTTTAGCGGAAAAAGTTTCTTTTTATTAACTGAGGGCCTACTGTCGGCACTGCATGGACAGGCACCCATGTGATGTAACTGACAAAGCCGTTGGAGGAACGATCAACAGCTAGGCACCCGCGACGGACCCAGTGTCCGTTGCCTCGGCGACCCCTCGGTCGCCGATCTCGTCCACATGATCTGTCGGGGATCTTGCGCGAGTGTGGCGGCACGCCCACCGCGTTCATATCGAATCTTTCGCTGCGCGAGGTGTATTCGTGCTGCCCGAAAACATTCGATCTGCTGTTCTTTCGCGATACGAGGAGGCTCTGGTGCACGGTACGGAGTTGGGTGGGTTCAGTGCGCGACCACAGGAAGCACGGGTCGTCGGTCTGCCGTTTCCGCTGACCCCGGCCCAGCTGGGTGTCTGGTACGCACAGCTGCTCGACCCCGATGTCCCGATCACCATCGCCCAGTACGTCGATATCGATGGCGAGCTCGATGCCGCTGTGCTGCAGCAGGTTACGGCCGAGGCCGCGCACACCTACGGCTCGCCGCTGGTGCGCATCGGCGAGTTCGACGGTGTCCCGCACCAGTACGTCGACCACACCATCGCGGTCGAGCAGGAGCTGCCGCTGATCGATCTGCGCCACCACGACGACCCCGTGGCCGCCGCGCAGGAATGGATGCGCGCGGAATTCGGCGCCCCCATCGACCTGCTCACCGACCGGCTGGTGGCGGGCGCGGTGCTGCGCGTCGGCGAGACCCGCTGGTTCTGGTACCTGCGCGGCCACCACATCGTGCTCGACGGGTACGGCGCGTTCACCAACTCCCAGCGCATCGCCGAGCTCTACACCGCGCGGATGCTCGGTACCCCGGCGCGCGAGGTGGTGCCGGGTGAGCTGTCGGCGCTGGTCGAGGGCGAACAGCGCTACCGCGAGAGCACCCGTTTCGTCGGCGATCGTGAGCACTGGGCTCAGCGGATCGCGGGCCTGGACAGCCCCACCGCGCTCGACGGCCGCACCGCGCCGCGTTCGGCGATCAACCTGGTGACCGGCGGGCGCCTGTCGGAAAAGCTG
This sequence comes from Nocardia sp. NPDC057272, assembly GCF_042668615.1. Taxonomy (NCBI): domain Bacteria; kingdom Bacillati; phylum Actinomycetota; class Actinomycetes; order Mycobacteriales; family Nocardiaceae; genus Nocardia; species Nocardia sp. NPDC057272. Next base: position 62,783 of record NZ_JBHUYK010000014.1, on the reverse strand, counting down.
GTCGACCGGCTGGAAACCATTGCCGCCAGCGATGATTCGACCATCTCCGCGGTACTGCTGGCCGCCTTCGCCGCCTATCTGGGCCGCCTCACCGACCGGCCGGACGCGGTACTGAGCCTGCCCGTCACCGCCCGCACCACCGCGGTCATGCGCCGCTCGGCGGGGATGCTGTCCAATATCGTGCCGCTGCGACTGCCCACGGGTGCGGCGGGATCACCCGCCACCTGGGGTGAACTGCTGCGCGCGGCCCGGGTCGAGGTGGCGGGTGCGCTGCGTCATCAGCGTTACCGCGCCGAGGACATCCGCCGCGACGCCGAGGACGACGGCCGCCCCGCCCGGCGCGCACTGTTCGGCCCGCTCGCCAACTTCATGCTCTTCCGCAGTGACCTCACCCTCGGCACCACCACCGGTCGCTACCGGGTGCTGTCCACCGGTCCGATCGAAGACTTGAGTCTCAACGTCTACTACGGCGATCGCGACCGGGTGCACGTCGATTTCGAGGCCAACCCGCACCTCTACGACGCCGACACCCTGGCCAGGCACCACGCCCGCTTCCTCGGCTTCCTCGAGCGCCTGGCCGCCACCGATCTCGACACCGCGCTCGGCGCGATCGAGGTCGCGACCGAGCTCGAGCTACAGGTCAGCACCCGGATCTGGAACTCCACCCGATTCGACGTGGACGCCGCGCTGGCCGAGCGTTCGGTGCGGGCCGCGACGCTGCCCGCCATGTTCGAGGCCCAGGTCGCGCGCACCCCCGACGACGTGGCCGTGCGGATGGCGACGTCCTCGCACACCGACGCTGTTCGGGATGCCGCCGCCGTGGCTTCCGAGGGCGCGACCCTCACCTATCGCGAGCTGGCGCAGCGCGTCAATCGACTGGCCCGGCGGCTGCGCGCGGACGGTATCGGACCGGAATCGCTGGTGGCGCTGAGCATTCGGCGTTCACCCGAACTGGTGGTGGCGATGTACGCGGTGCTCGCCGCCGGCGCGGCCTACGTGCCGATCGACCCCGATCATCCGGCCGAGCGCATCGCCCACATCCTCGCCACCGCCGCCCCGGCGGCCGTGCTCACGACCACCCGCGACGGTGCGCCTGTCGACGGACTGCCGGTGCTGGCTGTCGACGCCCTCGATCTGAGCGGCTACGACGACGCCCCGCTGACCGATGCCGACCGCACCGCGCCGCTGCGCCCCGGCCATCCCGCCTACGTCATCTTCACCTCCGGCTCCACCGGTCTGCCCAAGGGCGTCGCGGTCGAGCACGCCGCGATTGTGAACCGCCTCGTCTGGATGCAGCACACCTACCGCCTGCACGGGGTCGACGTGGTGTTGCAGAAGACGCCGATGACCTTCGACGTCTCGGTGTGGGAGTTCTTCTGGCCCTTGCAGATCGGTGCGACACTGCTGCTCGCCGAGCCGGACGGGCACCGTGATCCCGGCTATCTGCGCCACGTGATCAGCGAATACGGCGTCACCGTCGCGCATTTCGTGCCGTCGATGCTGGAAGTGTTTCTCGCCCAACAGGAAATCGCCGAACACACCTCGCTGCGGCTGGTCTTCGCCTCCGGTGAGGCCTTGCCCCCCGCGCCTGCCCAGCGGCTGCGGCTGCTGACGGGCGCTCGCCTGCACAATCTCTACGGCCCGACCGAGGCCGCCGTCGACGTCACCTTCCACGAGGTGAACGACAGCGACCGGGTTACGGTGCCCATCGGCGCGCCGGTGTTCAACACCCGGCTCCATGTTCTCGACTCACGGCTGCGGCCCGTTCCGGTCGGGGCTCCGGGTGAGCTGTATCTGTCGGGGGTACAGCTCGCCCGGGGTTATGTAGGACGTCCCGAGCTCACCGCCGGACGTTTCGTCGCCGCGCCCGCGGTGGTCGCCGCCGACTCCGGGCGTGTGCTGCCCGACGGTGGTTCCGGCAGCACTGCCACGCATCCACTGCCGGGTGAGCGGATGTACCGCACCGGTGACCTGGTCCGCTGGACCACCAACGGCGAGCTGGAATACCTGGGGCGCACCGACTTCCAGGTGAAGCTGCGCGGCCTGCGCATCGAGCTCGGCGAGATCGAGTCCGTGTTGGAGAGCGTGGACGCCGCGGCGCGCGCGGTAGTGCTGGTCCGTGACGACGCGGGCGTCGGCGAGCAGTTGGTCGCCTACGTCGTGGAAGCCGAGCCGGGCTCGGTGTCGATCGACGATCTGCGCGAGACCGCACTGCGCGCGCTGCCCGCCTACATGGTGCCCGCGGCGTTCGTGCTGCTCGAAGCCCTTCCGGTGAACGCGTCGGGCAAGCTGGACCGCAAGGCCCTGCCCGCTCCCGCCCGCACGGTCGTCACCTACGCCGAACCGGTCGGCCCGGTGGAGCAGACGGTGGCCAGGGTGTTCGGCGAGGTCCTCGGCCTCGACCGCATCGGCCGCGACGACGACTTCTTCGCCCTCGGCGGCAACAGCCTGGTCGCCACCCAGGTCGCGGCCCGCCTCGGCGCCGACCTCGGCTGCCGCCTCGGCGTGCGCGATCTGTTCGGCGCGACCACCGTCGCCCGCCTCGCCGCCGCCATCGCCGATCGCGACGACACCGGCGTCTCGGCCCAGCTCCCGGTGCTCACCGCGGGCCCCCGCCCGGCGCTGATCCCGCTGTCGCCCGCGCAGCAACGGATCTGGTTCCTCAACCGCTTCGATCCCTCGGCGCCCGGCTACAACATGCCGTTCGTCATCCGCTTGCGCGGCACCGCCGATCTGCCCGCCCTGGTCGCGGCCCTGCACGCGGTGATCGAGCGCCACGAGGCGCTGCGGACCGTGTTCCCCGCGGTCGGCACTCCCGGTGGGGAGGTGGCCGAGCAGGTCGTCCGCGATGCCGGGCTGGTCCGCATCGGCGACCCCATCGAAGTGGCGGCCGCGGACCTCGACGCGGAGCTGACCCGATTCGCGCGTGCCGGGTTCGACCTCGAACGCGAAGCACCGGTGCGTGCGGGCATCTTCGTTGTTCCGGCCGCCGACACAACTGTGGACAACTCGGCACCGCGGCGATCGAGCGTCGCGGCACAGGAGTGTGTCCTCGCTGTCGTGCTGCATCATATTGCGGCAGACGGTGTTTCGCTGCAGGTGCTCGTGCGTGATGTGCTCACCGCGTACGGTGCCGCCACCGACGGCGTCGCGCCCGGCTGGTCGCCGCTGAGCGTGCAGTACGCCGACTACGCCCTCTGGCAGCGCGAGCTCCTCGGCGCCGAAACCGATCCGCAGTCGCTGGCCTCCCGCGAAATCGCTTTCTGGGAGCGGACCCTGGCTGGTCTGCCCGACCAGCTCGAGCTGCCCTCGCGTCGCCGGCGGCCGGTCGAGCCGAGCATGCGCGGCGCGCGCACCGCCTTCACCATCGACGCCGATCTGCACCGTCAGCTCGCCGACCTGGCTCAGCGGGCAGGCGCCTCGCTGTTCATGGTTGTGCACACCGCGCTGTCGGTGCTCCTCGCCCGACTGTCGGGCACCGCCGACATCGCCATCGGCACCGGCGTCGCGGGCCGCGGCGACCGCGCCATCGACGACCTGATCGGCATGTTCGTCAACACCCTGGTGCTGCGCACCGAGGTCGACCCCGCCGCGAGCTTCGTCGCCGCGCTCGAGCACACCCGCGAAACCGACCTGGCGGCCTTCGCGCACGCCACCGTTCCCTTCGATCGTCTGGTCGACGTGGTCAACCCGGCCCGCTCGCAGTCCCGGCACCCGCTGTTCCAGGTGGCGCTGAACTTCCAGGCGGTCCTCGACACCACCTTCGACCTGGCGGGCTCGCCGGTGACGGTGCGCGAGATCGAGCTCGACATCACCAAGTTCGACCTACAGCTCACCCTCGCCGAACGACGCGATGCCGCAGGCGAACCCGCAGGTATCGACGCCGTCACCCTGTACTCCGCCGACCTGTTCGACGAGTCCGAGATGCGCGCCCTCGGTGCCCGTTTCGTGCGGCTACTCGCCGCGGCTGTCGCCGCGCCGAACACCGCGGTCGGTGACCTACCGCTGCTGTCGGCGACCGAACACTCCCAGCTCACCGGCATGCGCGGCGCACCGGTCACCGCCACCGGTCTGCTACCCGACCTCCTGGCCGGCGCGGTCGCCGCCGACCCGGATCGCGATGCCGTCACCGACGGCGACCGCACCCTCACCTACCGCGAACTCGACCGGGCGTCGTCACGCCTGGCCAGGGTCCTCATCGACAGCGGCGTCGGCCCCGACGACGTGATCGCCGTGGGCATCCCCCGCTCCATCGAGTCGGTTCTCGCGGTGTGGGCGATCGCCAAGTCCGGTGCCGCCTGGTTGCCCGTCGACCCGAGCTACCCGCTCGATCGGATCACCCATATGGTGACCGATTCCGGTGCCCGACTTGGTCTTACAGTGTCCGAGTCGCTGTCCGCGCTGCCCGGTCCGCTCGATTGGCTGGCCCTCGACGAGCTGAAGCTGATGGCCGAATGCGCCGGGCGTTCCAGCGATCCCGTCACCGACTTCGACCGCGTGCGGCATCTGCGCGCCCAGCACCTCGCCTACGTCATCTACACCTCCGGCTCGACCGGCCTGCCCAAGGGTGTGCTCGTCACCCAGGCGGGTATCGCGGGTTTCGCCGCCGAGGAGACCGCGCGCATGTTCGGCACCGCCGACGCCCGCGTCCTCCAGGTCGGGTCCCCGTCCTTCGACATCTCGGTGATGGAATTGCTGCTCGCGGTGAATTCCGCCGCGACCCTGGTGATCGCCCCGCACGGGCGTCATGTGGGAGCCGAACTGGCCCAACTGCTTTCGGAACAGCGCGTCACGCACGCCCTGATGACCCCGTCCGGCCTGTCCGTGCTCGACCCCGCCCCGCTCGATGCCCTTCGCATGGTGATGGTCGGCGGCGAAGCCTGCCCGCCCGACCTGATCGCCCGCTGGACCGCCGGACCCGTTCCCCGCGCGTTCGTGAACGCCTACGGCCCCTCCGAGACCACGGTCGCCACCAACATCAGCGCCCCGCTCACCGCCGATTCCCCGCTGACTCTCGGCACGCCGCTGCGCGGCATCACCCAGTGGGTCCTCGACTCCCGGCTGCGGCCGGTCCCTGTCGGCGTCGCGGGCGAGCTGTACGTCGCGGGTGCCCAGCTCGCGCGCGGCTATTGCTCGCGCGCCGCCCTCACCGCGACCCGCTTCGTCGCTTGCCCGTGGGCGTCGTCCGAGCGCATGTACCGCACCGGAGACCTGGTCCGCTGGACTCCGGAGGGCACCCTCGACTACCTGGGCCGCAACGACGACCAGGTCAAACTCCGGGGTTTCCGCATCGAACTCGGCGAAGTCGAATCCGCCCTGCTCGCCCAGCCCTCGGTCCGCCAGGCCGCGGTGCTGGTGCGCGCCGACCCGCACCGAGGCGATCAGCTCATCGCTTACGTCGTGCCCACCGCTGAGGCCGACGAGCCGATCGATGCGATCGCCGCCGCCCTGCGCGGCACCCTCGCCGCGCACATGGTGCCGTCCGCGTTCGTGATGATCGATGCCCTGCCGCTCACTCCCAACGGCAAGCTCGACCGCAAGGCCCTGCCGGAGCCGGTGTTCGCCGCGCGTTCCTTCCGCGCGCCCGCCGCCGGGACCGAGTCCGTGGTGGCCCAGGTCTTCGGCGAGGTGCTCGGTGCCGCGCGGATCGGCGCCGACGACGACTTCTTCGCCCTCGGCGGCAACTCGCTCGTCGCCACCCAGGTGGTGTCCCGCCTCGGCACGGCACTCGGCCGCACGATCTCGCTGAAGTCGCTGTTCGAGGCGCCGAGCGTCACCGCGTTCGCCGCCCTGCTCGGCACCGCCGACGCGGTCGCGCCGAGGCCCGCGCTGGTGGCAGGCGAACGACCGGACCGGATTCCGCTGTCCTACGCGCAGCAGCGCATGTGGTTCCTGAACCAGTTCGACGCCGAATCGGTCGCCGACAATATCGCCGCCGCCATCCGCCTCACCGGCGTCATCGACTACGCCGCGATGAACGCGGCCGTCGCCGCGGTCTTCGCCAGGCACGAGGCGCTGCGGACGCGCTACCCCGCCGTCGACGGCATCCCGTTCCAGCAGGTGCTCGACGCCGACCAGCTGACGATCGCCCTCGAACCGCGCGCGATCGCCCCGGTCGACCTCGGCAGCCGGATCCGCGCGCTGGCCGCCGTCCCGTTCGCGGTGGACCAGGAACCCCCGGTCCGCCTGCACCTGCTGCACACCGACACCGACGAGCACGTACTGGTCCTCGTGCTGCACCACATCGCCGCCGACGGCTGGTCCGTCGCGCCACTGACCCGCGATGTGATGGTCGCCTACGCCGCCCACCTGGCCGCGGCCGCGCCCCAGTGGACGCCGCTGCCGGTGCAGTACGCCGACTTCGCCCTCTGGCAGCGCGATGCGCTCGGCGCCGAGGACGACGCCGAATCCGCCCTGTCGCGCCAGCTCGCGTTCTGGACGGCGGAACTGGCCGACCTGCCCGACCTGCTCTCGCTGCCGAGCGATCGACCGCGCCCGGCCGTGGCCTCGGGTCGCGGTGCCCGTCAGGCGTTCACGGTGCCCGCCGAGATCGTCGAACGACTGCGCGGCATCGGTGCGCGAGCCAATGCCTCGCTGTTCATGGTGCTGCACACCGCCTTCGCCACCACCCTCGCCGAACTGTCGGGGCAGCAGGACATCTCGATCGGCACACCGGTCGCCGGCCGCGGTGACCAGGCGCTCGACGACCTGGTCGGCATGTTCGTCAACACGCTCGTGCTGCGCACCCGGATCCGCCCCGACGCCACCTTCGCCGAACTGCTCGGCACCGTTCGCGACAGCGACCTGCGCGCCCTCGCCAACGCCGACGTCACCTTCGACCGGCTCGTGGAGGTGCTCAACCCCGAGCGATCGACCGCCCGGCACCCGCTGTTCCAGGTGATGCTCGACTTCCAGAACAACTCCCGAACCGAACTCGAACTCGCGGGCCTGACCGCCTCGGAGATCGAGATCGATACCCACACAGCCAAATTCGATCTGCACCTCACGCTGCGCGAGACCACCGACGGCCTGCTCGCCCGCTTCGAGTACGCGACCGACCTCTTCGACGCGCAGACCATCACAGATTTCGGCGCCCGCTTCCTGCGGACGCTGAATACGGTGACCGCCGATCCCAACGTCGTGATCGGCGACATCGACCTCCTCGACGCCGATGCGCGTATTCGCGTACTCGGCACCTGGAACGCCACCGAGTACCCGGTCGACGAACGCATGACGCTGGCCTCGCTGTTCGCGGCGCAGGCCGAACGCACTCCGGACGCGACCGCGGTGACCCTCGAGGGCGAATCGCTGAGCTATTCCGAGTTCGCGGAGGCAGTGAATCACCTTGCCCGCCTGCTGATCTCGATCGGCGTCCGCCCCGACCGCACCGTGGCTCTCGGCATGCGCCGTTCCATCGACTCGGTCGTGGCCATGTACGCCGTCATCGCCGCCGGTGGCGCCTACGTGCCCCTCGACCCGGAGCACCCCGCCGAGCGCATCGCCCAGGTGATCGCCGCCGCCGACCCGGTCTGCGTCCTGACCCGCCGCAGCGACGACCTCGACCTCACCGGCCTGGAGCAGGCGGGCGAACAGCGCGCGGTGCTCGATCTCGAGCAGATCGACGCCACCGACTACTCGGCCGAGCCGATCACCGACGCCGACCGGCTGGCCACCCTGACCCGGGACAACGCCGCCTACCTGATCTTCACCTCCGGCTCCACCGGCACGCCCAAGGGCGTTGTCGTCTCCCACGCCGCGATCGTCAACCGTCTGGTGTGGATGCAGGACGCCTACCGGCTCACCCCCGACGATGCCGTGCTGCAGAAGACCCCGGCCACCTTCGACGTGTCGGTCTGGGAGTTCTTCTGGCCTTTGCAGATCGGTGCCCGACTCGTGCTCGCACGCCCGGACGGTCACCGCGACCCCTCCTATCTGATCCGGCTGATCGCCGACGAACAGATCACCGTCGCCCACTTCGTCCCGTCGATGCTGTCGGTCTTCGTCGCGGTGCTCGACGGTGCGCACGCCGCCGACGTGCGGACAGCTGGGGACTGCGCATCGCTGCGTCTGGTGTTCGCCTCCGGCGAGGCGCTGGCGCCCGCGCCCGCCCAGCTGCTGCGCCGGCTCACGGGGACGGCTGTGCACAACCTGTACGGCCCCACCGAGGCCGCGGTGGACGTGACCTTCCACGAGGTGATCGACGCCGACACCGTCACGGTCCCGATCGGTGCGCCGGTGCACAACACCCAGGTATACGTCCTCGACGGCCGCCTGCGCCCGGTCCCCGTCGGCGTGCCCGGCGAGCTGTACCTGGCGGGCGCCCAGCTCGCTCGCGGCTACGCGGGCCGCGTCGATCTCACCGCCGACCGCTTCGTCGCCAACCCGTTCACCCCCGCCGAGCGCATGTACCGCACCGGTGACCTAGTCACCTGGACGTCGGCCGGCGAGCTGGAGTACCTGGGCCGCACCGACTTCCAGGTGAAGCTGCGTGGTCTGCGCATCGAACTCGGCGAGATCGAAGCCGTGCTCTCCGGGGTTGCCGAGATCACCCAGGCCGCGGTGATCGTCCGCGATGACACCCTGGTCGCCTATCTCGTCGCCGCACAGCACGTCGACGTGGATGCGGTGAAGTCCACGCTCATCCGCACCCTGCCCGCCTACATGGTCCCCGCGGCTTTCGTCGTCCTCGACGAGTTCCCGCTCAACTCGTCCGGCAAGCTCGATCGAAAGGCGCTGCCCGCACCGAGTTTCGAGGCGGCCGTCTTCCGTGCGCCGTCCACCGAGGTCGCTCGCATCGTCGCGGCCACCTTCGCCTCGGTGCTCGGCTTCCCCGCCGACCGCGAAGTCGGTCTCGACGACGACTTCTTCGCCCTCGGCGGCAACTCCCTCAACGCCACCCAGGTCGCCGCCCGTCTCGGCGCCGCCCTCGCCACCCAGATCCCGGTCCGGCTGCTGTTCGACGCACCGACGGTGGCCGATCTGGCCGACCGGTGCACCGCCCTGCGCGGCACCGGCGGGCGGCTCGAACTCACCACGCGGGAACGGCCCCGGCGGATTCCGCTGTCCGCGGCGCAGCGCCGGATGTGGTTCCTCAATCGCTACCTCGCCGATGTCGACGGCATCGGCGACGCTGTCGACAACATCCCCGTCGCGCTGCGGCTCACCGGCGACCTCGACCTCGCCGCCCTCGAAGCCGCCCTCGCCGATGTGGTCGCCCGGCACGAAACCTTGCGAACCAGCTACCCGGAGGGGCCGGAGGGCGCCGAACAGATGATCTCGGACGCCACCGCGATCACGCTGCGGCCCGAGGCGATCACCGAGACGGAACTGCCCGAACGCCTGCTGGCGTGCGCCGCGGTCCGATTCGACCTCACCGCCGAGATCCCGCTCCGCGCGGCCTTGTTCGCGCTGAACACCGACCACGTGCTGGTCCTGGTGGTCCACCACATCGCCGCCGACGGCTTCTCGCTCGGCCCGCTGGCCGCCGACCTGATGGCGGCCTACGCCGCCCGTCACGCGGGCACCACCCCCACCTGGACGCCGCTGCCCGTCCAGTACGCCGACTACGCCCTCTGGCAGCACGAAAACCTGGGCGAGACAGCCGATCCCGCGTCGCTCGCGCACACCCAGCTGGCGTTCTGGCGCCATGGCCTCGCCGGTCTCCCCGAGCAGCTCGACCTGCCCGCCGACCGTCCCCGCCCCGCCGAGTCCACCTTCCGCGGCGCCGTCCACCGCTTCCAGATCGACTCCGATCTGCACAGTGAACTGCGCGAACTGGCCCGCAAGCACGAGGCCACCCTGTTCAGCACGGTGCACGCCGCGCTCGCGGTCCTGCTGGCCCGCCTGTCCGGCGGCAGCGACATCGCCATCGGCACACCGGTCGCCGGCCGCGGCGAGGCCGCCCTCGACGGGCTGATCGGCATGTTCGTCAACACCCTGGTACTGCGCACCCAGATCGACCCGCGCGCCGAATTCGAAACCACCCTCGACGCCGTCCGTGCGGGCGATCTCGACGCCCTCTCGCACGCCGACGTCCCGTTCGAGCAGGTCGTCGATGCCATCGACCCGGCGCGAGCCCGCAACCGCCACCCCCTGTTCCAGGTGGCGCTGGCGCTACAGAACTTCACCGTCCCCGCGCTGGAAGCCGCGGACCTGCGCGTGCAACCCCTCGATTTCGATGCTGCCGTGGCGAAGTTCGACCTGCAGTTCACCCTCGGCGAATCCGACGACATCGACGGTCGCGCGAACGGCATGGCCGTCGAGATCGCCTACGCCACCGATCTGTTCGACGAGGGCAGCGTCGCGGTGCTGGCCCGTCGCTTCACACAGGTGCTGGCCGCGGTCGTCGCCGACCCGACCGTCGTGGTGGGCGATATCCAGTTGCTCAGCGCCGAAGAACAGCAGCGCACCCTGCACGAGTGGTCGTCCACCGGCGAATCGGTGGCCGCCGCCGACACCATGGTGGACCGGTTCGCCCGCGTCGCCGCCCTCGACCCCACCGCCATCGCGGTGAAAGCGGGCGAGCGCACGCTGACCTACGGCGAGCTCGACGCCTGGTCCAACCGTCTGGCCCGCCGACTCGTCGCCGCGGGCGTCGGCCCGGAATCGCTGGTAGCGGTGGCGCTGCCGCGGTCGGTGGAGTTGCCGGTCGCGCTGCTCGCCGTGCTGAAGGCAGGCGGGGGCTACCTGCCGATCGACCCCAACTACCCCGCCGATCGCATCGAATACGTCCTCGACGACGCCCGCCCGCAGTGCGCGATCACCAACGACGACACCGGCCTGGCGCACGACTGGTTCGGTGGTCCGGTCATCGATCCCGGCGCGGAAAACCTGTCCGACTTCGGCACCGAAGCCCTGACCGACGCGGACCGGCGTACGCCGCTGGCTCCCGCCAACACCGCCTACGTCATCTACACCTCCGGCTCGACCGGCCGCCCCAAAGGTGTCGTCGTCCCGCACACGAATGTCATCGCGCTGCTGGACAACACCGCGCGGCGCTTCGGCTTCGGACCGTCCGACGTGTGGACGATGTTCCACTCCTACGCCTTCGACTTCTCGGTGTGGGAGCTGTGGGGCGCCCTGCTCCACGGCGGCTCGATCGTCCTCGTCGACTACTTCACCTCCCGCTCGCCCGAACAGTTCCGTGAACTGCTCCGCACCGAACGCGTCACCGTTCTCAACCAGACGCCGTCCGCGTTCTACCAGCTCATCGCCGCCGACCTGGCCGCCCCCGCGCCCACCGAATACGCCCTGCGCACAGTGATCTTCGGTGGCGAGGCGCTCGAACCGCAACGTCTCGCCGGCTGGTTCGCCCGCTACCCGGACTCGCCCCGCATGGTGAACATGTACGGCATCACCGAGACCACCGTCCACGCCTCCTACCGGGAGATCACCCCGCACACCGGCTCGGCCAGCGTGATCGGCGGTGCTCTCGCGGGACTCACAGTGCGCGTACTGGATTCGCGCCTGCGCCCCGTCCCGCTCGGCGTTCCCGGCGAAATCTACGTCTCCGGACCGCAATTGGCGCGCGGCTACCTGGGCCGACCCGACCTGACCGCGAGCCGCTTCGTCGCCGACCCCTACGGTCCTCCCGGATCCGTCGCCTACCGGTCCGGTGACCTCGCCCGCTGGACGGTCGTGGCCGACGACGCCACCGGGGCGCTCGCATCGTCGCGCGCCACGCACGTCGACCTCGAATACCTCGGCCGCGCCGACCAGCAGGTCAACCTCCGTGGCTTCCGCGTCGAGCTCGGCGAGATCGAAGCGGCGCTGCTGCACAGCTCGATCGCACCTCGCGAAGTCGCCGTGCTGGTGCGGACCGACCTCGTCGACGAGCCGCGCATCGTGGCCTACGTGGTCGGGGAGTTCGCCCACCTCGACACCGCCGCCCTGCGCAAGGAGCTGGCGCGCACCCTGCCCGAGCACATGCTCCCGGCGGCCGTCGTGGCGGTGGAGCGCATTCCGCTCACGGTCAACGGCAAGCTCGATCGCGCGGCCCTGCCCGCCCCCGTCTTCGAGACCACCACCTACCGCAGGCCGGCCACCGTCACCGAGCAGATCATCGCGGCCGTGTACACCGAGGTGCTCGGCCGTGCCGACGATCAGCCGATCGGCGCCGACGACGACTTCTTCGCCCTCGGCGGCAGCTCGCTGCTGGCAGCCAAGGCCGTGGCCCGCATCGGCGCCGCGCTCGACCGGCGCGTGGGTGTACGGACGCTGTTCGAGGCGCCGAGCGTCGCCGAACTGGCTGCCGCGATCGACGCCCAGTCGAAGGTCGATCGCCCCGCGCTGGTCGGCCGGGCTCGCCCCGACCTGCTCCCGCTGTCGCCGGCCCAGCAGCGGATGTGGTTCTTCAACCGCTTCGACCGCGCCTCGGTGGCCTACAACATCCCGTTCGCGCTGCGCCTGAGTGGGGCGCTCGACGTCACCGCGCTGCGCGCCGCGATGGCCGACGTGGTCGCCCGCCACGAATCGCTGCGCACCGTGTACCCGGAAGTCGACGGCACCCCCGTGCAGTCGATCGTCGCTGCCGCCGAAGCGATGCCGGCGCTGGCTCCACCGGTGAACGCCGAAGCCATGGGCGAAACGCTCACACCGGTAGCGACCGGCGAGGCAGCGCTTCCCGCCGCGATTCGCGAGCTGGCCGAGACCACCTTCGACGTCACCACCGAGATCCCGGTATGCCTGCGGCTGTTCCAGGTGGACGACACCGAATTCGTGCTGGCCGGCGTCCTGCACCACATCGCCGCCGACGGTTCCTCGATCGCCCCCTTCGTCGCCGACCTCATGCGGGCCTATACCGCCCGGCTCGCCGACACCGCCCCCGGCTGGGCCCCGCCCGCCGTGCAATTCGCCGACTACGCGCTGTGGCAGCGTGACCTGCTCGGCGACGAAGCCGACCCGGAATCCCTCGCCGCCCAGCAGGTCGGCTACTGGCAGACCCAGCTCGCCGGACTTCCCGATCAGCTGGCCCTGCCGACCGACCGTCCCCGCCCCGCCCGCCAGACCCTGCGCGGCGACAAGGTGAGTTTCACCGTCGACGCCGACCTGCACGCCGCGCTGTGCGCGCTCGGGCGCGACAACGGCGCCACCCTGTTCATGGTGGTGCACGCGGCGTTCGCGGCCCTGCTGGCCCGCATCTCCGGCACCGCCGACATCGCCGTCGGCACCCCGAACGCGGGCCGCGGCGAAGCCGAGCTCGACGAGGTCATCGGCATGTTCGTCAACACCCTGGTGTTGCGGACCCCGGTCGTGAGCGACGCCCCGTTCACCGCACTGCTCGCCACCGCGCGTGCCGCCGACATCGCCGCGTTCTCGCACGCCGATGTGCCGTTCGAGCGGTTGGTCGAGGTGCTCAACCCCGCCCGCTCCACCGCGCGACACCCGCTGTTCCAGGTCGGCTACTCGTTCCAGAACCACGACCGCGCCCAGCTCGAACTTCCCGGCCTGTCCGTCTCCGCTGTCGAATTCGATGCCGGTGTCGCGCAGTTCGACCTGCATCTGTTCGCCCTGGACAACTACACCGCGGATGGCACCCCGGCGGGAATCGAGATGGCCCTCGGCTACGCCACCGATCTGTTCGACGCCGAAACCGCCGAACGCTTCGCCGGTCAGCTGTGCCGGATCCTCGCATCCGTCAGCGGTGCGGCGGAGACCGCCATCGGTGACCTCGACCTGCTCGGTGCCGACCGCGAGCTGCTGCTCGGGACATGGAACGACACCGCCCGTCCCGTCGAGTCCACCACCCTCGCCGAACTGGTCGCGCGCCAGACCGACCTGACTCCCGACGCGCTCGCGCTGGTCGACGACGAAACCGGCGAGTCCCTGGATTACGCCACCTTCGACGCACAGGTCAACCAGGTCGCCAGGCTCCTGATCGCCGAGGGAGTCGGCCCGGAGCGCACCGTCGTACTGGCCATGCGCCGCGGCATCGACCTCGTCATCGCCATGCACGCAGTAGTCCGGGCGGGCGGCGCGTACGTGCCGATCGACCCCGACCACCCGGCCGACCGTATCGCCTACATCGTCACCACCGCGGCGCCCCTGTGCGTGCTCACCACAGCCGCCGACGGACTGCCGATCTCCGTGGATGTTCCGGTCTTCGAGCTGGATCACCGTGCGCTGCGGGAACTGTCGACGGAGCCGGTGACCGATGCCGAGCGCATCGCCCCGCTGCGCCCCGAACATCCCGCGTACATCATCTTCACCTCCGGCTCCACGGGCGTGCCCAAGGGCGTCACCGTCCCGCACGCCGCGATCGTCAACCAGCTCGGCTGGCTGCGCGAGCGCTTCACCATGACCGCCGCCGACCGGGTGCTGCTGAAGACCCCCGCCACCTTCGACCTCTCGGTCTGGGAGTTCTGGTCACCTCTCACCTCCGGCGGTGCCCTGATCGTCACCCGCCCCGGCGACGAACGTGACCCGGACCGCCTGCGCGCCACCATGACCCGGCACGGCGTCACGGTCTTGCATGCCGTTCCCTCGCTCGTCGGCATGCTCCTGGCCACCGAAGCGACCCCCGCACTGCCTGTTTCGTTGCGCGCCGTCCTCGCGATCGGTGAAGCACTGCCCGCGGCGACAGCCACCGAGTTCCGTGCCGTCGGCACCACCGCCGTCCTGCACAACCTGTACGGCCCGACCGAGGCGGCCGTCTCGATCACCGAATACGAAGTGGCGCAGGATCTATCGCACGTCGTGCCGATCGGTACTCCCGTCTGGAACAGTGCGCTCTACGTCCTCGACGCCCGGTTGCATCCGGTCCCGATCGGCGTCGCGGGCGAGCTCTATCTGTCCGGCGATCAGCTCGCCCGCGGGTACCACGGGCGCCACGCCCTCACCGCCGACCGGTTCGTCGCGAACCCCTTCGCCGACACCGGCTCGCGGATGTATCGCACCGGCGACATCGTCCGTCGGCGCGCCGACGGTACGGTCGAATACCTCGAACGCGCCGACTTCCAGGTCAAGATCGGTGGCTTCCGCATCGAACTCGGCGAGGTCGAAACAGCGCTGCTGCGCTGCGCCGATGTCCGGGCGGCAGTCGCGATCGCCACGACCGACGAGCGTGCGGGCGCCCGCCTGATCGCCTACGCGGCGGTCGCGGACCTGGCCCCGGGCAGCGAGCCCGCCATCGCCGCCCGGCTGCGCGGAGAACTCGCCGCCGACCTGCCCGCCTACATGGTTCCGGCCGCGCTGGTGGTGCTCGACGCGCTGCCCCTCAACGCCAACGGCAAAGTCGACCGGAAGGCGCTGCCCGCACCGCAGTTCGCCGAAGCGGCCTTCCGCGCTCCGGTCACCGCGGTCGAACAGCTTGTCGCCCAGACGTTCACCGAGGTGATCGGCTGCGCGGCCGCCGGGCTCGACGACGACTTCTTCGCCCTCGGCGGCAACTCGCTGATGGCGACCCGCCTGGCTGCCCGCCTCGGCGCCGCGCTCGGCGTCCACGTCGCGGTGGCCGCGGTCTTCGACGCACCGACAGTCGGCGCACTGGCCGCACACCTCGCCACCGCCGATCGCTCCATCGCCCGACCCCCGCTGACCAAGCGCACCGGGGAAGGTCCCGCGGTGCTTTCGCCCGCGCAGCAGCGCATGTGGGTGCTGCACCAGCTCTCGCCACAGTCCTCGGCCTATCACATCCCGGCCGCCATCCGACTGACCGGCGAGCTCGACCTACCCGCCCTGCAGGCGGCCGTCGCCGACCTGCTGGCCCGCCACGACACCCTGCGCACCCGCTACCCGGACACCACCGACGGCCCGATCCAGCAGGTGATGCCCGCCTGGTCCGCCGCTGTCGACCTCACCCCCCTCCCGGTGGCGCCCGCCGATGTCGAAACCCGGATCGCGGCACTCGTCGCCCAGCCGTTCGACATCACCGCCGCGCCCCCGATCCGGGTCGCCCTCTACCGCCTCGGCGACAACGATCATGTCCTCGTCGTCGTGGTGCACCACATCAGCGCGGACGGATACTCGATCGACCCGCTCACCCGGGACCTGGTGCGCGCCTACGTGGACCGCAGCCAGGGCCGCGAACCGGGCTGGGTTCCCCTGACGATCCAGTACGGCGATTTCAGTGCCTGGCAGCGCGACCTGCTCGGCTCCGAGTCCGACGCCGGCAGTGTGCTCACCCAGCAGCTCGCCTACTGGACCCGCGAGCTCGCCGGCGCACCCGAACTACTGGCGCTGCCGACCGATCGCCCGCGCGCGGCCCGTCGTGAAATGCGCGGCGCGACGATCGAATTCGACATCGATTCCACACTCGCCACCCGCCTCGACGACGTGGCCCGCGCCAACGGAACCACCCTGTTCACGCTGATCCACAGCGCGCTGGCCGTGCTGCTGGCCAAGCAATCCGGCAGCGCGGACATCACCATCGGCGCACCGGTCTCCGGTCGTGGCGCCCGCGAACTCGACGACCTCGTCGGCATGTTCGTCAACACCGTCGCCCTGCGCACCGAGGTCGACGCCCGCGCACCGTTCACCGACCTGCTCACCCAGGCGAAGCGCCGCGACCTGGCCGCGCTGTCCCATGCCGATGTTCCGTTCGAGCAGGTGGTCGATGCCGTGGGTCGCGCCCGCACCGGCGCCTACACCCCGCTGTTCCAGGTGATGCTGACCTTCCAGAACATGCCGCCAGGCGGTATCGAGCTCCCCGGCCTCCACGTCCAGACCTTGGACCCCGGACTCACCGAAGCCAAATTCGACCTGCACCTCACCGCCCTGCAGCGCTATCGCGACGACGGCGCGCTGGACGGTCTCGACGTCCACTTCGGCTACGCCACCGACCTGTTCGACGCGTCGACGGTCCGGACCATGGCCGAGCGATTCCGCAAGGTACTCACCGCCGTCGCCGCCGACCCCACCGTGGCGGTGCGCGCGATCGACCTGCGCACCGATGCGGAGAAGACCCCGACCACCTACACAATCGCCGATCTTCCGGGCCTCGTCGGCTCGGCAGCTCGGCTCGCGCCGGCGACCGTGGCATTCACCCACGGCGAGCACGCCATCTCCTACAGAGCACTCGACGCCAAGCTCGCCGCGGTGAGCAGGGCGATGGGCGCGAAGATGAAACCTGAAGCGTTGGTGAACGTCGCGCTGGCCGGCCTCGTGCCCGGTGTGCTCGCCGCACTCGGCGCGGCCGGTCTCACTTCGACTCTGCAAACACTGGTGACCGATGCGGCCGCGGTAATCGCCGGGACAGCGTCGGTTGACGACTCGGAAGGACAACTCTGATGTCGCACACGGATTCGGTCACGACCGCTGCCACCCTCGCCGCGCTCCTGCGTGACCTGGACGGCGATCGACCACGTGACCCGGCGACCCTGCTCGCCGCCTTCTCCACCTACGCCGACCGCGAACCCGACCTCCTCGCGGTGCGCGACGGCGAAACCGGTCTCACCTACGGCGAACTGGCCGAGCGAGTCGATGCGCTGGCCGCCGCGCTCCTCGAGCACGGTGTCGGACCCGAAACCACTGTGGCGGTGTCGCTTCCGCGTTCGGTGGAGTTGGTGGTCGCGGTGCACGCGGTGCTCGCCGCCGGTGGCGCGTTCGTGCTGCTCGACCCCGCCGCCCCCGGTGACGTGCAACGACGCACTGTCGCGCTGGCCGCGCCCGTCCTGATCCTCACCAGCGACGGAACACCGCACCCCGCCGGGTTCCCGGTCGTGCACACCGACGCCACGGTCGACGTCACCCCCGATGAGCTACCGGGGCCGGGCGCGGACAACCCCGCCTACCTGGTCGTCGATGTCGTTGCCGCGACCGCCGTCGTCGTCGGACATCGCGCGGCGCAGGCCAATTCGAGCTGGCGCCAGCGCCTCTGCGGTGTCGGGGTCGGCGACTCGGTGCTCTGGCACGCACCGCTGGCAGGCCAGGCGGCGGTCGGGGAGATGCTGCTCGCGTTGCAAACCGGCGCGACGCTGGTGGTCTCGCCGTCGGCGGTGCTCGCCGACGCGATCGCCGAAACACAAGTGACCGCAGCCTGTTTCGATCATGTCGAGCTCGCCGAGCTGGCAGCACTGCCCGATGCCGAAGAGCGTCTGGATTCGCTGCGCGTGGTGCTCGGCTCGGGTGGGCCACTGCTCGCGGAAACCGCCGCCGCCTTGCGCGCGGTGAGCGGCGCGACCCTGTGGCACGTCTACGGCAGGCCCGAGACGGCGGGCGAGTTCGTCGCGCACGAGGTGACCGGCGCCGACCTGGAGGTGGTTCCGTTCGGATCGGCCGCCGACGATGTCGAACTGCTGATCCTCGACGAGCACCTGTGCCCGGTAGCCGACGGCGAAATCGGTGAACTCTACGTCTCCGGTGTGCAACTGGCGCGCGGGTACGTCGGCAGACAGGCCACCGCGGCGACCTTCCTCGCGAACCCCATCGGTCCGGTGGACGACCGCATGTTCGCCACCGGCGACCTCGTGCGCCGCAGGCCGCCGGGCGACGCCTGGACGGCCGAGATCGAATTCGTCGGCCGTATCGACGACGGGCCCTACGCCCGCGCAACCGGGCTCGCCGACGAACTGCTGCTCGACGAGTTCGAAGCCCAGGCTGCCGCAACCCCTTTCGACCCGGCCGTCGTCCATGCGCCGACCGACGGCCCGACCGCGATCATCACCTACGGTGATCTCGACCGGCGCACCAATCAGCTCGCCCGGCATCTGACCGCGCTCGGCATCGGCCCGGAATCGGCTGTGCTCGTGGATGTCCCGCGTTCCGTCGAGTTCGTGGTCGCGGCATACGCGGTCCTCAAAGCCGGTGGGACCGTGGTGCCGATCGACACCGCGAACCCCCGGCTCCCACCGATCGTCAACCCGGCACTGGCCCTGACCATCGCCGCCCGCGAGCACCTCGGCACCTACGACATCCCGACGGTGACGATCGATCGGGCATCTCTGTCCGGCTATTCGAGCGAACCCATCGCCCGCGGCGAACATCGCGCCCCGATCCTGCCGCAGCACCCCGCATTCGTGCTGTTCCCTCCCGGCGCAACGCACAGCGTCACCATCAGCCATGCCGCCGCCGTGCACCGGGTCACCGCCATGCAGGCCCGCCACCACCTCACCACTCGCGATGTCTATCTGCACCAATCCCATACCGGTGACGCCACCGCTTGGCACGGCTACCTGCTTCCCCTGCGGGTCGGCGCGACCGTCGTTCTCACCGAACCGCCCGACCCCACCCGGTTAGCCGCCCTCATCGCCGCCTACGGCGTCACCACCACCGACTTCACCCCCCACTTCACGCCCGCCCGCACCAGCCACAGCGACCGCCTTTTCCGCACGAGCGAGCTCGCCCACCACGAAATCGAAGGCACCCCGGCAGCATTAGCCCACCTTGGCACCCTCCTCGGAAAGGCCACCCCATGACCAACCCGTTCGACGACGACAACGCCCAGTTCTACGTCCTGGTCAACACCGAAGGCGAACACTCCCTCTGGCCCACCTTCGCCGCCGTCCCCGGCGGCTGGTCGGTAGCCTTCGGCGCCGCCCCCCGAACCTCCTGTCTCCACTACGTGGAATCCCACTGGCTCGACATGCGCCCCAACTCCCTCATCGCCGCCATGTCCAACAAACCCTGACCTGCGACGCCCGGATAGCTGTCAGACGGGCGGGCTAGCTTTGCGACCATGGGACTTTCAGTGGGAACCGGGGGGCTGGCCTTTGCCGTGGCAGACGGTAGTGACCCGGAGTATCTCGATGCGCTGACCGAGCAACTGCGTGCGCTCAGTGAATTACTGGTGCGGGAGGGGCTTGCTCCGCACGACGAGCCGAGGGCTGCGGGACCAGCGGTGGACCGCGCTCGGATAGGGAGCGTGCCCTACTCTTTCGTGCACTATCTGCGACGTGCGTATGCCCGAGCGCGTGAGTATCCCGAGCAGCCGCTCACACCCGTCGCCGACGGCGACAGCGCTTCGGATGATCCAGCCATCGACCTGGTCGGATCCACCTTCGACTCCCACCTGATCTGCCATTCGGATTGCGAAGGGTTCTACGTACCGGTCGATTTCGACGAAGTGCTTTTCGTCGGCGAGGACGTCGACATCGCCGGTGGTATGGTCGGGTCGAGCACGGCGCTGATGCGCGAACTCGTCTATGTCGCACCGTATTTGGGTATCGAGCTGGTCGATGGGGTGCTCTCCGACGCCGAGATCGGCAGGATCCGGACGATGCTGGACAGCGATTCGCCGCACCCGTTCGACCGGGAGTTGATCACCTGGCTGCTGCTGTTCGAGGCCGCGAGGGTGTCGATCGAGAACGGCACCGTTGTCGAGTTCGGGTGATCGGCACACCGTGCCCGGCTCAGTCGACCAGGGTCATCGGCGGCGGCTCCCACTTGCCGTCGAGGGCGTTCTCGCGCGGTGCGTAGAGGCGCAGGGTGAGGGAGAAGTCGCCGGTGGCGGGGATGGGGAGCCAGTTGCCGGTGGGGACGGCGGGACGTGGGTCCTGGTGCTGGACCGCTAGTTCCACGGATCCGTCGGGGGCGGGGACAACGGCGGGGAAGTGGCCTACCGAGTAGATCGCGTCGGGGTTGGGGACAAGGAAGCCTTGCGTGTCGTAGGCGGTGATCGAGGCGAAGGCGTGGACAGGAGGCCATCGGCCCGGTTCGAAGCGGATTCGGTAGCGCAGTGGGTTGCCCCGGTCGTCGGTGGTAGGGGCGTCGCGGTTCGCGTAGAGCACGTCACGGACGGGGGCAAGGGCGGGGGAGCGCTTGGTGGTGGCCGCGCGGCGGAGGTAGTCGGTACCGAAGGTGCCGAGGTCGATGGGGATCTCCCAGCCGTTGACGGAGCGGGCGGTCGGGTCTGTCCAGTCGGCGATGCGGCGGTGGGCCTGGCGCACCGCCTCGTCGAGGATTTCGGCGGGCTGGTCGTCGACGACCCCGCCGGGCTGGACACCGATCGTGGCCAGTTGCGTCATCAGTGGCGCGTCGGCGGCAGCGGGGGGATCGGTGAGCATCAGCCGGCACAGGCGGTTGAGATAGGTGCGGCCGTCCAACGCGGCGATCCGCTTCGTCGGTGGCTCGGGTCCACGGTCTATCGCGTGGACGCGGCTGACCGTCCCGGCGAGTTCACCGCGATCCCAGGCGCTGAGCGGGATCAGCTTCATCTTCTCCTGCCACTGGTGGACCGTCGGCGCGTCCCCGGTGCCGTTGATCTGGACCCGCGCGACGATCGTGCACATCGACGACGGCATGTGCAGCCGGGTCACTTTCGCGGGCAGCGCACCGGTCCACTGCGGCCCGGTGAGGACATAGGTGAAGGGTGGACCGTCGGCGTCCACGGTGGTCCGCGGGGTCGTACTGGTCAGGTCGTGCACGGTGTTCGCCCACCCGTCGACCAGCTGGAACAGCCAGAACCGGTCGGGCTCCATCCCGGGGATCTGGAGCACGATCGGCTCTTCGGTGAGGTCGAGCCACGCCTGCGAATACACCATGTCGTGGCTGAGCCTGGCCACCCCGCGGTCGTCGGGATCGGGCAGGACGCTGTGATCGAAGCCGTTGATCGGCCCGCTCGCCGCGCGCATCATGTCCAGCAGGATCATCGGATAGCCGTAGATGTAGGCGTCGATCGCCCGGGCGAGCACATCCGGGCGACCGGTGGTGCGGATCGGCTCGGGTACCGATTCGTCACCGCATCCGGGCAACGCCGCCGCCGTGGCGGCCGCGGCGGCGAGCCCGAGCAACGACCGCCTGGTCAGCGCGCTCGCGCGAGAATCCATGCACGCTCCGTTCGAAGGCCTGATCGCCGAGCGTATGACCAGTCAGCAACGCAACGCCTCATACGCGACGGGTGAATTGCCTCAGCCGAGCAGCACCCGCCGCATCAGGTATCCGACCCTGGCCCGGCCTGCGATCGGGTCGTCGCCGAAGCGCTGACCGAGGTCGATGACCATCGCGAACGCCGCGTGTACCAGGAAACGTGCCTCGGCCGCGGAGAGCTCCGGCCGCATATCGCGCACCAGCCGCGCCCACTCCTGCACGCTCAACCGCTGGATATTGCGCAGGACGGCACGTTCCTCGGCGGGCACGTGCCCGAATTCGGCGTAGTAGACGACGGCGAGCGCTCGCTCGTCGAACGTGTCGGCGACGAACTGGTCGACCAGCACGCCGAGCGCGGCCCCGCTGTCGGGTGTGCTCGCCACCGCGGGCCCGATCGCCCCCGACACCCGGTCGGCCGCGCGTCGAAACGCCGCGGCGAGGATGTCGCTCTTGCCGCGATAGAACCGGTACACCGCCGATGCCGCCGACAATCCCGCCGCCGAGGCGATGTCCTCCACGCTCACATTCGGATAGCCGCGTTTGTGGAACAGCTCCACCGCTTTGCGCAGCAGCAGTTCGTGTTTGAACGAGTCGGGAATCTGGGCGCGGGCGCCGAGCTCCGAAACGGTTGCGGCAGGTGGCAATACGGTGTCGGTGAGCGCCATACACGCCGAGCCGAGCAACTTGTTCAGCGTGCGAAGGGGCAGCGCGGCGTGATGATCGGCGACGCTGGTGACCACACCGAGAATCGCCGTGGAGATCATCCGCAGCTCGGCCGTGGTCAATTCGGGACGCAAGATCGCCAGCTGTTCGTCGAGCGCGACCAGCACCGAACCCTGCTGCTCGTCGAGCACCACCCGGTCCGTCGGCTCGAGGTAGCGGCCCTCCCATCGCACCAGCCGTACCGTCGCCCGATTCTCGACGGTCGCGCCGATCAGCCCGGTCAGCATGTGCCGCAACCGTTGCGCCGCGGGCAGGGTGTCTTCGGCCGACACCACGATCGATGCCGTGAACGCCTGCCCGACCCGAAGTAACTCCTCCCGGAACAACGCGTACTTACTGGGGTAGTGCCGATACAGCGCGGCCGAACTGATCCCCAGCCCGGACGCGATGTCCTCCATACTCACCCCGTGATATCCGGCGGCGCCGAACGCCACCGCCGACGACGCTGCGATCTGCGCCCGGCGATTCTTCGGCCGCCGCCGAACTTCAGTCCCAGCTACCCCACGCGCCCCACGAGACTCGCTGACATTCATAGTTCAAGTGTATTAGCCCTTGTCGGGTGGGCTTATCCGGGCATACCAGTCGAGGAGTGCGGGGTCGTCGACGGCGCTGCGTTCGACGACACGAGCGGGATCGGCGCCCTGGAAGAGCTTTTTGACGGGGACTTCCAGTTTCTTGCCGGTTCGGGTGTGGGGGATGCCGGGGGCTTCGCGGATCTCGTCGGGGACGTGGCGCGGGGAGACCTCGGTGCGGATCGCGGTGGCGAGACGGGTTTTCAGGTCTTCGGTGAGTTCCGCGCCGGGGGCGAGCACGACGAACAGGGGCATCCAGTAGCCGCCGTCGGGTTGTTCGGCGCCGATCACCAGGGCCTCGGCGATCTCCGGGAACTGTTCGACGACCTGGTAGATGTCGGCACTGCCCATGCGGATGCCGTGGCGGTTGAGCGTCGAATCGGAGCGACCGTGCACGACGATGCTGCCGTGTTCGGTGAGGGTGATCCAGTCGCCGTGGCGCCATACGCCGGGGTAGGTGTCGAAATAGGCCGCGTGGTAGCGCTTTCCGTCGTCGTCACGCCAGAAGCTCACCGGCATCGACGGCATCGGCGCGGTGACCACCAGCTCGCCGACCTCGCCGCGCACGGGGTTGCCCTGCTCGTCGAAGGCATCGAGGGCGACGCCGAGATAGGGCGCCGACAGCTCACCCGGCCACACCGGCACGGTCGGGACGCCGCCGACGAACGCCGACACCACATCGGTGCCACCGCTGATCGAGTTCACCTGAACGTGGTCTCCGGCATTCTCGTTCAACCACAGCGCGCTCGACACCGGCAGCGACGAACCGGTGATACCCACGGAGCGCAGGGCCGAAAGGTCGTGCTCGGCGCGTGGCACCGACCCTGCCTTGACGCAGCCGAGAACATAGCCGGGGCTGGTCCCGAAAACGGTAGCGCCCACCTGAGCGGCGATGCGCCACAGCGCATCCGGGCCGCCCGCGGTGGGGCTGCCGTCGTAGGTGACGACGGTGGTGCCGGTGAGCAGACCCGCTACCTGAAAGTTCCACATCATCCAGCTCGGGCTGGTATACCAGAAGAACGTGTCCTCGGGGCCCATGTTCGATTGCAGCGCTACGGCTTTGAGATGCTCGAGCAGCACGCCGCCGTGGCCGTGGACGATGCCCTTGGGCAGCCCGGTGGTGCCGGAGGAGAACACGATCCACAACGGATGATCGAAATCGACGGGGACTGTTTCGATGACACCGAGTCCGGCATCGGCGACCGAGTCCGTCCAGGACAGCGTGTCGGGGACCTCGAGTCCGAGTTGCGCGACGACGACGGTGGCGCGCAGGTCGGGCAGCCCGTCGCGCAGTGCCGCGATGTCGGCCCGTTTGTCGTGTGCCTTGCCGCCGAACCGGTAGCCGTCGGCGGTGACCAGCACCGTCGGGTCGAGCTGGCCGAGCCGGTCCAGCGCGGCCTTGGCGGAGTAGTCCTGACCGCAGGCGCTCCACACCGCGCCGATACTGGCGGTGGCGAGGAAGGCGACGATCGCTTCCGGGATATTGGGCAGGTAGCCCACCACCCGGTCGCCCGCCTCGACGCCCTGCTCACGCAAGGTGCGCGCGAAAACCGTGACCTGTTCGATCAATTCGGCCCAGGACACCTCCTGCGGCTCGGCCTCCTCGTGCAGGGCGATCACCGCGGGGCGGCCGAACTGGGCCATCCGGATGATCTGGTCGACGTAGTTCAGCCGGGTGCCGGGAAACCATTGCGCGCCCGGCATCTCCCGCGAGCCGAGCACTTCACCGGCGGTCTCGCCGAGCTCGAAGTAGTCCCACACGGCCTGCCAGAAGCCGGCGATGTCGTCCACCGACCACTGCCACAGTGCCTGGTAGTCGGGATACTGGTCGCCGGTTCGCGTGGAGACGAAGGCGGCGAAGTCGGTGATTCGGGCCGACGCGATATCTTGCGCGCTCGGGACCCATTGCGGTTGCACTCCGATGTCCTCCTCGAACTGGACTACTCGTGTATCGGGGACGGGTTACCCGATGATCAGCTGGGCACGCCTGCGCGCCGGACGATCTGTTCGGCATGCCGGAGCACCGGCGCGTCGACCATACGGCCCTCGAACGCGAAGACGCCACGATGGTTGGGCACCTCCGCCAGCACCCGATGCGCCCAGTCGAGCTCGGCGGGGTCGGGTGCGTAGCCGTCACGGATCACCGCGACCTGACTCGGGTGGATGGCGACCTTGGCGTCGAATCCGACGGCGACCGCATCGCTCGTCTCCACGGCGAGGCCGTCGAGATCCTTGATGTTCAGATACACCGAGTCCAGCGCGAAGCGACCGAAGGCCTTGGCCGCCAGCAGAGTCGACGAACGCACCTGACGGGCGACATCGCGGTAGCTGCCGTCGGCATGCCTGCTCGAGTTGCCACCGAGTCCGGCGACCAGATCCTCGGCACCCCACATCACGCCGATGGCATTGCCGGCCTGCACCGACTCGGTGATCCGCACCGCCCCGAGCGGCGATTCGACCAGCACGATCACTTCGTAGCCGTCGAGGCTGCGAACCTGGTCGGCCGACTCGCATTTGGGCAGCATGACCCGGCGGTAGGCGGTCTGCGCGAGCGCCGCCAGATCGGCCGCGTAGTCGTCGGTGTCGGCCGCGTTGACCCGGATCACGGTGTGCTGCGGGTCGAGCGGGGTGTCGATGAGCGCCTGCCTGGCCGCGGCCTTGTCACCCGCCGCGACACCGTCCTCGAGATCGAGGATCACCACATCGGCCACCGCGGCGGCCTTGGCGAAGCGTTCGGGGCGGTCGGCCGGGCAGAACAACCACGCGGGACCACTCGGTTGCCAGCTCATACTGCGTCCTTTCGACGGTGCCCGGTGGCGGGGTGTCGGCCGCTCATGCCCGCGGTGCCTTGCGGACCAGTGTCTTGCGTATCGCGGTCGCCACGATCACGCCGTGCTGGTTGCGTGCGGTGTGGGCCAGGCTGACGATGCCCTCGCCGGGACGGCTCTTGGATTCGCGCTTGTCGGTGACCAGTGTTTCCGCGTACATGGTGTCGCCGTGGAACAGCGGAGCGGGCGTGGTCATCTCGGAGAAACCGAGGTTGCCGACCAGCGTGCCCTGCGTGAGCTGGGCGACGGAGAGCCCGACCAGCGTCGACAGCGTGAACATCGAATTCACCAGGCGCTGGTTGAACGGCGGCTGCGCGTCGGCGAAGGCCGCGTCCAGGTGCAGGGCCTGGGTGTTCATGGTCAGCGTGGTGAACAGGACATTGTCGGCCTCGGTGATGGTGCGGCCGGGCCGGTGCTCGTAGATCGTGCCGATCTCGAACTCCTCGAACCACAGCCCGCGCTGGACCACCCGCCTCACTTCGCTCACAGACCCAGCTCCCTTGCGATCAGCATCAGCTGTACCTCCGTGGTGCCCTCGCCGATTTCCAGGATCTTGCTGTCACGGTAGTGCCTCGACACCGGGTATTCGTTCATGAAGCCGTTGCCGCCGAAGATCTGGGTGGCGTCGCGGGCGTTGTCCATCGCGGCCTCGCTGGCGACCATCTTCGCGATCGAGGCGGCCTTCTTGAACGGTTTGCCCGCCAGCATCAGCGCGGCGGCGTCGTAGTAGGCGGTACGCGCGACGTGGGCCCGCGCCTCCATTCGGGCGATCTTGAACGCGATGGCCTGGTTGCGGCCGATCGCCTGTCCGAAGGCTTGACGTTCGCCCGCGTAGCGCACGCTCTCGTCGACACAGCCCTGCGCGGCGCCGACGGCCAGCGCGGCGATGGCGATGCGTCCCTCGTCGAGGATGCGCAGGAAGTTGGCGTAGCCGCGACCCCGCTCGCCGAGCAGGTTCTCCTGCGGCACCCGCACGTCGGTGAAGCTCAGCGGATGGGTGTCGGAGGCGTTCCAGCCGACCTTGTTGTAGGCGGGCTCGGCCACGAAACCCGGGGTGGAGGTCGGCACCAGGATGGTGGAGATCTCCTTCTTGCCGCCTGCCTGTCCGGTGACCGCGGTGACGGTGACCAGGCGGGTGATGTCGGTGCCGGAGTTGGTGATGAACTGCTTGCTGCCGTTGATCACCCAGCTCTCGCCGTCCTGCACGGCGGTGGTCCTGGTGCCGCCCGCGTCGCTGCCCGCGTCGGGCTCGGTGAGGCCGAAGCCCGCCAGCGCCTGTCCGCTGGTGAGCTGGGGCAGCCATTCGGTGCGCTGCTTGTCGTTGCCGAAACGGTAGATCGGCATGGCGCCCAGCGACACCCCCGCCTCGAGGGTGATGGCCACGCTCTGGTCGATCTTGCCGAGTTCCTCGAGCGCCAGGCACAGGGCGAAGTAGTCGCCGCCCATGCCGCCGAACTCCTCGGGGAACGGCAGGCCGAACAGGCCCATCTCGGCCATGCCCGCCACGACCTCGTACGGAAAGCTGTGTTCGGCATCGTGTTTCGCCGACACCGGCGCGACGACCTGGTTGGCGAAATCGCGCACGGTGAGTGCGAGCTGGCGGTATTCCTCCGGCAGCGAACCGGTGGACAGGTAGTCGGTCATGCGGGGGTTCCTTCGGGCTCGGTCGGTGCCGCGGCGGTCTCGGCGACGGCGGGTTCTGTCGCGGTAGCCGCGACGACGGTTTCTGCGGGGTGGGCGACGACGCGCACCAGCACCTGGTCCAGCTTCACCTGGGCGCCGGGGACGGCGAGCACCTCCACCGTGCCTGCCACCGGCGCGGTGAGCGCGTGCTCCATCTTCATGGCCTCGATCACGATCACCGGATCGCCGACGGCGACGGTCGCGCCGTTCTCGACCGGCGTGGCGATCACCGAACCCGGCATGGGACTGCGGATTTCGGCATCACCCACGTGGGCGGCGTCGCCACGCGCGCTCGCCTCGGCGACCTCGCGCAGAACCGCGAGGCCGCCGTCGTGGCTCACCCACAGCTGGCCGTCGGCCTCGGCGATGCGGTAGGTGCGTCGCAGACCGTCGAGCGTCGAGGCGAGACCGTCGGCCGAGACGGCGGCGGTGAGCGTGCGGGGCTCGGGGCGGCTCGTCAGTCCGCCGGACTCCGGCTCGTCGAGCCATACGGTCGCCGAAGCCGGTGTGCCGGTGATGAACACGTGGCGCGCCTGGTCGCCCGCGGACAGCCTGATCGATGTCGGGGCGGGTTCGCCGAGCCGCCATCCCGAAGGGGTCGACCAGGGGTCGCCGCCGGTGGCGGGCCAGCGTCGCAACCAGTGATGTGTCGCGGCCGCGATGAATTCGTCGTCGGTCACCTCGGCGGGTACGAAGTCGGCGACGCGGCGATCCAGCAAGGCGGTATCGAGACGGCCCGCCTGTACATCGTCGTCGGCGAGCAGGAACCGCAGGAATTCGATATTGCTCGTGACGCCGAGCAGCACGGTCTGTTCCAGCGCGCGGTCCAGCGCGGCGAGCGCGTCGGCGCGAGTATCGCCGCGCGCGATCACCTTCGACAGCATCGGGTCGTAGTCGCTACCGACCACGGTGCCCACCGAGAGCCCCGAATCCACCCGCACGCCGGCGCCTTCCGGCTCCGACAGCGCGAGCACGGCGCCGCCCGTCGGCAGGAACCCGCGACCCGGGTCCTCCGCGTAGACGCGTGCTTCGATCGCGTGCCCGACGAGGTGGATCTCGTCCTGGGTGCGCGCCAGTTTCTGGCCCGCGGCGACCCGCACCTGGCATTCCACCAGGTCGATACCGGTGACCATCTCGGTCACCGGATGCTCCACCTGCAGACGGGTGTTCATCTCCATGAAGAAGAACTCGTCGGGCTGGTCGGCCGAGACGATGAACTCCACGGTGCCCGCGCCCACGTAGTCCACGCTGCGGGCGGTATTGCAGGCGGCGGTGCCGATCCGGGCCCTGGTCCGCGCGTCCAGCAGCGGTGAGGGAGCCTCCTCGATCACCTTCTGATGCCTGCGCTGCAAGCTGCATTCGCGCTCACCCAGGTGCACCACATTGCCGAACTTGTCGGCCAGGATCTGCACCTCGATGTGGCGGGGCCGGTTGACGAACCGTTCCAGGAACAGGGTGTCGTCACCGAATGCCGCAGCGGCTTCGCGCCGGGCGCTCACCAGCGCGGCGGGCAGATCGGCGGCGTCGGTGACCCGGCGCATGCCCTTGCCGCCACCGCCCGCGGACGGTTTCACGAGCACCGGGTAGCCGATGTCCGTCGCGGCGGCGATCAGTTGGTCATCGGTCAGGCCGGGTTCGGCGATGCCGGGCACCACCGGAACCCCGAACGCCGTCACCGTCTTCTTCGCGGT
This sequence comes from Nocardia sp. NPDC057272, assembly GCF_042668615.1. Taxonomy (NCBI): domain Bacteria; kingdom Bacillati; phylum Actinomycetota; class Actinomycetes; order Mycobacteriales; family Nocardiaceae; genus Nocardia; species Nocardia sp. NPDC057272. The sequence continues at coordinate 33,545 of NZ_JBHUYK010000014.1, read as the reverse complement.
GATCTTGTCGCCCATCACCTCGATGGCCTCGGCCGGCGGGCCGAGGAACACGATGCCCGCATCGGCCAGTGCCGCCGCGAAGGCCGAGTTCTCCGACAGGAAGCCATAACCCGGGTGTACCGCCTGCGCGCCCGAACGGACGGCGGCATCGACGACCTTCTCGATCGACAGGTAGCTCTCGCGCGCCGGCGCCGGTCCGAGCCGCACCGCGACATCGGCCTCGCGCACATGGCGCGCGTCCGCATCGGCGTCGCTGTACACCGCGACCGAGCGAATGCCCATGTCGCGCAGGGTCTTGATCACACGCACCGCGATCTCGCCGCGGTTGGCGACCAGGACGGTGTCGAATTCGACGAGTTGGTTCTTGTTCAGCATGTCGGTCACATCCGGAAGACGCCGTAGGAAACGGGTTCGAGCGGCGCTTGCGCGCACACCGAAAGGGCAAGGCCGAGTGCGGTTCTGGTGTCGGTCGGCGCGATGACGCCGTCGTCCCAGATCCGGGCCGTCGAATAGTAGGGGTTGCCCTGGGTCTCGTACTGGTCCCGGATCGGCGCCTTGAAGGCCTCCTGATCCTCCTCGGACCACGGCTTGCCCGCGCTGTCGAGCTGATCGCCGCGCACCGTGGACAGCACCGAGGCAGCCTGCTCGCCACCCATCACCGAGATGCGCGCGTTCGGCCACATCCACAGGAAGCGCGGCGAATACGCGCGCCCGCACATGGAATAGTTGCCCGCGCCGTAGGAGCCGCCGATCACCACGGTCAGCTTCGGCACCCGTGCGCATGCGACCGCGGTGACCATCTTCGCGCCGTGCTTGGCGATGCCGCCGGCCTCGTAGTCGCGCCCGACCATGAAGCCGGTGATGTTCTGCAGGAACAGCAGCGGGATCTTGCGCTTGTCGCACAGTTCGATGAAATGCGCGCCCTTCATCGCGGACTCGGCGAACAGCACGCCGTTGTTGGCGACGATGCCGACCGGATGGCCGTGGATGCGAGCGAACCCGGTGACCAGGGTCTTGCCGTATTCGGCCTTGAACTCGTGGAATCCGGCCTCGCCGTCGACGATCCGGTCGATCACCTCGCGCACGTCATACGGCGTGCGCGGGTCCACCGGGACCACGTCGTAGAGCTCGTCCTCGTTCTTGGCGGGCGGGGTGCTGGGCAGCACCTCCCACGGCGCCTCCGGCTTCGGGCCGAGCGTGCCGACGATCTTGCGGACGATCCGCAGCGCGTCGCGATCGTCGTCGGCCAGATGGTCGGTGACGCCGGAGGTCCGCGAATGCAGCAGGCCGCCGCCGAGCTCCTCGGCGGTGACGACCTCACCGGTCGCGGCCTTCACCAGCGGCGGGCCGCCGAGAAAGATGGTGCCCTGATCACGCACGATGACGGCTTCGTCGGCCATCGCGGGCACATACGCGCCGCCCGCGGTGCACGAGCCCATGACCGCCGCGATCTGGGCGATGCCCTTGGCGCTCATGTTCGCCTGGTTGTAGAAGATGCGGCCGAAGTGCTCGCGGTCGGGGAACACCTCGTCCTGGTGCGGTAGGAAGGCGCCGCCGGAGTCCACCAGGTACACACACGGCAGGTTGTTCTGCGCGGCCACTTCCTGCGCGCGCAGGTGCTTCTTCACCGAGATCGGGTAGTACGTGCCGCCCTTGACCGTCGCGTCGTTGGCCAGGATCAGGCACTCACGGCCCGAGATGCGGCCGATGCCGCCGATCATGCCCGCGCCGGGGCACTCGTCGCCGTACATGCCGTTGCCGGCCAGCGGCGCCAGCTCGAGGAACGGGCTGCCCGGGTCGAGCAGCTGCTCGACGCGCTCGCGGGGGAGCAGCTTGCCCCTGGCCACATGCCGTTCGCGGGACTTCTCCGGACCGCCGAGCGCGGCTGCGGCAAGCCGCTGCCGCAGATCCGCGACCAGGGCGCCGTGTGCGTCCCGGTTGCTCGTCACGGCCACGGTGCCGTCTTCGGTCTCGTGCGTAACCGTCATCGCGCCATTCTCCCACTCGGTTAATCGCCAATAACTGAAATTCAGGTTAATCTTGGCTAACCAAGTTGTCCAGAGGGGGCGGCCACAATGTCGACTACCGAGCCTGTCCAGGTGACCCGGCGCGAGCAGCTCAAAGCTCAGCGTCGCGAACAGTTGCTCGCCGCGGGCGCCCGTCTCATCGCCGACCGCGGCTTCTTCGGCGTGCGTCTGGACGACCTCGGCGCGGCGGTCGGCATCAGCGGCCCCGCCGTCTACCGGCACTTCGCGAACAAAGAGGCACTGCTGGTCGAACTCCTGGTCGGCATCAGTGAGCGCCTGCTCACGGGCGGTCGCGCCGTTGTCGACGAATCGCCGTCGGCCGCCTCGGCGCTGACGGCCCTGGTCGACTTCCATCTCGACTTCGCCTTCGGTAATCCCGAACTCATCCGTATCCAGGACCGCGACCTCGACAACGTGCCCGCCAACGACCGCCGGATCTTGCGCCGCACCCAGCGCCAATACGTCGAGATCTGGGTGGGTGTCCTGCGCGAACTGAACCCCGCTCTCCCCGAGGAAGCCGCCCGCATTCAGGCCCACGCCGCCTTCGGCCTGATCAACTCCACGCCGCACAGCGCGTCGGCGGCGAGCGCTTCGCGGGCCCGTCCGGTGCTGAGGCAGATGGCTTTGGCAGCGCTGTCGGCCGGGTAGTTCTCCGGTCGGAAGCGCCGTCAGCCGGTTTCTTCGGCTGGGGTGGTCGGGAGGACATTGATCAGGACAAAGGCCACGGCCACAGCGACGACCACCTGGGGAGTCACCGATATGCCGTCGGTACCGAGCAGCAGAACACCCAGGAGCGCTGAGGTCAACGGCAGGCGCAGCATCACCGCGCACATCGCGCCGATGCCCATCGCGATCGCCGGACCCATACTCATGCCCGGCAGTCCGCTCATCGCGATGCCGAGAACGGCGCCGATGAAGATCGACGGGAACACCGGTCCACCACGAAACGCACTCAGCGAAATCGAATAGGCGACCGTTTTGCAGAGACCGAGCAGAAGCAGGACACCCACCGAATAGTCGGCGGCGTGGGCGACGAGTTCGGGTAGGGCGTCCTGGCCGGAGAACAGCACCTGGTTGAAGCTGTTCCCGGAAATCAGTTGGTAGGCGGTGGCGGCAAGACCGATGAGCAACCCGAGCATTGCCGTCACGAGAATGCGATTGGTGTGGACGAGCGGTCGAAGTGCCAGCCCGGCCCAGCGGATCGCCCAGCCGAGGAGTGCCGCGATCCCGCCGACGACGACAGCCCAGCACATCGTGGCCAGAGTCGGGTTCACCGCCGCCGGAACGGATGTCAGCGCGAGGGAGAACGTGCCGAGTCCAGTGAGACTGTCCAGTCCGACGAAGACGACGGCACCGATACCGGAGGCGAGCAGTCCCGGTACCGCGACGAGACTCAGCGTCGCGCCACCGATTCCGGCGGCTTCCATGATCAGGAACGCTGCCAGGATCGGCGAGCCGAACAGGGTGCTGATGGCGGTGAAGCTGCCCGCCGACGCCATGATCACCAGCGCCATCGGGGGCGCGTCCTTCTTCAGCAGGTGCACCGCGAGCACCGCGAGTCCGCCGCCGATCGCGATCAGCGGGGCCTCCGGACCGAGGACGGCCCCCAGGCTGAGCGTGGCCAGTGCCGCCAGGATGATGCCCGGCATTTCCTTGTCGACCGGCGTGCCTCCGGCGTGGAACCCGAATGCCGGAGAGTGACCGGCGTTGCCTGGCAGGTAGCGGATGGTCGCACCGGTCAACACGCCGCAGAGCACCAACCAGGGCAGTGGCCACCATGATGGCGTGCCACCGGAGAAGACGTCGCCCGGGAGGTCGCTGAACAGGAACTGCTGGATCTTCGTTACCGCGGCCAGGAAGCCATACGCGACCAAAGAGATCGGTATGCCCAGAGCCGCCGCCAGCAGTAGAGCCACGAGGTACCGCTTGGAGCGCATGACCGCAACCGGATCGACGTCCGGGGCATGCGTATCCGCCATCACACCTCCATGACCGAATCCCCGCGACGAGGAGCGAAGTCAGCCTGTCAGCTCGACTCGGTCCTGTCCTCACCCGAAGCGGGTGAAGCTTCGATCTGGTTCCAGAACCAGCCGGGGCCGACGGTTTCGGCGCCATGGGCTTCGACTCTGGTGCGGAGTTCGCGGTCGGCGGTGACGACGGTGATCTGTTCGTGGGAATCGGACTCGGCGACCACGTCGACGATCTTGTCGTCGCCCGAGCGTTCGGCGAGGACCACCTTCATCCGCGGCGCGGAGGGTTCGGCGCCGTCGGCGGCGGCTTTGGCCGCGCCTTCGAGGACGACGGTGACCTCGGTGGTCTCGGGCAGGCGACTCGTCAGGTTCGCCAGGCCGGCGAGAAGCCTGCGCGCGGCGCCCGCGCGGTCCTTCCACCAACCGTTGGGGCGCGAGCCGATGACATTGGCCGCATCCACCACGATGAGATGCCTCGGATCGCTCATGGGGCCCAGTCTGCCCGGTGGCAGCAGCGTCAGGCAGGCGTGGGGACGGCGACGCCGGTGAGGCGGCCGTCGGTCATGCGGTAGACCGCGTCCATGCGGTGCAGGTGGGTCGGGTCATGGGTGACCAGGATGGTGGCGGCGCGGTGTTCGCGGGCGATGGTCGTGATCAGGGCGATGATCGCGGCGCCGCGTTCGGAGTCCAGCGCGCTGGTGGGTTCGTCGACCACGAGCAGGGCGGGGTCGTTCATCAGGGCTCGGGCGATGTTGACGCGCTGGCGTTGGCCACCGGAGAGCTGGGCGGGACGTTTGTGAGCCTGTTCGGTCAGACCTACCGCTTCGAGTAGTTCCCGTGCGCGGGAACGGGTTTCACTACGCGATGCCCGCTTCGGGCCGCCGAGGTGGGTGGTCACTTCCAGCTGCTCGACGGCGGTGAGCGACGGGATGAGATTCGGTTGCTGGAAGACGATGCCCATCGAGGTCCGGCGAGCTGCTGCGGCTGCTCGACGGCTCAGCGTCGCCAGATCGGTAGTGGCCGAATCGGTTTCGAGCACGACCGTGCCCGAGTCGGGCCGGATCAGGGTCGCGGCGACGGCCAGCAGGCTCGACTTCCCTGATCCGGACGCGCCGGTCACCGCGGCGATGGTGCCGCCGGGGACGTGCATGTTCACCCGGTCGAGGGCGGTGAGACGGCCGGTGCCGTCGGGGTAGGTGAGGGTGACGTCGGTGAGAGTGATTGCCACGGTGGATCCTTCGGTTGGTCGCGCGGTGCACCGGATCGGCGGCGCGACTGCGGCATCGGTGCGGGCGACGGTCGTCATGGGTTCGTCAGCGGGTCGCGCCGAGCGCGGTCAGCGGGTCGGTGGTGAACAGGAAGCGCAGGGCGACAGCGGCGCCGGCGAGGCCGAGGACGATCAGGGCCAGCGCGGGGACCAGGGTCGTCGCGGGGCTGAGCACGAAAGGCATCGCCTCGCCCAGGAACACTGAGGCCAGGGCGGTGATCGCGAGGCCCGCCGTGATGCCCGCGGTCAGGACGATCGCGGCTTGGGCGAGGGCGTCACGAACCAGGGAGCCGGTGGTCGCGCCGAGCGCTTTCAGCGTGGCGATGTCGGGTTGGCGCTGCACGGTCCAGACCGTGAAAAAGGCCCCGATCACCAGCGCCGAGATGGCGAACAGCAGCACTGTCATCAGCGTGAGTGAGCTGTTCTCGGCCTGGTAGGAGCCGATCGCCTGGACGGCATCCTTCGCGGGCAGCGAGTGTGTTCCGGCTTCGGCGTCGAGGCCGCCGGGGACATCGCCGGTCACCGCGAGCACGGTCGCGTCGCCGGCGCGCGGGCTGGCCGCCTGCCAGTCCTGCATGCTCGTCCAGATCACGGGGGTATGGCTGTACCACTCGTCACCGGCTACGTCGGCGACGGTGAACTCGTGGCCCGCCAGCAGGACGACATCGCCGGTGCCCGCGGACAGTTCACGAGCCGCCGCCGAACTCAGCACCACCGCACCGGGTTCGGTAGCAGGGCGATTGCTGAACGCCGACGGGTCGCCGCCGAACAACGCGACCTGCGTCGGGCTGGCACCAGCGTGCTCGGCCCTCGTGCGCGAGATCCCGATCGGGGTCGCGTCCGCCGATTTCCACTGCGCGATCTGCTGCTCGGTGAGCACCGACGAGTCGAAAGACGGGTCGGCCCCGGTCTCGGCGAAAACGACCCGGTCGGCGTCGATCCGCTGGACGGCGGAGATGTTCTGGTGCGCCAGCCCAGCGGTGAGGCCACTGAGGAAGCTCACCAGCACCGCCACCAACAGCACGACAGTGGTGATGAGCAGGAAGCGGCCACGGGCGGCTCGCAGATCTCGGAGTGCGACGAACATGACTCCACTCTGTCGTTCTTGTCGGTCGACGCCATCGCACCGGCGCACGAAACGCCGTCCATCCAAGGTCTGGCGGCGTTTACATCTTTCGATGGATGCCCGTGTAGTTGCCGCACATAAGCTGGTCGACGTGCACTCGTCCCCCCTGACCCCGGTGGTCACCACCCTGCGCCTCGGCCTGCATGTGCTGGTGACGGTGCTGGCGGCGGTGGTCGCGGCGCGGGCGTTGCTGCCCGGCGGCGGCGGTCACGGTATCGCGGTGGTCGCGCTGACGGTGGTGTGGTTGCTGGTGTATTTCGCGGGGGCCGAGTTCCCGCGCTCGCGTTCGCAGGCGAATCCCGGCGGGGCGGTGTGGGTGTGGCTGGCGGCGCTGACCGTGTTGTGGCTGGTCCTGCTCGCGCTCACCCCTGACGCGGTCTACCTGGCGTTCGGGCTGTTCTTCGTCTACCTGCACCTGCTGCCACGGCCGTGGAATCTGGTCGCGGTGGTGTCGGCGACGGCGGTCGGTGTGATCGGGTTCGCGGCGCATCGTGGTTGGTCCGCGGGTGCGGTGGTGGGGCCTGTTCTCGGCGCGCTGGTGGCGATCGGGATCGGGCTCGGCTATCAGGCACTGCGCCGTGAGGCGGTCGAGCGGGAGCGGCTGATCGACGAATTGATCGGCACCAGAGCGATTCTCGCGGAACAGGAACGGACAGCGGGCAAGCTCTCCGAGCGCGAACGCCTGGCCAAGGAAATCCACGACACCGTCGCCCAGGGCCTGAGCAGTATCCAACTGCTCCTGCACAGCGCTGAGCAGGCCGCACCGGATCATCCTGCGCTGGACCGTATTCGGCTCGCGCGCGAGACCGCCGCCGAAGACCTGGCCGAAACCCGAAGGCTCATCGACGAATTGTCGCCCGCCGCACTGGACGGGCAATCGCTGGCCGAAGCGCTGGAACGCATTTGCCTGCGCGCGCAGTCGCCGGCACTGACCACGCAGCTGCTCGTCGAGGGTGAGCCGGAACGACTGCCGATGCCGGTCGAGGCGGCGCTGGTGCGGATCGCGCAGAGCGCGGTGGCGAATGTGGTCCAGCACGCGCAGGCTGAGCGCATGCGGGTCACCCTCACCTACGACGACACCGACGCGCACCTGGATATCGTCGACGACGGCATCGGCATCGATCCGGATACGCTGCGCCACCCCCGATCCGGGGCCTTCGGCCTCGCGGCCATGCGCAGCCGCGTCGAGCAACAGGGCGGTGCGATGACGGTCGAATCCGAGCCCGGCCACACCGCCGTGACGGTGACCTTCCCGCTCGGAGCGGCCTCATGATCCGCCTTCTCCTCGCTGACGATCACGCCATCGTCCGTGCGGGCCTGCGCGCGCTCCTCGACGCTGCCGCCGACATCACCGTCGTCGGCGATGTCGCGGATGCCGACGCGGCGGTGGCCTTTTGCGCCGCCACGCCCGTCGATCTGGTCCTGATGGACCTGCGCTTCGGCGACGGCCGCTCCGGAGCCTCCGCCACCGCGGGCCTGCGGGCGCTGCCCACCCCACCGAATGTCCTGGTCGTCACCAACTACGACACCGACGCTGACATCCTCGGCGCCATCGAAGCGGGCGCCGTCGGCTACCTCCTCAAGGACACCCCGCCCACCGAACTCCTCGCCGCCGTCCGCGCCGCCGCAGCGGGCGAAAGCGTCCTCTCCCCAACAGTCGCTTCCCGCCTGATGACCAGGGTCCGCCGAGCCGACACCACTCTGAGCCCCCGCGAAGTAGAAGTCCTCCGCCTGGTAGCCGCGGGCCTGTCCAACCGCGACATCGCCAAACAACTGTTCCTCAGCGAAACCACCGTCAAGTCCCACCTCGTCCACATCTACGCCAAACTCGGCGTGAAGTCCCGAACCTCCGCCGTCGCCACGGCCCGCGAAAGCGGCGCGATCTGACTGTCGACATGCTGATTCACCTTCGACGCCCCCGCCGCCGCTGCGTTTACCCTGGGCGCATGGCCTCTCTGTCTGATCCCAAGGTGCGCGAATTTCTTTCCCACGGAACGCGAACGGGCAAGGTGGCGTTCGCGGCGGCGGACGGGCGTCCGCTGGTGACGCCGGTGTGGTTCGTCGTCGAAGGTGACGAGCTGGTTTTCAATACGGGGAAGAACACGGCCAAGGGGCGGGCTTTCGCGCGTGATCCGCGTGTCGCGGTGTGCGTCGACCTCGAGGAGCCGCCGTACGCGCTGGTGGAGGTGCAGGGGACGGTCACGCTGTCCGAAGACCTCGATGAGCTCGTGCGAACCGCTACCGCCATCGCCGCCCGGTACATGGGCCCGGACAAGGCGGACGAATTCGGTCAGCGCAACGGGGTCGCGGGCGAACTGGTGGTGCGGGTGCGGCCGACGAAGATCATCGCGCAGTTCGATATGACGGGCTAGCGGGCGCCGGTCATCGGGACCGCGTCCGGGCCGGGCGGGGTCGGGTCGTACGGCGGGGGATCGGTGCGATCGAAGAGCGGAGACGAGCAGGTCGCGCCGACTTCCGGGGTGGTGTACGGGTTTTCGCGGAGGGCGACGATGAACTGGTCGATGCGTTCGTCGGTGGCGGAGTCGACGGCGAGCTGGTGGCCCCACGACTGCAGTGAGATCGGGTGGTTCATGTCGGGTATGGGCGACATCAGGGTGTACTGGCGGTCGGTGACCCTGGCGCTCAGCACCGCCTGATCCTGCGCGCTCACCTTCGCGGGGTCGTAGGCGATCCACACCGCGCCGTGTTCGAGCGAGTGGACCGCGTTCTCGGTGCGCAGGGCCTTCGAATAGACGACGCCGGTGCAGGCGGCCCACTGCGCGTCGTGCGGTCCGCCCACCGGGGGGATCGCCGGGTAGGCGACTCGCTGGTTCGGCCGCACGTGCTGCTGGCCGGGCGCGATCTCGGTGACGACGACGCCACGAATCTGTAGCGAGGGGTCACGGTTGTCCGAGGACGGGGCGAAGCTGTCCGCGGTGGCGGTCGCCTGACCGGCGACCTTCTCACCCGAGCACCCGGTCGCCAGCGTGGCGGCCACGACCACGACCGCGCAAGCACCTGCGCCGCGCACCCCACCGGACCTACTCGAAACCCGCATCGCGGACCCCCGTCTCCTCGTCGCCGACACCTGCCGTCCGACACAGAACCTACTTGTCTGCCCGCGCCGGGGGCACTCCTAGACTCCCGACTATGACTGTGCACTTCATCGGGGCAGGCCCCGGCGCCGCCGACCTGCTCACGGTGCGAGCGGTCAACCTCCTGCGCGACAGCCCCGTCTGCCTCTACGCGGGCACCTACCTCGACCCCGAGGTCCTCGCCCACTGCGCGCCCGGCGCCGAACTGATCGACACCCAGCACCTGAACCTGGACCAGATCATCGACCACCTCGTGCGCGCCACCGAGGCGGGCAAGGACGTGGCCCGGCTGTGTTCGGGCGATCCCTCGCTCTATTCGGCTCTCACGGAGCAGACCCGCAGGCTCGACGCCCGCAACGTGGCGTGGGACATCACCCCCGGCGTCCCCGCCTACGCGGCCGCGGCGGCCGCCCTCGGCACCGAACTGACCGTTCCCGAGGTCGTCCAGTCGGTAGTCCTCACCCGGACCCAGGCCCGCTCCACCGTGATGCCGCACGGTGAGGCGCTGGCGAACTTCGCCGCCACCGGTGCCACGCTCATCCTGCATCTCGCGATCACCCGGATCAGAGTGCTGGCACACGAGCTGGTCGCCGAGTACGGCGCGGACTGCCCCGTCGCCGTCGTCTATCGCGCCAGCCAACCCGAACAGCTCGTCCTGCGCGGCACCCTGTCCGGCATCGCCGACCAGGTGGAGGCGGCAGGGCTTCGTCAAGCCGCGGTGATCCTGGTCGGCCGCGCGCTGGCCACGTCCATCGACTGCGCCCAGTCGCACCTCTACGACCCGGCCAGGGCCCGGTAACACCCACTCCAGCACAGCAGACCAATCGGTGTGATCCATCACTCAGTCGCCGCGGTGCACAGGTCATCCAGCGGGGATGTGAGAACGCAGACAAGCGTCAGCAAACGTGGCTCGCAGGCTTTACCTGGGCCGATGCTCGGCGGCTATGGAGGTGGTTGGTTGCGGGGCGAGCACACCGGTAGATTGGTGCGATGGTTTGCGACGAGTAGACCGGCGCTGGCGGCCGGACGGTCAGGTGCATGGTCTCGGCCGTGTAACGAGACCAGCCTGGGTGACAGATAGTGCCAATGGACATTTTTGCCTGATTGATTCGAGAACTGAACCCGAGACGCGGGCGCCACGCTTATTCAGGTGGGCGCTCGCGTTCCGGTGTCGTCGGGGAGCGCCTGACCAGGTGTTCCGGAAGCGAGGTTTGGGTTGGACCGGCTGGATTTCGGCGGAAACGGCGAAACTGGTGACGGACGTGGAGGCTCTTCGGAGTACTTCCCGCTCTCGCCCGCACAGCTGGGTATCTGGTACGCGCAGCACGTCGACCCACAGGTGCCGATCAACATCGCCCAGTACGTCGACCTGCGTGGACACCTGGATGTCGCCGTGCTCGAGCGCGCGAGCGCCGACGCGGCCACCGACCTCGAATCGGGCTGGCTGCGCATCGTCGAGGTCGACGGTGAGCCGATGCAGACCATCGACCCCACCCAGGACGCGACGCTGATCTATGTCGATCTGCGTGGCGAGGCCGACCCCGAAGCGGCCGCCGCCGCCTGGATGCGGGCCGAGTACAGCCGCCCGCTCGACATCGTCAACGACCGCCTCGTCCAGGCCGCCGCGCTGCAGCTCAGCGATGACCGCTGGTACTGGTATGCCCGCGTCCACCACATCGTGCTCGACGGTTTCGGCGCCAACAATTTCGTCAACCGCACGGCACAGCTCTATACCGCCGAGGTCACCGGCACCCCGGCCCCGCCGAACAAAGCCACCGATCTGCGCGCGCTCTACGAGTCCGAGCTCGTCTACCGCGACAGCACCCGCTTCCAGTCCGACAAAGAGCATTGGGCTCAGCGGGTAGCGGGCCTGGAAGAGGGCAGCAGCCTCACCGGCCGCTCGGCCCCGCCCTCGCCGGTCAACGACGTCACCAGCGCGGCGCTGAGCACCGCCCAGGACGAGCTGCTCACCGCGGCGATCGCCCGCCACGACAGCACCGCCGCACCCCTGCTGATCGCCGGTTTCGCGGCCTATCTAGCCCAGATCACCGGCACCGAAGACGTCATCCTCAGCCTCCCGGTCACCGCCCGGACCACCGCGGTGATGCGTCGCTCGGGCGGTGTGACCTCGAACATCGTCCCGCTGCGCCTGCGCGTCGGCCACGACACCACGGTCGCGCAGCTGCTGCGTTCGGTGACCACCGAGGTCTCCGGCGCCCTGCGCCACCAGCGCTACCGCCACGAGGACATCCGCCGTGATTCGGCGGGCGAGGGCATGGTCTCCACGGAGTTCTTCGGCCCGTGGGTCAACATCATGCTGTTCGACAACCACCTGAGCTTCGGCGGCATTGAGGGCACGCTCAACGTGCTGTCCACGGGCAGCATCGAAGACCTGGGCGTCAACTTCTATCAGTCGCACGGTGGCACCCGGTCCCATATCGACTTCGAGACCAACCCGAACCTGTACTCGGCCGCCGACGCGCAGACTCATCACGGCCGGTTCCTGGAGTTCTTCGACCGGTTCCTGGCCGCCGATGCCGAGCTGCCGGTGTGGAACCTGCCGGTCACCGGCACGGCCGAGCTGGAACGCTCACTCACCGAGTGGAACGACGCGGCACACGAGGTCCCCGCGACCACCCTGCCCGCACTGCTCGACGCGCAGATCCCGCTGACCCCGGACAACATCGCCCTGGACTTCGAGGGCGAAACCCTCACCTACGCCGAATTCGGCGCGAAGGTGAACCGGCTGGCCCGCTTCCTGATCGCCGACGGCGTCGGCCCGGAATCGCTCGTAGCGCTCGGCATGCGCCGCTCGCTCGATCTCGTCATCGGCATGCACGCCGTGCTGCGAGCCGGTGGCGCGTACGTGCCGATCGACCCGGATCACCCGGCCGACCGCACCGCCTACATCCTCGAGTCCGCGGCACCGGTCTGCGTCCTGACCACCACCGGCGACGACCTCGACCTGCCCGGCACCGTCGCCCGCGTCGAGATCGATCGACTCGACACGACCGGTTTCGACGCCACAGCTCTCACCGACGCCGACCGCCTGTCCCCGCTGCGTCCGGACAACACCGCCTACGTCATCTACACCTCGGGTTCGACCGGTCGCCCCAAGGGCGTCGCGGTCACCCACCACGCGATCGTCAACCAAGAGCTGTGGATGCTCGACGAGTACCGGTTGACCGCCGACGACGTCTACTTACAGAAGACCGCCACCACCTTCGACGTGTCGCTGTGGGGTTACTTCCTGCCGCTGATGGTCGGCGCGAAACTGGTCATCGCGAGCCCCGACGGCCACCGCGACCCGCTGTATGTCGCGGACATGATCGAACGTCACGGCGTGACCGTGACCGACTTCGTCCCGTCGATGCTCACCGTCTTCGTCTCGCACGCCACGCAGGTTCAATGCGCCTCGCTGCGTGCGGTTTTCGTCATCGGTGAAGCGCTGCCCCCGGAGACCGCCGCGGGTCTGCGCGCGATCTCCGACGCCGGCCTGCACAACCTGTACGGACCCACGGAGGCCGCGGTCTCGGTCACCTACTGGGAGGCCACCGAAGCCGACACCACACAGGTGCCGATCGGTATCCCCGAGTGGAATGTCGAAGTCTACGTACTGGATTCGCGGCTGCGCCCGGCTGCGATCGGCGCCCCCGGTGAGCTGTATCTGGCCGGTCGGCAGCTGGCCCGCTGCTACCGCGGCCGCCCCGACCTGACCTCGGACCGATTCGTCGCCAACCCCGTCGGCGCCCCCGGCGAGCGCATGTACCGCACCGGCGACCTCGTGCGCTGGAACGCCGAGGGCGTGCTGGAGTACATCGGCCGCACCGACTTCCAGGTGAAGTTCCGCGGCCAGCGCATCGAGCTCGGCGAGATCGAGACCGACCTGCTCGCGCACCCGACCGTCAGCCAGGCCGCGGTGCTCGTGGTCGACACCGCGACCGGCCAGCAGCTCGTGGCCTACATCGTGCCCGCGCCGGGCCAGTCCGCCGACCCGGCGACGCTGACTCGTTTCGTGTCCGAGAAGCTGCCCGCCTACATGGTGCCCGCGTCGATCATGGTGCTCGACGCGTTCCCGCTCAACACCTCCGGCAAGCTGGACCGCAAGGCGCTGCCCGAACCCGTCTTCACCGCTGCCGCAGGCGATTTCCGCGCACCGCGTACCCCGGCCGAGCAGATCGTGGCCGGCATCTTCGGCGATGTGCTGAGCCAGGAACGCGTCGGCGCCGACGACAACTTCTTCGAACTGGGCGGCAACTCCCTGGTCGCCACGCAGGTCGTCGCCCGCATCGGCGCCGCTTTCGGTATCCAGCTGGGTGTGCGCGCGCTGTTCGAGACCCCGACCGTGGCCGGACTCGCCGCGCGGGCCGAATCCGTCACGCCCGCCGATGTTTCCGCCGCGCGTCCGCCGCTGGTCGCGCAGCCGCGTCCCGAGCAGGTGCCGCTGTCGCTGGCCCAGCAGCGGATGTGGTTCATCAACCAGTTCGACCCCACCGCACCCACCTACAACCTGCCGTTCGTGGTGCAGATGAAGGGCAGCGTCGACGTCGATGCCCTGATCGCCGCGCTCAATGATGTTGTGGTGCGCCAGGAATCGCTGCGCACGATCTTCCCCGACGCCGACGGCGGTTTCCAGCACGTCCTGGGCGCCGACGAGTTCGACCTCGGCATCGCGGTGACCCCGATCGACCAGTCGCGGCTGCGCGACGAGCTGATCGACTTCGCCTCCACCGGCTTCGATGTCACCCTGGAACTGCCGATCCGTGTGCAGATCTTCAAGGTGGCCGGTGGGACCGCCGAGTCCAACGGTCACGGTGCGGGCACACCGGAATACGCGGTCGCCTTCGTCGTGCACCACATCGCGGCCGACGGTTTCTCCTTCGGCCCGCTGGCCCGCGATGTCGCCACCGCCTACCTGGCTCGCGCCGCTGGCCAGGCTCCGGCCTGGCTGCCGCTGCCGGTCCAGTACCGCGACTACACCCTGTGGCAGCACGAACTGCTCGGCGCCGAATCCGACCCGGCCTCGATGGCCGCGCGTCAGCTCGACTACTGGAAGAGCGCCCTCGAAGGCCTGCCCGACCAGCTCGACCTGCCCAGCGACCGCCCGCGCCCGCAGCAGCAGAGCTTCCGTGGCGCGCGCGTCGGTTTCGAGATCGACGCCGACACCCACGAACAGCTCGCCGCCGTGGCCCGCGCCAACGGCGTCACCCTGTTCATGGTGGTGCACGCCTCCCTCGCGGTGCTGCTCGCGCGCCTGTCGGGCACCACCGACATCGCCGTCGGTACGCCCATCGCCGGTCGTGGTGAGCAGGCCCTCGATGACCTGATCGGCATGTTCGTCAACACCCTGGTGTTGCGTTCGGACGTCGATCCCACCCAGCCGTTCACCGAATTCCTCACCCGCACCCGCGAAACCGACCTGAGCGCGTTCGCCAACGCGGATGTGCCGTTCGAGCGGCTCGTCGACGTGCTCAACCCGTCGCGTTCTCAGGCCCGCCATCCGCTGTTCCAGGTGGTGCTGTCGTTCCAGGAGATGTCGCACGGCACCCTGGAGCTGCCCGGTCTCACGGTCACGGCCGACGAGGTCGAGGTCGACATGGCCAAGTTCGACCTGCAATGGACCCTCACCGAGGAACACACCGGCACCGGTTCGCTGTCGGGCATGACCGGCGTGCTCACCTACGCCATCGACCTGTTCGATCAGTCGACCGTCGAAGAGCTGCTGCTGCGCTGGCGGCGCGTGCTCGACGCGATCCTGGCCGACCCGGCCGTCACCGTCGGCGCGATCGACGTGCTCGACGACGCCGAACGCGCCGACCTGGTCACCCGTTTCGGCGCCCCCGCCGCGGTGGCGCGCACGCTGCCGCAGCTGATCGCCCAGGCCGCCCGCGACACCGAGGCGACCGCCGTGGTGTTCGAGGGGACCGCTGTCTCCTACGGCGAACTCGATCGTCGCTCGAACCAGCTGGCGCGCTTGCTGATCCAGCAGGGTCTGGGCGCCGAGGACTTCGTCGCCGTCGCCGTGCCGCGTTCGCTGGAATCGGTGCTCGCCGTGTGGGCGGTCACCAAGACCGGTGCCGCGTTCGTGCCCGTCGACCCGAACTACCCGGCCGACCGCATCGCCCACATGATCACCGACGCCGGTGTGTCCGTTGGCATCACGGTCACCGGTGAAGCCGACGATCTCCCTGATTCGGTGAGCTGGGTGGTGGTCGACGACATCGACCTCACCGGTATCTCCGATGCCGCCCTCGCGCCGCGTGAACTGGTCCGCCAGACCGATCCCGCGCAGCCCGCGTACCTGATCTACACCTCCGGTTCCACCGGTGTGCCCAAGGGCGTCGTGGTCACCCATGCCTCCGTCGCCAACTTCTGCGCCGAGCAGATCGACCTCTACTCGCTCGACTCCACTACGCGCGCACTGCATTTCGCCTCGCCCTCGTTCGACGCGTCGGTGCTGGAAATGCTGCTCGCGATCGGTCGCGGCGGCACGCTCGTCGTCGTCCCGCCGGGTGTGTACGGCGGTGAGGAACTGCGCGACATCCTCATCACCGAACAGGTCACCCACGCGTTCGTGACCCCGGCCGCGCTGGCCACCTTCGACGCCCGCGGCCTCGATCACCTGCGGGTGCTCGCCGCGGGTGGTGAAGCGGTCCCGCCGGAACTGGTCGCCAAGTGGGCCGTGCGCCTGCCCGACGGCTCGCGCCGCATGCTGGGCAATGTCTACGGACCCACCGAGACCACCATCGCGTCCAACCTCAGTGAAGGGCTGATCCCGGGGGAGCGGGTCGTCATCGGCGGCCCCATCCGCGGCGTCCACACCCTGATCCTCGACGACCGCCTTCGCCCCGTGCCGGTCGGTGTCGCGGGTGAGCTCTACATCGGCGGCGTCGGCATGGCGCGGGGGTACCACGCGCGCGCCTCGCTCACCGCCGACCGTTTCGTCGCCAACCCCTACGCCCCCGGTGCGCGGATGTACCGCACCGGTGACGTGGTGCGCTGGACCGCCGACCGCAACGTGGAGTACGTCGGCCGCTCCGACTTCCAGGTGAAGGTCCGCGGTTTCCGTATCGAACTGGGCGAGATCGACTCCGCGCTCGCCTCGCACGAGACAGTCGACTTCGCGGTCAGCATCGGCCACAAGAACAAGGGCGGCAGCACCTCGCTGGTGTCCTATGTCGTGGCGGTGCCGGGCAGTTCGATCGATATCGCCGAACTGACCGACCATGTCGCACAGCGTCTGCCCGCGTACATGGTGCCCTCGTCGATCATGGTGCTCGCCGCGGTCCCGCTGACCGTCAACGGCAAGCTCGACCGTCGCGCGCTGCCCGCGCCGGTGTTCGAGGTGCGCGAGTTCCGCGCGCCGACCACCCCGATCGAGCAGATCGTCGCGCAGGTCTTCGCCGACGTGCTCGAACTCGGCCGGGTCGGTGTCGAGGACGACTTCTTCGAACTGGGCGGCAACTCGCTGATCGCCACCCAGGTCGCGTCCCGCATCGGCATCGCCCTGGACACCCGTGTCCCGGTCCGCATGCTGTTCGAGGCCCCCACGGTGGCGGCGCTGGCCGCCCGGGTGGAGTCGCAGGCCGGTGACGGCGCGCGCAAGGCGCTGGTCGCCCGCGAACGCCCCGACCGGGTGCCGCTGTCGCTGGCGCAGCAGCGCATGTGGTTCCTCAACCGCTTCGACACCGCGTCGGCGGTCAACAACATCCCTGTCGCGATCCGGCTGTCCGGTGACCTCGACGTGGCAGCCCTGCAGGTCGCGGTCATCGACGTGATCGACCGCCACGAGTCGCTGCGCACCGTGTTCCCCGACTCCGGCACCGGCCCCGTGCAGGTGATCCTGGATGCCGCGCAGATCGTTCCCGACCTCACCCCGTACCGGGTGACCGAGGACAACCTCATCGATCACCTGATCGATCTGGCGTCGATGGCGTTCGACGTGACCAGCGAAGTGCCACTGCACGCACGGCTTTTCGAGGTGTCCGAGTCCGAGTACGTGCTCGGCATGGTGGTGCACCACATCTCCGCCGACGGCTGGTCGATGGCGCCGCTCTCGCGCGATGTGATCATGGCGTACGCGGCCCGCACCTCGTGGGAGGCGCCGACCTGGGCCGAGCTGCCGGTCCAGTACGCCGACTACTCGCTCTGGCAGCGTGAGGTCCTCGGCTCCGAGGACGATCCGCAGTCGTTGATCTCGTCCGAGATCGCCTACTGGACAAAGGAACTCGCGGACCTGCCCGACGAGCTGGTGCTTCCGGCCGATCACCCGCGCCCGCCTGCCGCGTCCTACCGGGGCGGCACGTACAGCTTCGTCATCGCGAGCGAAACCCAGCGTGCCCTGGTCGAACTGGGCCGCCGCTACAACGCCTCGCTGTTCATGGTCATGCACAGCGCCCTCGCGGTGCTGCTGGCCAGGGCCAGCGGCTCCAGCGATATCGCGATCGGTACCCCGGTGGCGGGCCGTGGCGATCAGGCGCTCGACGACCTGGTCGGCATGTTCGTCAACACCCTGGTGCTGCGCTCGCAGGTCGACGGCGCCACCCCGTTCGCCACCCTGCTCGCCCAGGCCCGCGAGACCGATCTGCAGGCCTTCGCGCACGCCGACGTGCCGTTCGAGCGCCTGGTCGAGGTGCTCAACCCGGCCCGTTCACAGTCGCGCCACCCGCTGTTCCAGGTGATGCTGTCGTTCCAGAACAACAAGCAGGCCTCGCTGCAGCTGCCCGGTCTCGCGGTGAGCGGAATCGACTACGACCCGCAGCTGGCCAAGTTCGACCTGCAGCTCACGCTCACCGAGGTCCAGGACACCGACGGTGATGTCGGCGGTATGGCGGCCGAGTTCTCGTACGCGCTCGATCTCTTCGACGAATCGACGGTCGCCGCGTTCGCCCGCAGGCTCGACAACATCTTCGCCGCGGTGGTCGCCGATCCCGAGGTGTTCGTCGGCGACATCGATCTGCTCGCACCCGAGGAGCACGCGCAGGTCCTCGTCGACTGGAACGACACCGCGCACGCCGTCCCGCACGCGACGCTGATGTCGCTGTTCGACGCGCAGGTGGAGCGGACCCCGGACGCCGTCGCCCTGGTCTTCGAGCAGCAGGAGCTGTCCTACCGCGAGCTGCAGGAGCGGGCCAACCGCATCGCCCGCCGCTTGATCTCCGACGGCGTGGGCCCCGGTGACAATGTGGCACTGGCGATCCGGCGCTCCACGGAGCTGGTCGTCGCCATGTACGCGGTGCTGCAGACCGGCGCCGCCTACGTACCGCTCGACCCGGATCAGCCCGCCGACCGCATCGGCCACATCATCGAGACCGCGCAGCCGCGACTGGTGCTCACCAGCCGCCGCGACGCGTTCGAGGCCGACGGCGTCACCGTGCACGCGGTCGAGAACATCTTCTCGCCCGCCGACTTCAGCGGTGCGCCGATCACCGATGCCGAACGGGTGCAACCGATTCGGGCCACCAATACCGCCTACGTGATCTTCACGTCCGGCTCGACCGGCCGCCCCAAGGGCGTCGCGGTGGATCACGCGGCGATCGTCAACCGCCTGCTGTGGATGCAGCACGAGTACCCGATCGACGCCGCCGACGCCGTCCTGCAGAAGACCCCGGCCACCTTCGACGTGTCGGTGTGGGAGTTCTTCTGGCCCTTGCAGACCGGCGCCCGCCTGGTCGTCGCCAAGCCCGACGGCCACCGCGACCCGGTGTACCTGGCCCAGATCATCGCCGAACGCGACATCACCACCGCGCACTTCGTGCCCTCGATGCTGTCGGTGTTCGTCTCGACCCTCGGCAGCAACGGCAACGGTGACGCGGTGCGCCTGCGTCAGGTGTTCGCCTCCGGCGAGGCGCTGCCCGCGCCCACCGCGCAGCGGCTGCGCGAGCTCACCGGCGCCCGGCTGCACAACCTGTACGGTCCCACCGAGGCCGCGGTCGACGTCACCTATCACGAGGTCGTCGACGCCGATGTGGAGTCGGTGCCGATCGGGCGCCCGGTGTGGAACACCCGGGTGTTCGTGCTGGATTCGCGCCTGCACCCCGTGGCCCCCGGTGTTGCGGGAGAGCTCTATCTGGCGGGCGATCAGCTGGCTGTCGGCTATCTCAACCGGGCCGACCTCACCGCCGACCGCTTCGTCGCCAATCCGTACGGCGCGGCGGGCTCGCGCATGTACCGCACCGGTGACTTGGTCACCTGGACCGCGGTGTCGGGCGAGAACGGTCTCACCTACGGCGAACTGAACTACCTGGGCCGCACCGACTTCCAGGTGAAGCTGCGTGGTCTGCGCATCGAACTCGGTGAGATCGAGGCGACCCTTTTGGCTCAGCCGGGTGTCGCGCAGTCGGTCGTCGTCGTCCGCTCCGACGCGCACGCCGGTGACCAGCTCGTCGGTTACCTGGTGCCAGAGGCGGGCTCGGCTCTCGACGTGGCCGCGGTGAAGGCGGGCATCACCACCGAACTGCCCGCCTACATGGTGCCGTCGGCCCTGGTCGTGCTGGAGGCCTTCCCGCTCAACGCGTCCGGCAAGCTCGACCGTAAAGCGTTGCCGGCGCCCGTGTTCGAGGCGAAGGTGTTCCGTGCGCCCTCGACCCCGATCGAGGAGATCGTCGCCGAGATCTTCGCCGACCTGCTCGGCGCCGAACGCGTCGGCGTGGACGACGACTTCTTCGCCCTCGGCGGCAACTCGCTCGTGGCCACCCAGGTCGCGGCGCGCCTGAGCACGGCGCTCGACACCGAGGTCGGCGTGCGCACGCTGTTCGAGGCGCCCACCGTCGGCGCGTTGGCCGCCCGCGTGGAATCGCACGCGGGCACCGGTCTGCGTGCCGAGCTCACGGCCCGTCAGCGCCCCGAGTATCCGCCGCTGTCGCTCGCGCAGCAGCGCATGTGGTTCCTGAACCGTTTCGACGTCGCCGACACCGGCACCTACAACATCCCGGTCGCGGTCCGCCTGCAGGGCCTGCTCGACCTGCCCGCGCTGCGCGGCGCGGTCGCCGATGTGGTCGCCCGCCACGAAACCCTGCGCACGGTGTACCCCGTGTACGTCGCCCCCGAGTCGGGGCGCGCCGCCATGGCCGACGGCACCGCCTACCAGAAGGTGCTCGCCGCCGCGGGCTCGATTCCGGACGTCGAGCTGATCGAGGCCGACGAGACCGACATGGCGACCTCGCTCTACGAGTTCGCCCGTCGCGGGTTCGACGTCACCGCGAACGCGCCGGTGCGCCTTCGGGTCTACGAGCTCAGCGAGCGCGAACACGTGCTGGTGATGGTGGTCCACCACATCGCCGCCGACGGTTTCTCGCTGCGTCCGCTGGTGCGCGACTTGATGACCGCCTACGTGGCCCGCACCGCGAACACCGAACCCGGCTGGCCGCCCCTGAACATCCAGTACGTCGATTACGCGCTGTGGCAGCGCGAGGTCCTCGGCGACGAAACCGATCCCACCTCGCTGATCTCCGAGCAGCTCGAGCACTGGCGCGGGGCGCTCGCCGATCTGCCCGACGAGCTGCGCCTCGGCCACAAGTCGCGGCCCGCACAGGCCAGCTACCAGGCGGGCACGCACCGTTTCGAAGTGCCGGGCGAGCTCGTCGAGGCATTGAACCGGGTCGCCCACGAGCACAGCACCACCCTGTTCATGGTGGTGCACAGCGCTTTCGCCGTCCTGCTGTCGCGTCTGTCGGGCACCCCCGACATCGCCATCGGCACCCCGGTCGCGGGCCGTGGTCAGCAGGCACTCGACGACCTGGTCGGCATGTTCGTCAACACCCTGGTGTTGCGCGCGCAGGTCGATCCGGGCGCCACCTTCGCCGAGTTGCTCGGTCAGGTCCGCGAGCACGACTTGGCCGCCTTCGCGCACGCCGACGTGCCGTTCGAGCGCCTGGTCGAGGTGCTCAACCCGGCGCGCTCGCAGTCGCGCCATCCGCTGTTCCAGGTGATGCTCTCGTTCCAGAACCTGGGCCGCACCACCCTGGAACTGCCCGGCCTCACGGTCTCCGAGCTGGGCATCGACCAGCACATGGCCAAGTTCGATCTGCAGCTCGCGCTCAGCGAGGTCCCCGCCGACGACGACAGCCACATGGATGCCGAACTCGTCTACGCGACAGACCTTTTCGACGCGGGCTTCGCCGCGACCTTCGGCGCTCGCCTGCTGCGCGTGCTCACCGCCGTCGTGGTCGACCCCTCGGCTCCCGTGGGTGACATCGAACTTCTCGACTCCGCCGAGCGCGCCCTGGTGCTCGATCGCTGGAACGACACCGAATTCGCCGTCGACGCCGCGCTGAGCACCCCGAGCGACGACGAGCCGGCCACGCTGCACGCGCTGTTCGAGGCTCAGGTCGCCCGGACCCCCGACGCGGTCGCGCTCACGTTCGAGGGGACGAGTCTGTCCTACGCCGAGTTCGCGGGTCGCGTGCGTCAGCTGGCGCGCTGGCTCAAGGACGCCGGGGTCGGCCCGGAATCGTATGTGGCACTCGGTATGCGGCGCTCGATCGATCTGCTGGTCGGCATGTACGCCGTGTCCGCCGCCGGTGGCGCGTACGTACCGCTGGACCCCGATCACCCGGCCGAGCGCATCGAGCACATCCTCGAGACCGCGCAACCGGTCTGCGTGCTCACCTCCGGCGAGAGCCTGCCCGCGGCCGCCGGTCGCGAGGTGCGCATCGACCAGCTCGACCTGTCCGGCCACTCGGCCGAGCCGGTCACCGACGCCGACCGGCACCGCCCGCTGCGCTCGGACAACACCGCCTACGTCATCTTCACCTCCGGCTCGACCGGTCGCCCCAAGGGCGTGGCCGTGAGCCACGCGGCGATCGTCAACCGCCTGGTGTGGATGCACGCCGCCTACGGCCTCGCCGCCGACGACGTGGTGCTGCAGAAGACCCCCGCCACGTTCGACGTGTCGGTGTGGGAGTTCTTCTGGCCCTTGCAGGTCGGCGCGCGCCTGGTCGTCGCCAAGCCGGACGGGCATCGCGACCCGGCCTACCTGGCCCGGCTGATCGTGGCCGAACAGGTCACCACGGCGCACTTCGTGCCGTCGATGATGGCCGTGTTCGTCACCGAACCGCTGGCCGCCGAGTGTGTTTCGCTGCGCAATGTGTTCGCCTCCGGCGAGGGTCTGCCCGCGCCGACCGCGCAGCGTCTGCGCGAATTGACCGGCGCCGCGCTGCACAACCTCTACGGCCCCACCGAGGCCGCGGTCGACGTGACCTATCACGAGGTCACCGATGCCGACATCGAGACGGTGCCGATCGGCGCCCCGGTGTTCAACACCCGTCTGTACGTGCTGGATTCGCGGCTGCGACCGGTTCCGGTGGGTGTCGCGGGTGAGCTCTACCTCGCGGGCGTGCAGCTGGCCCACGGGTATGTGGGCCGCGCCGACCTGACGATGGACCGTTTCGTCGCCGACCCGTTCGCGCCCGGCGAGCGCATGTACCGCACCGGTGACCTCGTCACCTGGACGCCGACCGGCGAGCTGGAGTACCTGGGCCGCACCGACTTCCAGGTGAAGCTGCGTGGTCTGCGCATCGAGCTCGGCGAGATCGAGGCGGCGCTCACGGCGCTGCCGGAGATCGCCCAGTCGGTGGTCGTGGTCCGTGCCGACGAGCACACCGGCGATCAGCTGGTCGCCTACGTCGTCCCGCAGACCGGCGCCACCGTGGACACCGACGTGGTGAAGGACGCACTCGGCGCGGAGCTGCCCGTCTACATGGTGCCCGCCGCGTACGTGGTGCTGAACGCGTTCCCGCTCAACGCTTCCGGCAAGCTCGATCGCAAGGCGCTGCCGTCGCCGGTGTTCGCCGCGCGCACCTTCCAGGCGCCGGTCACCCCGGTGCAGCAGATCGTCGCCGCCACCTTCGCCGAGGTGCTCGGCGCCGGTCAGGTCGGCCTCGACGACGACTTCTTCGAGCTCGGCGGCAACTCGCTGGTCGCCACCAGGGTCGCGGCCCGGCTGTCGGAGGCGCTCGATACCCAGGTGCCGCTGCGCGCGCTGTTCGAGGCGTCGACGGTGGCCGCGCTGGCGGCTCGGGTCGAAACGCACACCGGTCGTGGTGGCCGCATCCCGTTGGCTCCCCGCCCGCGGCCCGAGCTGGTGCCGCTGTCGCAGGCGCAGCAGCGGATGTGGTTCCTCAACCGCTTCGACAACCGCACCGCGGTCAACAACATCCCCGTCGCGATCCGCCTCACCGGTGACCTCGATGTCGCCGCGCTCGAGGCGGCCATCGCCGACGTGGTCGCCCGGCACGAGTCCCTGCGCACCTTCTACCCGGCGGCCGATGTGGCCGCGGGTGCGGTCGAGGAAGGCGCGGGCTACCAGCAGATCCGGCCCGCCGACGAGGTCCGTGTCGCGCTGGCCACCCAGCCGGTCGCCGCGAGCGACGTGGTGGCCAGGGTGATCGAACTGGCGAGCGTGCACTTCGACGTGACCCGCGAAGTCCCGTTCCGCGCGACCCTGCTGCGCGTCGACGACCGGAACCACGTGGCCGTGCTGGTCATGCACCACATCAGCGGTGACGGTTTCTCGTTGCGTCCGCTGCTGCGCGATGTCGTGATCGCCTACACCGAGCGCACCCGCGGCGAGAACCCCGCCTGGGCGCCGCTGGAGGTCCAGTACGCCGACTACACCCTGTGGCAGCGTGAGGTCCTCGGTGAGGAGTCCGATCCCGAATCGGTCGCCGCGAGCCAGCTCGCCTACTGGACCGAGCAGCTGCGCGATCTGCCCGATCAGCTCGAGCTGCCCGCCGATCGGCCGCGCCCCGAGGTCGCCACCAATGCCGGTGACCTGCACCGCTTCTCGGTCGACGCGCAACTGCACCACGCGCTGACCGAGATCGCCCGCGCCCGCGGCGTCACCCTGTTCATGGTGATGCACGCGGCACTGGCCACCTGGGCCGCGCGCCTGTCCAACAGCACCGACATCGCCATCGGCACCCCCATCGCCGGTCGCGGCGAGCGCACGCTCGACGACCTGGTCGGCATGTTCGTCAACACCCTGGTGCTGCGCAGCGAGGTCGACTCGAGCGCGAGCTTCAGCGACCTCCTGGATCAGGTCCGCAAGGTCGACCTGTCCGCCTTCGCCAACGCCGATGTGCCGTTCGAGCGCCTCGTCGACGTGCTCAGCCCCACCCGTTCACAGGCGCATCACCCGCTGTTCCAGGTGGCGCTCACCTTCGAGGCGGCCACCGCCGCCGACGCGGGCACCATCGCACTGCCCGGCCTCGATCTCGAGGTCGTCGACTTCGATCCGGGCACGGCGAAATTCGACGTGCAGCTCACCGTGGGCGAAGCCGCCGACGGCTCGCTCGCGCTGTCGTGGAACTACGCCACCGATCTGTTCGACGCCGAAACCGTCGCCGCCTTCGGCGACCGCCTGGTCCGCATCCTGCGCAGCGTGGCCGAGAACCCCGACGTGATCGTCGGCGACATCGACCTGCTCGGCGAGGCCGAACAGCGTGATGTCGCGCAGCGCTGGGTGTCCTCCGGTGTCGACGCCATCGGTCTGCCGGTCATCCACGACGCCAGCACCCCCGCCGGCTACCGGCGTGGCCTGTTCGGCAACAAGCACACGACCCTGGTCGACCTGTTCGACGCCGCGGCCGCCGCCTACCCCGACCGGATCGCCGCCAAGTTCGGCGTCGAGTCGCTGACCTACGCCGAGCTCGATCGCCGTGCGAATGTGCTGGCGCGCAGGTTGATCGACGACGGCGCAGGCCCGGAATCGCTGGTCGCGGTGATCTTGCCGCGTTCGCTCGATCTCGTGGTCGCGCTGCTCGCCGTCGTCAAGACCGGTGCGGGCTACGTGCCGGTGGATCCGACGTACCCGGCCGAGCGCATCGCCTACGTGCTCGAGGACTCTCGCCCCACCAGCGTCGTCCTCGATTCCACCGTCCAGGTGCGGGTGCCCGAGCACCTGCCCTCGGTGGTGCTCGACGGGTTCGCCGTGGAAACCGGCAATATCGAAGACGCCGACGACGCCCCGATCACCGACGCCGACCGGCTCGCCCCGCTCTCGCCGGACAATGTCGCCTACGTCATCTACACCTCCGGCTCGACCGGCCGCCCCAAGGGTGTCGCGGTCGCGCACCGCAATGTGGTGCGCCTGTTCGCCAACACCGATCGCGACTTCGGCTTCGGCCCGCGTGATGTGTGGACGCTGTTCCACTCCTACGCCTTCGACTTCTCGGTGTGGGAGCTGTGGGGGCCGCTGCTGTTCGGCGGCTCGCTGATCGTCGTCGACTACTACACCTCGCGTTCGCCCGAACAGTTCCTGGAACTGCTGCGCGTGGAGCAGGTGACGGTCCTCAACCAGACACCGTCGGCGTTCTACCAGCTGGCCGAGGCCGACCGCAACGCCGGACCGGGCCTGGAGCCGCTGGCCCTGCGCTACGTGGTGTTCGGTGGCGAGGCCCTCGAGCTGCGCCGCCTGTCGGATTGGGTCGCGCGCCACGGTGACAGCTCGCCGACGCTGGTCAACATGTACGGCATCACCGAGACCACGGTGCACGTGTCGTTCCGTGCGCTCGACGCGAAAACCATTGCCGCCGCTGCCGGTTCGGTGGTCGGCCGGGCGATCGCGGGTCTGGGCGTGTACGTCCTCGACAACCGGTTGCGGCCGGTGCCGGTGGGTGTCGCGGGCGAAATGTATGTCGCCGGACCGCAGCTGGCGCGTGGCTACCTCGGTCGCCCGGACCTGACCGCCACCCGCTTCGTCGCCAACCCGCTCGCGGGCCCGAACCAGGGTGGCTCGCGCCTGTACCGCTCGGGCGACCTCGCGCGCTGGAACCGTTTCGGCGAACTCGAATATCTCGGCCGCGCCGACGACCAGGTGAAGGTTCGCGGCTTCCGCATCGAGCTCGGTGAGATCGAAGCCGCCGTGCTCGCGCAGCCGGGCATCGCCCAGGCCGCGGTCATCGTGCGTGAGGATCAGCCGGGTGACCAGCGGATCGTCGCCTACGTGGTCGCCGAGGGCGACCTCGAACCCGACCTCGAGACCATCCGTAGCGGTGCGGCCGAACAGTTGCCCGCCTACATGGTTCCGGCGGCGCTCGTGCGCCTCGAGTGGATCCCGCTGACGGTCAACGGCAAGCTGGACCGCCGCGCGCTGCCTGCTCCCGCGGTGCAGGCGCGGGCCTTCCGCGCACCGGTCACACCGGTGCAGGAAGCCGTGGCCGCGGTCTTCGCCGATGTGCTCGGCTTGGATCGCGTCGGTGTCGACGACGACTTCTTCGACCTCGGCGGCAACTCGCTCATCGCCACCCGCGTCGTCGCCCGCATCGGTGCGGCGCTCGGCGCCACGGTGCCGGTGCGCGCGCTGTTCGAAGCGTCCACCGTGGAAGCCCTCGCGGCACGGGTGGAATCGCACACCGGCGGTACCGCTCGCGCGGCGCTGGTCGCCCGTGAGCGCGCCGAAGGGGAACTGGTTCCGCTGTCGTTCGCGCAGCAGCGGATGTGGTTCCTCAACAAGTACGACACCACCTCGGCCGCCTACAACCTGCCCGTCGCGATCCGGCTCACCGGTGAACTCGACACCGAGGCACTGGCACTCGCGCTGGCCGACCTGGTCCGCAGGCACGAATCGCTGCGCACCCGCTACCCCGAGCACGGCGGCACCCCGGTGCAGCAGATCGTCGCGGCGGAACGCATTTCGCTGGACCTTCGCCCGATCGCGATCGCTCAGGACGAGCTGTTCGAGACCGTCACCGAGTTCGTCTCCACTGGTTTCGATGTGGCCGAACAGGTTCCGATGCGCGCCCGCCTCTTCCGGGTCGCCTCCGCCGGACACACAGGTCGCACCGCCGACACAGAGCAGGCCGCGGGTGCCGAGCACGCCGATGGTGGCGTCACCGAACACGTCTTGGTCGTGGTCGTGCACCACATCGCCGCCGACGGTTTCTCGATCGCGCCGCTGACCCGCGATGTGATGCGCGCGTACACAGCCCGTGCCCAGGGCACTGCCCCAGGTTGGGCGCCGCTGCCGGTGCAGTACGCCGATTTCGCGATCTGGCAGCGCGCGGTGCTCGGCACCGAGGACGACGCCGACTCGCTGATGTCGCGCCAGGTCGGCTACTGGCAGTCCCAGCTCGCCGGTGTCCCCGACGAACTGACCCTGCCGTTCGACCGCCCGCGTCCGGCCATCGCCTCGCTGCGCGGTGCCACCGTGCACCGCGAGCTCTCGCCCGAACTCGTCGCCGCGCTCGACGAGATCGCCCGCCGCCAGGGCGCGTCGCTGTTCATGGTCATGCACACCGCCCTCGCGGTGCTGCTGGCCCGGCTGTCCGGCTCCGACGACGTCGCCATCGGCACCCCCATCGCGGGCCGCGGTGAGCAGGCCCTCGACGACCTGGTCGGCATGTTCGTCAACACCCTGGTGCTGCGCACCGGCGTGCGCCCGGCCGAGACGTTCACCGACCTGCTCGAGCAGGCCCGCAAGACCGACCTCGACGCCTACGGCAACGCCGACGTGCCCTTCGAGCGCCTTGTCGAACTCCTCGCACCGGAGCGCTCGCAGTCGCGCAACCCGCTGTTCCAGGTGATGCTGGCCTTCCAGAACCTGGACCGCACCACCCTGGAACTGCCCGGCCTGGCAGTGTCGGCGCTCGACCTCGACGAGAGCGTTGCCCGCTTCGACCTGCAGTTCACCCTCTCCGAGCTGGGCGAACCCGGCCACGGCGGGATGGCGCTGGCACTGAACTACGCCACCGAACTATTCGATGAGGACACCGTCGCCGGCATCGCCGTGCGCTGGCAGCGAGTGCTCGAAGCGATCGCCGCCGACGCCTCGATCACGGTCGGCGCGATCGATGTGCTCGACGCCGCCGAGCGGGCCGACCTGGTGTTCCGGGTCGGCGAACCGCCGGTACCCGCCCGCACCCTGCGCAGCTTGCTGTCCGAGGCCGTCGCTCAGAACCCGACGGGCCCGGCCGTGGTGTTCCAGGGGACGAGTGTGTCCTACGCCGAGCTCGACGAACGCTCGAACCGCCTGGCGCGCTTGCTGATCGCCGAGGGGATCGGCGCCGAGGACCTCGTCGCGATCGGCGTCCCCCGCTCGGCCGACTCGGTGCTGGCAGCGTGGGCCGTCGCCAAGACCGGCGCGGCTTTCGTCCCGGTGGACCCGACCTACCCCGCCGACCGCATCGCCCACATGGTCACCGACTCCGGTTCGCCGCTGGGCATCACCGTTTCCTCTGTGCTGGGCGGACTTCCGGACATCGCGGTGCGCGATGCGGCCGGTATCGAATCCACGCCGCACGCGACGGCTGGTGCGCAGGAATCCGCAACGGCGCCGGACGGCCAGGCAGCGACCGCGCCGACACTCGACAGCGCTGCCGCGGATGCTTCTGCCGCCGGCTGGCTGGTACTCGACGAGCTGGACCTCGCTCGTTTCGACGGCGGGCCGATCGCCGACACCGAACTGGTCCGCGCGACCACGCCCGAGCAGCCCGCCTACGTCATCTACACCTCCGGCTCCACCGGCGTGCCCAAGGGCGTCGTCGTCACCCATGCCGGTCTCGCCAACTTCGGCGAGGAGCAGGCCCAGCGCTATGCGCTCGATTCCGACACGCGCGCACTGCATTTCGCCTCGCCCTCGTTCGACGCGTCGATCCTCGAACTGCTGCTGGCGCTGGCCCGCGGCGGTGCGCTGGTCGTCGTCCCGCCCGGCGTCTACGGCGGCGACGAGCTGTCCGAGCTGATCCGCACCGAGCGGGTCACGCACGCCTTCATCACCCCCGCTGCCCTCGCGACCTTCGACCCCAGCGGGCTCGACTCGCTGCGCGTGCTTGTCGCCGGTGGCGAAGCGGTGCCCGCCGACCTGGTGTCGAAGTGGGCAGTTCCTTTGGCGGACGGCACGACTCGCGCCTTCCACAACGGTTACGGCCCCACCGAGACCACGATCATGACGAACATCAGCGCCGCGCTGGTGCCGGGCGAGCTGGTCACCATCGGTGGGCCGACTCGCGGCATGCGTTCACTGATCCTGGACGCCCAGCTCCAGCCGGTACCGGAGGGTGTCGCGGGTGAGCTGTATCTGTCGGGCATCCAGCTGGCCCGTGGGTACCACGCCCGCGCCGGACTCACCGCCGACCGTTTCGTCGCCGACCCGTTCGTTCCGGGCGAGCGGATGTACCGCACCGGTGACGTGGTGCGCTGGACCGCCGAGCGCACCGTCGAGTACGTCGGCAGGTCCGACTTCCAGGTCAAGATCCGTGGCTTCCGGATCGAACTGGGCGAGATCGACTCCGCCCTCGCCTCGCACGAGACCGTCGACTTCGCCACCACCGTCGGCCACAAGAGCACCGCGGGCGCCGTCTCGCTGGTCGCGTATGTGGTTGCCGCGCCGGGCCATTCGATCGATGTCGCGGCGCTGACCGCGCACGTCGAGGATCGTCTGCCCGCGTACATGGTGCCGTCGTCGATCATGGTGATCGACCACGTGCCGCTCACCCCGGTCGGCAAGCTCGACCGAAAGGCGTTGCCGGAGCCGGTGTTCGCCACCGAGGTCACCTTCCGGGCCGCGCGCAACCCGATCGAGCAGACCATCGCCGAGGTCTTCGCCGAGGTGCTCGGGGTGGAACGCGTGGGTGTGGACGATTCGTTCTTCGCCCTCGGCGGCGACTCGATCGTCTCCATCCAGCTCGTCTCCCGTGCCAAGGCGCGCGGCGTGCTGTTCTCCCCGCGCAACGTGTTCGAACAGCGCACCGTCGCCGGCCTGGCCTCGGTCGCCGAAACCGCCGATGTCGCGGCGGCGACCGCGATCACCTTGGCCGAACTGCCGGGCGGTGGCGTCGGCGAGATGCCGCTGACCCCGGTCGTGCGCTTCATGGCCGAGCGTCCCGGTTCGTTCAACCGGTTCAACCAGACCATGGCGCTGGAACTGCCGGTCGGCATCGACCGTGCGGGCATCGCCGCCACCGTCGGCGCGGTCATCGATCGCCACGACATGCTGCGCTCGCGTCTGCATCAGGTCGACGGCCGCTGGGTCGTCGACACCGCCCCCACCGGCACTGTCGACGCGACCGCGCTGATCGACCACACCACGTTCGACCCGAACGTCTCGGACGCCGAACTGGTCGAAATCGCCTCCGCCGCACTGGACACCAGCCTCGATCGGCTCGACCCGGCCAACGGCGTCGTCGTGCGCTTCGTGTGGCTCGAGCCGGACCTGAACAACCCTCACACGGACGCTGCCGCGGCGAGCGACGCTGCCGCTGAAAAGGTCGAGGGCGCCAGCGAATCCGCTGCGGCCGCGACCGGTGCGTCGAATGCCCGTCGCGCGGGTCGACTGATCGTTGTCGCTCACCACCTCGTCGTCGACGGCGTCTCGTGGCGCATCCTGGTGCCCGACTTCGTTTCCGCGTGGGGTCAGCTCTCCTCGGGCCAGCAGCCGGAACTCGGTGCCCCCGCCACCTCCATGCGGGCCTGGGCGCATGCTCTCGCCGACGAGGCGAAGAGCGCCGACCGCGCCGCCGAACTCGACTTCTGGCGTGAGGTCGTCGCCACCCCGGACCCGCTGCTCACCGCGCGGCCCATGGACCCGGCTGTCGATGTCTCCGGCGTCATCGAGAAGCTGCCGGTCGAGGTGTCCGCCGAGGTCACCAAGGCCCTGCTCACCACCGTCCCCGCGTTGTTCCACGGTGGCGTCAACGACGGTCTGCTCACCGCGCTGGCGCTGGCCGCCGCCAAGTGGCGTTCCACCCGCACCGGTCCCGGCGCGCTCGGCAACGGCCACCGCGCCGACCCGAACAGTGACGCGCTGCTCGTACGCCTGGAAGGCCACGGTCGCGAGGAAGAGGTCGCGCCCGGCGCCGACCTGTCGCGCACCGTCGGCTGGTTCACCGCCATCTTCCCCGTCCGCCTCGACCTGGCCGGCATCGACATCGATGCCGCGCTCGCCGGTGGTCCGGCGCTGGGACAGGCCGTCAAGGCGGTCAAGGAACAGCTGCTCGCGGTGCCCGACAAGGGCATCGGTTACGGCCTGCTGCGGTACATGAACGCCGAGACCGCCGTCGAACTGCCCACGCAGCTCCCCGGCCAGATCAGCTTCAACTACCTCGGCCGTGTCGCCGACAGCGACGTCCCCGACGCCCTGCGCGGCTTCGGCTGGATTCCCGCGCCCGAGCTGGCCGCCCTCGGTGGCGCCTACGACGCCGACATGCCCGCGATGGCGCCCCTCGATGTCAACGCGATCGTCGTCGGCGACAAGCTCAGCGCCAATATCGGCTACCCGAGCACCCTGCTCGCCGAGGCCGAGGTCCGCGAATTCGCCGATCTGTGGATCACCGCGCTGGAAGCTGTCGCCCGGCATGCCAATTCGGCCGATGCGGGCGGTCACACACCGTCCGACTTCGCCCTGGTTCGCTCCACCCAGCGCGACATCGACACCTGGGAGAAGCGCTACCCCGAGCTGACCCAGGTGTGGCCGCTCGCCGCGCTGCAGGCAGGTCTGTTCTTCCACGCCCGTCTGGCCGCCACCTCGGTCGACGTCTACACCGCCCAGGCCGTCCTCACGCTCACCGGTCGCGTCGACGCCACCCGTCTGCGTGCCGCCGCCCAGGCGCTGCTCGACCGCCACGAAACCCTGCGCACCGCGTTCGTCACCGACCACGACGGCAACGCCGTGCAGGTCGTCCTCGACACCACCCGCGTGGCCTGGGCCGAACACGACCGCATCGAGACCGGCGAATACACCGACCTCGTCGAGGCCGACCGCACCGCCCGCTTCGACCTGGCGAACCCGCCGCTGATCCGCTTCACGCTGATCCAGATCGCCGAGCACGAATGGCGCTTCGTGGTGTCCAACCACCACATCCTGCTGGACGGCTGGTCGACGCCGCTGGTCATGCGCGACCTGCTCGCCCTCTACGCCCTGCACGGCGACGCGAGCGCGCTGCCCGCCGTCCGCTCCTACCGGCACTTCCTGGAATGGGTCGGCCGTCAGGACC
The DNA here is from genome assembly GCF_042668615.1 of Nocardia sp. NPDC057272. NCBI lineage: Bacteria > Bacillati > Actinomycetota > Actinomycetes > Mycobacteriales > Nocardiaceae > Nocardia > Nocardia sp. NPDC057272. Next base: position 1,129 of record NZ_JBHUYK010000014.1, on the reverse strand, counting down.
ATTCGGTCTCGGTCGAAGCCTGGTCGCACGCGCTGCGCGGCGTCACCGAGCCGACCATGCTGGCCCGCCCCGACGCGAGCCGCGAGATCGCCGCGTTGTCCGACGAGTACCTGTTCGACCTCGACGAGCCCACCACGGCGCGGCTCGTGGCGCTGGCCGCCGACCTCGGCGTCACCCCGAACACCGTCCTGCAGGTCGCCTGGTCGATCGTGCTCGGCCGGATGACCGGCCGCGACGACGTGCTCTTCGGCACCACCGTCTCGGGTCGTCCCGCGCAGCTGTCCGGCGTGGAATCCATGGTCGGCCTGTTCATCAACACCGTCCCGGTGCGCGTGCGTTTCGACGCCGCCGAATCGGTGCGCGAGGTGCTCACCCGCACCCAGGGCGAGCAGGCCGACCTGCTCGACCACCACTACATCGGCCTCGCCGAGATCCAGTCGGCGGCCGGAATCGGTGGCCTGTTCGACTCGCTGGTCGTCTTCGAGTCCTACCCGGTCGACGCCGAGGGCATCAAGGCCCAGGCCGCCGACATCGACGGCATGGCCGTCACCGGCCTGGACGCCGCCGACGCCACCCACTACCCGCTGTCGCTGATCGCCCAGCTCGACACCCAGCTGCGCATCCGCGCCGGTTATCTGAGCGACCTGTTCGACGCGGCCACCGTGCACCGCATCGCCGATCGCCTGATCCGGGTGCTCACCGCGATCACCACGGAACCGGCTGTCGCGGTGGGCGATATCGAACTGCTCGATGCCGCCGAACGCGAACTCGTCGTGCGCGAGTGGAACGCCACCGCGCACGAGGTCGATCAGCGGGCCACCCTCGTCTCGATGTTCGAGGCCCAGGTTGCCCGCACGCCGCAGGCCACCGCCCTGTCCTTCGAGGGCACGAATCTGGCCCACCCGTCGCCCGACCACCGCCCCCCACGGAGTCTCTCCGAGACGCTGAACTATTCCGAGTTCGCCCAGCGGGTCTACCGCCTGTCGCGCTGGCTGATCGATCGCGGCGTGGGCCCGGAAACCTATGTGGCACTGGGCATGCGCCGCTCGCTCGATCTGGTGATCGGCATGTACGCGGTGAGCGTGGCCGGTGGCGCCTACGTGCCGCTGGACCCCGATCACCCGGCCGA
>NZ_JBHUYK010000013.1:102365-193117 GCF_042668615.1 Nocardia sp. NPDC057272 | reverse complement strand
GTTTCACCGGCGAGCCCCTTCTCGGTCAGAACCGATCCGCGGTCGCGTCCGCTTCGCGTTCGTCCTCGTGGACGGCACCGATCACGTCGGGCGTGGATTCGCCCAGCGGACCGGTGAGATCGTCGTTGCCGGTGCGGCTCTGGTAGGGCTGCACGGTACGACCGTGTTCTTCCTCGTTGTTGCCACGGCCGGCACCGGCTCCCGCGCCACCGCCGCCCATCATGCCGGAGGTACCGCCGGTACTCGCGGCCGTGGTGGTGCCGGAGCCCATCACCGTGCTGATCGGTCGGCCCGACGCCGGAACCGCCGCACCCGGCACGGCCGCGGTGGACTTCGGGGTGCCCGAGCTCGGGGTGCCGCCGGTACTGCCGGCCGCGCCACCGGCGCCGCCGCGCGCGGTACCGAGCGCACCGAGCGAGGCGCCGGAACCACCGCCACTGCCACCGGTGCCGACACTCGACGGTGAAGTAGAGCCGGGAGTGGTGGTACCCGCGGTGGTGCTCGCGGCGGTGGTGGACGAATCGCCGCCGCCGGTCAGAGCCTCCTCCGCCTGGGTGAGCAGCGGTTCGCCGATGTTCTCCGAAGCCGCGGAGAGAACTTCCTCGGGCGAGGGCAGGCCGCTCTGGCTGGCCAGCTGCCCGACGACGCCGCTGAGCTCGCCGGTGTACCCCATCAACTGCCCACGGGTGACGTTGACGACCGACACCGCCTCACCGAGATGCGAAGTGGCCAAGCCGATCAGTGTGGCCTGGGTCGGGGGCAGCATGATCGTCGGCGCGAGCGCGGTGGCCTGGGCCGCGAAGGTGGTGGCGATCGTGGTGAGCTGGGCGTTGCCGGTCTGGACGACGGCAGCGGCCTGCTGGGTGAGCGCGGAGATATCGATGCCGCGCTGGCTGGTGTCCTGCCCCTGCGTCTGCGCCTGCTGGCTGGCGGTGGTCGCCGCGTCGGCGGACTGCCCCTCCCACACCTGCTGAACGGTCTTCACGCCGCCTTGGGCAAGAGTCATCGCCTGCTCGATGACCGCCGAGGAATTGCTCAGGATCGAGGTCGGGTCCAGCGAGCCGAAAACGCCGGTACCGAAGCTGCTGAGCAGGTCGAGGAACGGCTGGAACAGGGTGTCGATGCCGGGCAGCGCGGGCAGCGACAGGCCGCTCATCAGTGCGGCGACCGGATCTTCGGTCAGTGTCGTCGCGGCGGCCGACGTGCTCGCGCCGGAGGTGCTCGACGCGCCCGCACCGGAAGTGCCGGTGAGTGCGGACTTGGCCTGGTCGAACGCGGTCAGTGCGGCGGCCGACGCGGGCGCGGCGACCTGAGCCACCGTCCCCTGCAGGCCACTCAGCGCGGACGACGCGTCGTCCGCGACGCCGGACAGGATGTCCTGGGGCTCCACGCCGGTGCCGAGGCCGCCGAGCCCACCCAACCCGGCGGGCGACGTGCTGACGTTCTGAGCTTCGTCGGTGATCTTCTGCGCGAGTGTGAAGACCGCTTCCTCGTCGGTCGCCACATCCTCGGGCACCTGCATCAGCGGGACGTCCAGGATCGCTTGCGCCTCGACGGGCACCGCACCCATCACCGACGCCGTCGCGGCATCGGCGGCGGCCATCGCGGCATCGGGAGCGATGACGCCCGCGTCCGAGCTCAGCGGCTTCACAGGCCGGCGGCCTGACGGGCGAGTTGGGCGGCATTGTCGATATCGGTCGTCTCGAAGGTCACCGACGACTTGAAGGCCGCGTCGGAGAGCGAGCTGAACTTCGCCGACAGGTCGTTGATGTCCTTGGCCTGCAACGCTTGTGCGGCCGCGAACATCGCCAGATAGTCGGCGCCGATGAGGCCGAACACCGGCGTCGCCGCCGACACGCTGGCAACCAAGTCGAAATTGCCCGCCGCGGCGACCTGTGCCGCCACTCCGCCATTGGTCGCCGCGAACGCGGCGACTTCTTCGGTTTGCACCGAGAGATCGGTCATGCGAAATCCCCCCAACTCGTCGTGAAAAGTCTGCACTACAGAAGCCAGCGACGGACGCGAAACTCCCGACGCGACCACCCAACTGCGATTGGCGCCAAATATAGCCGAACTCCCCGGCAGTTTTCGAGTCGTGCCACCCTCGATCTGCGTGATCCACTATCAAAACTAGAACATGTTCTATATCCTCGGGCTTATGAAGGTCGCAGTGACCGGCGCAGCCGGCTACCTCGGTACCAACTTGATCCCTCTGCTCGTCGAGCGCGGCCACGAGGTCGTCGCGATCGACCGCGCCGCCCCGACCACGTCCGATCCGGCTGTCACCTGGATCGAAGGCGATGTGCTCGACCCGGCGTCGATGCGTGCGGCACTGGCGGGCGCCGAGGTGGTCTACCACCTCGTCGCGCTGATCACCCTCGCCGAACGCAACGATCTGGCGTGGCGGGTGAACACCGAGGGCGTGCGCGTCACCGCCGAGGCGGCGCTGGAATCGGGCGTGCGCCGGTTCGTCCACACCAGCTCCATCCACGCTTTCGACCAGTACCGCGCGGGCGGGCACATCGACGAGACCTCCGGCCGCTCAGACGATCCCGGCTTGCCCGTGTACGACCGGTCGAAGTGGTCCGGCGAACTGGCCTTGCGCCCGGTGATCGAGCGCGGGCTCGACGCGGTGATCGTGAATCCGACCGGCGTCTACGGCCCGGTCGACCTCCCCGATCGCCTGTCCCGGCTCAACGTCATCGCCGGCCAGGCGATGCGCGGCCGGATTCCGGTGATGATCGGCGGCGGCTTCGACCTGGTCGACGTGCGCGACGTCGCCCAGGGCCTGATCCTCGCGGGCGACAAAGGCCGCACCGGCGAGAACTACCTGCTCGGCGGCGAGATGACCACGATGATGGACTTCTGCCGGATGGCGGCGGCCCGCACCGGAGCCAAGGGCCCCCGTTTCGCCATCCCGGCGAAGGTGCTCGGCGCGACACTGCCGGTGATCGAGCCGATCGGCCGGCGTTTCGGCTCCGACAGCCTGTCCAAAGCCGCACTGGGCGCTCTGATCTCGGCGCCGGTCGTCGATCACGGTAAGGCCGAACGCGAACTCGGCTACCGCCCTCGCCCGACTACGGAGACCGTCAACGATCTCGTCGACTTCCTGCGGGCGTCGCGTCAGGCTTGACAGTCGTTCGAACAAATGTTCGACTCGTGGGGTGCGGTGGCAAGCTCAGACCCTGGACGCCGATGACGGCGCGCTGCCCGGCCTGACCAGGGCCGGGCTGGTCCGCTCCGTCCGCACCCCCGAGTTCGACGGCATCACCTTCCACGAGGTGCTGTGCAAGAGCGCGCTGAACAAGATGCCCGAGAGCTCCGCGCTGCCCTTTCGCTGGACGATCAACCCGATGCGTGGCTGCTCGCACGCCTGCCGTTACTGCTTCGCGCGCGGCAGCCACGAATATCTCGGCCTCGACGCGGGCGAGGATTTCGATTCCGAGATCGTGGTGAAGACCAATATCGCCGCGGTGCTGCGTCGCGAACTCCTGCGCCGTTCCTGGCAGCGCGAGGCGGTGGCGCTCGGCACCAACACCGACCCGTACCAACGCGCCGAGGGCCGATACCGCCTGATGCCCGGCATCATCGGCGCGCTCTCCGATTCCGGCACCCCCTTCTCCATCCTCACCAAGGGCCCGCTGCTGCGCCGCGATCTCCCGCTGCTCACCGAGGCGGCCCGGCGCGTCGAGGTGAGCGTCGCGGTCTCGATCGCCATCCTCGATCCCGACCTGCATCACAGCCTCGAATCGGGCACCCCCGAACCACGCGCCCGTCTCGACCTGGTCCGCGCGCTGGCCGACGCGGGCTTCGCCGTCCACGTCATGGCCGCGCCGATCATCCCCTGTCTCACCGACAGCCGGGCCCACCTCGAGGCCCTGTTCGCCGCGATCGCCGACGCGGGCGCGGCCAGCGCCATGGCCTTCCCGATGCACCTGCGCGGTCCCACCCGAGACTGGTTCCTCACCTGGCTCGGCACCGAACACCCCGCGCTCATTCGCCGCTACCGCCAGCTCTACGCCCGCGGCGGCAACGTCACTCCCCTCTACCGCGACTGGCTACGCGACCGGGTGAACCCCCTCCTCGACCACCACGGCCTGCGCCGAATCCAAGGCCCCACCACGCCGGCCGCTCCCCCACCCAGGCCGCAGGACGCGCAGCTCGCTCTCTTCGGCTGACCGCCGGAAACGCGGTCGGGCCACGACACCATCCGGCGACGCTCAGCCGAGCGCGGCGACCTCGGAATCGGTGAGGACCACCGGCGAGACACTGTCCTTGCTCCGCACCGACCGCACCGCGCGATACAGCGGACGTTCGTCGAGGCCGGCGTCGCGAGCCTCGGCACGCAACTGCCCCACGAGCACTTCCGAGATCGCGATGGCCGCGGCGAGTTCGCTGGCGGCGAGTGCGTCGGCCAGTTTGCGCAGGCCGAGCAGGTGCAGTTCGCGGCCGCTGCCCACGTCGGTGTACATCGCCAGCGGCACCAATTGGGTGTCGCCGCCGACGGTGACCCGCAGGACGATGCGGCTCAGGCGTGCGGGATACACCAGCAGTTGCACGCCTGTGGCGTCGGCGAGGTCGACCGTGTGTTCGCCGACCAACCGGTGTGCGCGGATCACGGTGCCGCTCAACCACAGCCGCCGCCGCTGGAACGCGAAGACGTAACCGATGGTCGGGACAGCGACGACCAGTCCGATCAGGATCGCGTACGGCCAGCTCAGCCATACCGCCGACAGCAACGCCGCACCGACGCCCACGCCGAGCGCGGCCAGCGCGAGCCTGCGCAACATCGGCGCGAACACCTCGGGTGCCACCAGGTCGATTCCCACCGGTTCCGTCGCCGGCGACTGCCCGGACTGCCCGTCCACGATTGCCTCTCCGCCCCCACCGGCCCGCCCGGCATGAGGCGCGGTCAGATTACCGCGCCCCACCGACCTCAGCAGCCGAGCGCGGCGCCCAGCCGCTGTACACGCGGCCTCAGCGACCGAGCTCCTCGCGCAGCACCGCCACGACGCCGTCGAGCGGGACGGACCGCTGTTCACCGGTCGCCATCTCCTTGACGCCGATCGTGTTCTCGGCGAGATCGCGATCGCCGAGCACCAGGGTGTACTTCGCCCCCGAACGGTCGGCGCCCTTCATCGCGCCCTTCATCCCGCGTCCGCCGTAGGCCAGGTCGACGCTGATGTCGGCGGCACGCAGTTCACCGGCCAGCGCGACCAGCTTCGCCTTGGCCGCGTCGCCGAGCGCGACGCCGTACACCTGGCAGCGTGCCGGATCGGCCGCCGACTTACCCTCGGCCGCGAGTGCCAGCACCGTCCGGTCGACCCCGATGCCGAAACCGATGCCCGACAGCGGCTGACCGCCGAGTTCGGCCATCAGTCCGTCGTAGCGGCCACCGCCACCGATGCCCGACTGCGCACCGAGCTGGTCGTGCACGAATTCGAACGTGGTCTTGGTGTAGTAGTCCAGGCCGCGCACCATGCGCGGGTTCACCACGTACGGCACGCCGAGCGCGTCGAGGTGTCCGAGCACCTGCTCGAAGTGGGCTTTCGCCGACTCCGAGAGGTGGTCGATCATCAGCGGCGCGTTCGCGGTCAGCTCGCGCACTTCGGGACGCTTGTCGTCGAGCACGCGCAGCGGGTTGATCTCGGCGCGGCGCTGAGTCTCCTCGTCCAGCGGCAGCCCACGCAGGAACTCCTGCAGCAGTTCGCGGTACTGCGGGCGGCACGTCCCGTCGCCGAGCGAGGTGATCTCGAGGCGGAATCCGTCCAGGCCCAGCGAGCGGAATCCGGCGTCGGCGATCGCGATGACCTCGGCGTCGAGCGCGGGGTCATCGATGCCGATCGCCTCGATGCCGACCTGCTGCAACTGCCGATAACGACCGGCCTGCGGGCGCTCGTACCGGAAGAACGGACCGGCGTAGCAGAGCTTCACCGGCAGCTGACCGCTCTTGTCCAGACCGTGCTGGATCACCGCGCGCATCACGCCCGCGGTGCCTTCGGGACGCAGGGTGAAGCTCTCGCCGTTGCGGTCGGCGAAGGTCCACATCTCCTTGCTGACCACGTCGGTCGACTCGCCGACACCCCGTGCGAACAGGGCGGTCTGTTCGAATACCGGCAGCTCGACATGCCCGTACCCCGCCAGTCGGGCGGCGTGGATCAAGCCGTCGCGCACGGCGACGAACTCGGCCGAACCGGGCGGCAGGTAGTCGGGGACCCCCTTCGGGGCGGTGAAGCTGCTGGTCTTGGTCACGATGGTCCAGTTTTCCCCACGGGCGCCCCCCGCGTCCAACCGGTTACCCTCTAGACGAACCTGACGACACGGGAGGAACGCGGTAGTGCCGAGTAACGAACAGCGACGGGCGGCGGCCAAGCGCAAGCTGGAGCGCCAGCTGGCACGACGGGCCGAGCAGGAGAAGAAGCGCAAGCGCTTGACGATCGCGGGCTCGGTACTGGGTGTGATAGTCGTCGCGGCCGCCGCGACCGGCGTGTATTTCCTCACCAGGGGCGACGACAGCGAGTCGGCCAACGCCGAGTCGTCCTCGGCGGTGCCGACGACCCAGTTCGTCAACACTCCCCTCGACATCCCCGGTCCGCCGCCCCCCGCGGCCAAGCCCGCGACCGTCGACTGCAGCTACCCGGCGGGCCAGGAGCCTGCGGCGAAGCCTGTCACCGCGCCCACCACGACGTCGGTCGCCACCGACGGTCCCGAGGTGAAGGTGGCGATCGATTCCACCCAGGGCCCGATCGGGTTGTCGCTCAACAGCGCGCAGGCACCCTGCACGGTCAACTCGATGGTGAGCCTGGCCCAGCAGGGCTATTTCGACAAGACCAGCTGCCACCGCATCGTGGCCACGCCGGGCTTCGGCATCCTGCAGTGCGGTGACCCCGCGGCCACCGGCATGGGCGGCCCCGGCTACACCTTCGACAACGAATACCCCACCGACCTGTTCCCCGCCGGTGACCCGGCGCTGCAGCAGCCGGTGAACTACAAGCGCGGCCTGGTCGCGATGGCCAACGCGGGTACCTCCCCGGAGGGCAAGGGCACCAACGGAAGCCAGTTCTTCCTGGTCTTCGGCGACACCCAGCTGCCGCCGAACTACACCATCTTCGGCACGATCGACGAGGCCGGCCTGGCCACCTTGGACAAGGTCGCGGGCGGCGGCGTCAAGGGTGGCGCGGAAGACGGCGGGCCTGCCATCCCGATCTCGTTCAACTCCGTCAAGGTGGGCTGACACCCGCTTTCCCAGTACCGAAACGGACCGGACACGCTGGCGTGTCCGGTCCGTTTCCGGTTTTCCCGCCCCGACGTGCGAAGAAGATCATCAGAGGCTAGGCAACCCTACGATTCATCCGGCTCACGGACCGCTCACCCGCATTTTCTCCGCTGTCGACCCGGCCCGCCGGACATCGCACCGTGTCCTTCACGCGGTAGGCTCAGATGTCCACTTCCACAGCAGCATCGGGGAGCAGTCATGGCGGAACTCGACGACATCGGCAGCGAAACAGCGTCCATGATGCGCACCATGCTGCAGATGGCCATCCTGGTCGCCGTCAAATCGCGGGAACACGGCCAGAAAGAGGCCGAGTCCCGGGCGAAGGCGATCGAAGCCAAGATGAAGGAAGCGCGCGAACTGCAGATCCGCGAGGCGCGTGATCTCAAGGCCAAGGATCCGCGCAATATCGAACTCGTGCAGATGATGTCGGTGGGGTCGCGCACGGTGGAGTCGCGCGGCGTGGAATCCCGCAATGTGGAATCGCGCGGCATCAACCTCAACAAGCCGCAGGGCTCCCCCTTCGCCTCGAACGCCGCGGCGACACCGAGCGTCGGCTACGACTCCGCCGAGCGGCGCTCGGCGATCGCGGCACATCTGCAGCGTGCCGGCGTCGCGCCGGAACTCACCCAGGTTCGGATGCTGGTCGAAATGGGCCAAGGCATCTCGCCGGAGGAGGCGATCCGGTCCCGGGACACCGTGATGCGCGCGACCCTCGCGCGTCAGCGTGGGGAACGCGGGATCGAACGCGGCATCGAACGCGGTCGCTGACCCGACTCCGAAGATGCTCGGATCCCCTTGCCTGGCAGGGGGATCCGAGCATCTGTTCGGTCAGTCCGGTATGCGGCCCTTCTGCCAGAGCCGGTCGATGTCCGGACTGCCGAACATCTGCGCGTCCGCGCCCTCCGGCTTCTTGAGCGGCAGCGGTTCGAGCATCCCCTTGTGACCGTTGCGCACACTGCAGTATTTGAACGGCCCTTTCGGGTCGAACAGCTTGGTCATGTGCGGGTCCGCGTGGTCGAGGAACCACACACTGATGCCGGTCCCGCCCTGCAGGCGGTGATGCTCCCAGGCCTGCCACAGCGCGCTCAACCGGATCACCGCCTCGCTGTGGTGCCACCATTCCGGGCACCACACCGTGTCACTGATATCGGTGACCTGGCGCCGGTAGACCTGGCTCAAGTACTCGGTGACGAACTCGTACACCCCCTGGTAGCCGTTCGTAATCTCCCCATTGGCGACATTGTCGTAGCTCACAGCGGCTTGACCTCCTCGACTTCACCCATCTCTTCCGGCGGAACAGATTTCGCTAACGACGGAGACCCGAAAAGGTCTTCGATACGGGTCTTGCGAGTCGGGTCGTTCTGCTCGATCGACCGCTTGACCGCGTCGGCGTACTCCGACTCCCACCACGGCACGGTCCGCACCAGGACCGCGGGCTGACCGGAGGTGAACACGACGGCACGACCGCGCGGTAGCGTCGCCAGGCCCTGCGCGGTGAAGGTCACCGAGGAGCTCAGTGAACGCGAGTAGCTCTTGCTGTTGCCCGACTGCGACATCGACGCGGAGATCGAGTCGTACTCGCCGATCGCCTCGGACCGATCGCGAAGGAAGGCCATGTCGTCGACGCCGCTGCCGAGAACCTTGATGTTGGCGGCCGACCACAGCGCGCTCATCCCGGCCTCGCCCCAGCAGCGCGCACCCTGCGCCCACGACTGCAACACGGTCATCACCACGATGCCGCGCGACCCGAAGTGGCTGTACTGCTTGGGCAGATCCTTCCAGCGCACCACGTTGGCGGCCTCGTCGAGCACCGCGAGCAGCGGGATCGGCAACCGGCCACCCGACGAGCGCGAGGCCTTGCGCATGGCCACATCGATGACCGCCTCGGTGAGCGCGCTCACCAGCGGTGCGGCCGAACCGCGCCCCTCGAGCGACAGGCAGTACAGCGTGCCGTTGCGTTCGATGAACTCCAGTTCGTCGAACTGGGGACGGACGCCATCGGCCGGGGTGATCCACGGGTGCACATTGGACAACTGCAAGCAGCGAATCATCTTCTTCGCAGTACCGAAGATGCCGCTCCTGGTGCGCTCGTCAGCGTTGTACTGCATGGCGAGGCCGGACGCGGTGAAGTGGTGTTCGGCGCCGCGCAAGTGTTCGATCGCCTCGGTGTTCTGCGGATTCGTCACCCATTCCCACACCTGGGTGATCGGTTTGCCCGCGATCGCGGCCGCGAGGAAGAACGCGGCGAGCAGATCCTCGGCCTCAGGATCGAAGAAGTTGTCGCCGTCGTCGGCGCTGCCGCCGGTCTCGGCGTCGGCGAAGTGTCCCGCGAGCCGAGCCGCCCGCATCTCACACCCCTCGGTGCGGAAGTTGACCCAGCTCAGCGGATCCCAGAACCAGGTCGGTCGTTCACCGGCGACGCCTTGTGGATCGAACACGAATGTGCGACTGCCCTTGGCCTCCTGCACATCACGGGTCGCGTCGACCACGTCACGCTTGTTCGACGTCGCCAGCACAGGCCCGATCGCGGAAAGGATCGCCGGGATGACCCGCGAGGTGGATTTGCCCTGCCGCGGGCCCCAGATGTCGAGATGCAGGTCTTCGTAGGAGCCGTAGAGCGGGGTGCCGTCGGCGACAGCGATGCCGATCGGCACACCGGGTGAGTCGTTGGTGCCCAGCTTCATACCCAGAGCAGCCGCCTTCTCCCTGACTCCGGCCTCGGTGATCGACGCGATCGCGCTACCGCTGCCCATGTGGTCGGCCTTGTCGTCGACCGCCAACCGACCCGCACCCGCACGCTTCTTCAACCGCTTGCGGATCACCACATACGCGATGGCCGACGCGATCACCAACAGCACGATCACCGTCGACGCACGCGGCCAGTGCAGCTTGCCCCGCGCCAGATCGGCGACCACCGCGATCGGGTTGATCGGAATGGTCTGCGGCACAACCGCCAGCGCGTTGCCCAGGTGCAGGGCGACGGCGAGGGTGATCAGCGCCGCGAACCCGAACATGATCATGATCAGCGTCGTGTCGGGTCCGACCGCGGCCGGATCCGTCACCTTCTTCTTCGCCACGGGTGCCTCCTTGTGTGGACGTGGTGGGTGGTCAGCGGAACGCGTCGAGGCGCCAGCCCTGCGGGGTCTGCACCACCGTCGCGATGACGGTGCTCGGCGGTAGCTCTTCGGTGCGGCCGTTCGGGTAGACGACCGTTTGTTCGATGCCGATCTTGTACTGCGCCACCGTGGGATCGGCGCTCGCGGGCGCCGGCTCCCCCGAGGCGAAGGTGAACGCCTCCACGCGCGCTTTCGCCTTGGCCCAGTCGGCCCACTGCAGCGACGGTTTCGGCGTCTCGGTGGCCCCGATCGAACTGTCCAGCATACGTATCATGCTGGGCCCCAGCCATTCTCGCGCGCGCTGCAGCGAGGATCCGGGTTGCTCGGTCGCGGGGTTCCAGGTGTAGACCTCGCGCAGCGCGACCACCGCGACACCGTCGGGAGTCGTCGGGTCGACCGCGGCTTCGAGCAGACGCGTGGTCGAAGTCGCCTCGGGACGCGTCGGCTCGGCGTCGCCACCGCACGCCGGAACCGAGAGCAGGACTGCCACGAGCATCACCGCCGGGGTTGTGCGGATTCGTGTTCTCTCCCACCAGGTTATCGCTGGTCGCGTGGTCACAACACCCTCCTCGCCCGTGCGTCGCCGGGCACCGCCACCTCGGCGACACCCCCACCACCGCGGTTGCTCGTCGGCGGCACCGACTGGATCAGCCGGCCGTTGCCCGCGTAGATCCCGACCTGTGTCGGGCCCTGCCGCCCGAACCCGCTGAACACCAGATCGCCGGCCGCCGCCTTCGCGATCGGGACCTCCCGTCCGGCCTCCCATTGCTGTTCGGCGGTGCGTGGCAACGTGACCGCGCCCGAGGAAGCGGCGAACACCGCCGCGGCGGTCAGTCCCGGCCCGTCGAATCCGCCACCGCTCGGCCCTTGCACGCCGCCACCGCCCCACACGTACGGTGTGCCGAGCCAGTCGTGGGCGGCCTCGACGATCTGCTCGCCGTCGCTGCCCTGCCCGGGGGTGAACCGGCCCTGCGCGCCGGGCGCGCGGTACTGGGGTTCCATCGACAGGATGTTGGTGACGTAGGGCCTGGTCTCGGAATAGTGCGCCGCATACTGATTGGGCATCCCCCCGGAGGCCAGCACCGCGCCCTCACCGGCGTTGTACCCGGCCAGGGTGAGAGCGGCCAGGTCGCCCGAGACGCGCCCCGCGGCCATCCAGCCCGCGATCTTGTGGGCGATCGAACACATGTAGCGGGCTTGGCCGATGATCGCGTCACCGTCGTCCCACACGCTGGCGGACCCGTTGCCGTCGGCGTCGATGACGTAGGGCTGACCGTCCTCGGGATTGATGCCCGCCGCCGTGCCCGGCAGGAACTGGGCCAGGCCCTGCGCGCCCGCGGGCGAGGTGAGCCCGCGCCGGAATCCCGACTCCTGCTTGGCCTGCGCGGCCAGCAGCGACGAGGAGATCTCCGGGCACACCGTCCCCGCACGGCGATACCAGATCTCGAGTTCGGCGGGCACCTTCCCGTCGGCCAGTGCCCCACCGGCGCTGCCGAATCCGCGCACACAGTTCGGATCGCTCGAAAATGCCCGCGCGCCGCCGACATCCGGGGTCGGCGCGCCGTCGAGCCACGGCATCGGGTCGATCTGGCGACCACCGGTGAACCGGCCACCGGGCACGATCTCGAAATGCAGGTGCGGGCCACTCGATTCGCCCGCGGACCCGACCATCCCGATCGGCTGACCCGCGGTCACCGTCTGGCCGGTGCGCACCTTGACGCCGGCGTCCCACATGTGGCCGTACACCGCGGAGTAGGCGCGACCGTTGGTGTCGACGGAATCGACGACGATCCAGTTGCCGAAACCCGAAGCGGGACCGGCGGCGACGACCCTGCCATCGGACACCGAGTAGATCGTGGTGCCGTCGGTGGCGGCCATGTCGATGCCCTTGTGATCGCCGCCGCGCGAACCGAACACATCGGAGATGGTGAACGTTCCGGTCTCCAGCGGCAACGTGCGGCGCAGCGGACCGACACCAGCGGCCAGCGACGGCGTACCGGTGACCGCCGGATTCGATGTCGGCGCGGCGGCACTCGTCGCACCGGCACGGTTGTCACCACCGAGTTCGGGCAGCGTGGGCACCGACGATCCGACCAGCACATCGCCGGTCTCGCAGGTCTCGTCCGACGACGGCAACACGATCACCAGTACCAGGGCCACCAACCCGATGACCGAGCCGAACACCGTCATCATCATCGTGCGGACGTTCACCGGCCGCCTCCCCGCGTTCCGCGCCGGGCGCCGATTCGCGCAACGTCCGCCGCGGCGGAGTTCATGTGCGGCGCCGGGACTCGTTGAGCGTGTCGGCGAGCGTGCGGTTCATTTCCGCGGCGGCGGCCAGCTGTTGCTGCAACAGCGCCACTTTGCGGCGTAGCGCGGTGGCGTCCATGCGATCCAGGCTCGGGTCCTGGGTCGCGCGGACCCAGTTGCGCACCGAATTGGCGTGCACACCGATCTGTTCGGCCACCATGCGGCAGGCCTCCGATTCGCTGCGCAACTTGTCGGTCAGCGCGACCACCTGGGCGACGGCGGCGTTGCGGACCTCCGGCGAAACCCGGCGATAGGACCGGTGCGGCATCATTGCTCACTCCCGTTCGAATAGTCCGGCGTGCCCCTGGGGTTGTCGCCGAACTCGCTGAAGCGCTGGTTCGTGTCGTGGATTCCGCTTTCTCGCTCCGACACCGTGAACTCCATGTGGAAAGGAATGCCCGGCCGGCGATCCTCGCCGACCTTCAGCAGGAACTTGCCGGTACCGGGCGGCGACGGCCGCTGCTGGCCGGGCTTGAGCGCCTCACCGGTGAGGGCCTGCGGCGCCGACCAACTCGTCACCATCTCCTGCTCGGCCGAGGTGAACGGCACCGTGGAGTCGAGCCTGCTGATCTCCTCGGCCGGTAGCGCGCCGAAGATCTTGGCGCGCGCGCGTTCCAGGAAGCCGATGGCCTTGGCGATCGCGGCGTCCGACCCCAGCGCCTGCAGGTCCTTGATGGTGTGGCTGATCATGATCAGGGCGGTGGCCAGGCCACGCTGCAGACGGGTCAGCTCGTCGACGCGGTCGACCATGAAGTCACCGAGACCGAGCACTTGCCACAGCTCGTCCATCACCACCTGGAAGTAGCGCTGCGGGCCGAGGTCTGCGTCGGCCAGCACGTGCGCGGCCTCGACGGAGGCGAAACCGTCTGCCCAGCAGGCCAACATGACCGCGGCCTTGAGCTTCTTGTCGCCGCTGGGGATGTGAGAGACGTCGATGCACACCGCGACGGCGCCGGTGTCGATGGGAACGCTGGTCTGACCGTTGAAGATCGCGCCGAACGGGCCCTGGGTGAGCGCGCGCAACGAACGGCGGAGCCCCTTGATCGCGTTCTGGTATTCGTCGGTGTTGTCGGCGCCCGCGTCGAGCATCATCTCGGCGCCGCCGCCGACGATCACCTCGAGCAGGTTTTCCATGATCGGCGGCTTGTCCGGGGTGAAGCCCCCCGGCTGGTAGAGGATGCGCAGCGCGGTGGCGATCAGCGTTTCCTCGAAGTCGGCCACGCGGGCGCCGCGGACCAGTTCCACCAGGCCCGCGATCAGCGTCACCTGTCTGGCCCGCAGATCCTGCAGCACCTGACGTTGCAGTGCGGGTTTGTCTTCCAGGCGCGGCACGACCGACCCGAGCACGCCCGCCGCCAGTGGGTTCAGCTTGCCGTGCCCGTAGCCGAGGTCGATCACCTGACCGCCGACGAGTTCGACCATCTTGCGGTAGTCGGGTTTCACGTCGGCCAGGATCAGTGGGGTGATGCCCTGGGCGATACCGCCGAGCACGATCCGGCGCACGAGCGAGGACTTGCCGAAACCGTTGAGACCGAGCACGAACAGGCTGGGCGCGGTGATGAAGCTGCCGCGCATGAACCAGTTCATCGGATCGAAGCAGACCGGGGCGCCGGTGTGCAGATGCGAGCCGAGCGGGGTGCCGATCAGCGGCGCGCCCGCACCGACCGACCACGGCCACAGACCCGCGACCTGGGCGGTGGTCGCCCGATACTCCACCGGGCGACCGACGACGTTCATCTTGCCGCCGCCCGCGCCCGAATAACCGCGGTCGGTCAATTCGGCGGTGGTGCGGTCGAATCCGTCCTTGACGACGGCCTCGCTGCGGGCGTTCGCGTTGTTGCGGCGTAGGTCGTCGGTGTGGATCCGGAAGGTCGCCCACGCCGCCCGCAGACCCGACTGCTCCCGGGCGATCATCTCGTAGCGGGCGCGGGTGGCGTCGTCGAGCAGCGTCGGGCCCGACTGCGAACGCCGGTCCGGCTTGGTCGATTTCGCGGACCGCCCCGAACCCATCGCGCGGTCGGCGGCCTCATCGGGCCGGATCGCGCGCACAGCCTTCGCGGGCCTCGGCTTCTTCTTCGTCAGCTTGGGTTCGGCCTGCTTCGGCCGTCGACGCGGATCATTCTGGGGGCGTTGGTGTTCCAGACGTGGGCCGTGGTCCTCGTCGCGCAGCCCACGTTCGGCCCGCGCCCGTGCGGCCCGCTCGGCATCGGGATGCGGGCGCCGGGTGCGGCGCTCCCCCGTACCTTCGCGGCCGGGTGCGCGTGGCCCGTCACCGCGACCGTGCATCTCGTCACCGCGGGAGCGAACGCGACCGTCCTCGTCCTCCCTCGGCCTGCGTGGTTCCTCGCCGCGCGGTCGGTTCGGACGGACTCGGTCGGCACGGGGTTCCTCACGCGACCTGCGCTCACCCGACGGGCGTTCTTCGGGCACGCGTGAACCCCGCGCCGAGCGTTCGCGCTCGTCGCGTTCGGTGCGCTCGTCGAGGCCGAGCACGTCGTCGCTCACGCGCGGCGCGCTCCCCGCGGGCCGTGGCTCGCGTTCGCCGCGGATGCGCGGCGGCCGGTGGACCGGGCGCAACGCGACGTCGTCGCGATCGCGCACCGGGGGTTCGTAGTCGCGTCCCATAATCGCCTCACCCCGCCAATGCCTTCGGAATGGTTGCGTGTTCGGGCAGGATCACGCCGCAACCGAGAGATGCCGCGAACGCCGCGGACTGGTAGCGGTAGCAGCGCCGGATCTTGAGCCGAGCCTGCGTGGACAGGTCGCGGGTGATGGCCTCGATACGGGGCAGGTCACCGCGCAGCGGTTCGGTGATGGTGACCAGCGCACCGAACCGGGTGACACCGTGTCCGCGGGCCTGCTCCTCGCGCGCCTGCTGGGTGGCGCCGACGCGCAGCGTCGCCGCCGCCGACACCACGCCGCGTTCGCTCTGCTGGGCCACGAGCGCGTTCTTGAAATCGTCGTCGACGATCTCGGCGGCGTCGGCGGCCGAGTGTGGCCGGTAGACGATCGCGATGCGTTTGCGTGGCACTTCGGGATTGGGCGCGAGCAGTCGCTGCAACACCCGCTCGTCCACCGCGCCCTCGGGCGCCGCGTCCATCTCCCAGGTCACCGAGCGGCCACCGTCGTGGATCAGGTGATCCCACTTCTCGTCGTAGGACACCGGACCCGCGTCGTCCCAGCCGAGACCGTGCCCGCCGGGATCGGCCGCGGCCACCTCGAGGTCGGCCTGCGAGGCCGGGTCGTAGCTGCGGCGGATGAAGGAGATGACCTCCTCCGCCGACATCGGCTGCGCCCGCACGCCCGCCTCGGCCAGCGCCGCGCAGATACCGGGCAGCCTGCGCCCGATCTCCACCGCTTCCTCGGCCGGGTTCTTGCGCCGCTCGGCGGTGGTCGCCTTGAACGTGATCGCCACCCGCGGCAGCAGTTGCACACGCTCCTGCGGCAATTCGGTAGCCAGCTCGTACATCACCTGCTGGGCCAGATCGGGGGCTTCGGGGCGAGTGATCGTGGACACCTCGTTGAGCAACCGGTTTCCGGTCTCGGGCACCGTGTCGATCACCGGCACCACCGCGACGATGTCGCTGGTCTGCCCGACCGAGGCGAGGAAAGTGCCCCAGGCCGCGACCCAGCGATCGATCACCGGCTGGTCCACCGCCTCGTGCCCCTGCGGCCAGGCCCGCAACACCACCGTGTACTGCGCGAACGCGGGCAGATGGATCATCCCGAAGTGATACCCACCGGCGTCGATGCCTTCGTAGAGCTTCGACGGCGCGAGCAGCCCCGGCAATTTCGTGACACCGCCGGGGATTCGGGAGAACCGGCCACCGCGGTACACGTGCTCGCCGTTGTTGCGTGAGCGCCTCCAGTTGAACATCATCAGTCCCGTCTCATAGCCCGAGCGGCCCCCCGTCCGCCACACCAGGGGCACCATCACCAGCGCACCGAGCCCGCCGACGATGAAACCCCATTTGAATCCACCGACCATCGCGCAGATCAGTGCCGTGATCACCACGACGAAACCGATCACGGTCTCTTCCCAGCGCAGGCCGAAAAGGCCCGCGCTGCGCGGTTTCTGCCACAGCCCGTACGAGCGGCGCTCGTAGGTGTCGGTCGCCGAGGTCGTCATCGCGGAATCGTGCTCCTGCCGAGGTCGGGTGAACGATTCGCCCAGCGGTCACCGGCGACGTCGCCCATCGATTGGTCCGCGCGTGCGGTGGTGTTGGCCGCGGTCCGTGCGGCGGCCACATTGCGGGCCGCCCCCGCGGGCACCGAGCCCGAACTCGTCGTCGCGGGCGCGGGCGCACCCCCACGTGGTGGCGGCATCGGTCGTGGCGCCGCACCACCGCCGCCACTTCCCCCGCCGCCGGGCCCACCGGGCCGCGGACCCGCACCGCCACTACCGAAGTAGCCCGCGGAACCGGGCGCCGCCACCGGCCGGGAGGCGACAGCCTTGGTGCCGATCGCGCCGAGCCCCATGGCGGCTACCGCCGCACCACCGGCCACCATCAGACCCGAACCGCCGGTGCCGACCGTGGCCACCGCGGGCGCGACCAGGCGCATCAGCGCGGGCAGCACGAACGCCACGCTGCACAGCAGCACCAGCGCGACCAGCATCCGCTGCGCGTCCTCGCCGCTGGGCAAGCCACCGGACTCCGTGGTCTCGTCGACGTGGCCCGCGGTGGTGAACGCGATCATGTACACGATCGCGGCCACCGGTTTGAACAGCATGAACGCGATGATCCAGCCGACCAGTTTCTGATACGACTGCTTACCGGTGCCGGTCGCCGAGGCGGCGGCGGCCAGCGGCAGCACGCCCGCGGCGACCACCAGCAGGCCCTGCCGAACTATGGCGAGCACGATCTGGGCGAGCGCGCCGAGCAGTCCGACGATGGCGATGATCAGCACCAGACCCGGCGAAAAGGCCTGCAATTTGCTGGTTTTCACCATCAGCTCGGCCATGTTCTTGGCGTTGCCGCCGGTGGCGTCGTCGATGATCCACTCGGAGAACTTGTCCGAGGCTCGCGTACCCGCGACGATCACCGCACCCAGCATCCACGAACTGAACACCACCCTGGCGAACAGCCGGAACGATTCGGCGGCCTCGCTCACGGCCGCCCCGCGTCTGGCCTCGGCCAATCGGCCGCCGGTGATGATCACCGAGGCGATCAACAGCAATATCTGGATCTGATAGGTGTAGTCGTTGATCTTGGTGAACAGTGCCCCCGAGTCGCTCACCGCCTCGTTGGGCACCTTCATCCAGAAGGTCAACGCCAGGATCAGCGCCTCGCCGAGGCCCTTCATCAGCGAGTCGACCACCTTGCCGAAGGTGGAATCCCACGCCTTGTCCTTGACCGCGGTGGCCGCGTCGCCGGGGTGGGAGGCGGCATTGCCCGCCTTGCACACCGCCGAGGCCGCGTCGCCGAGCGAGACTCCGGGGATCGCGACGCTGTCGAGGGTGTCGTGCAGTTCGTTGCACGCCTCGTCGAAGCCGTAGGTCTGGCCGTAGGCCACCGTCGGCGTCGCGATCATCACGGTGAAGATCACCGCGAAAATGGTGACGATCCGCCTCAGCATAGTTGGCACCCCTCGATGGTCCGCGCGGAATCGATCCGGGCTGTGCTGTACCTCGATCACCATGTCGTCCACCCCGCCAGCGATTCCACGTACTCGGTCTGGGTATTTGCTGTCGTCGACGGTTTGAGCCGCCAGTCACCGGCGTCCCACACCACGATCATCCGCATGGCGGCATACAACTGCTTGCCATCGATCACCGGACCGCGTGAGGCCAGCCGCACGATCGCCAGATCCTCGGCGAAATCGTCGATCTTGAACGCGTCGGAGGCCACGAAATACCGGGTCACCTTCTCCGGCTGCTGTTTGGGCAGCCGCTCGCCCGACAGCGCGGAGTCGTAAGCGGCCAGCTGCGCTGTGCTGACCCGCAATTGGGTCACATACAGGTCGCGGTCGGCCGGGCGGGCGTTGAGCCGGTAGGTGATCTGCGCGGCGGCCAGCGCGGCGCCCTGCGGTGTCCGCGCGTAGCCGACGGCGAGGCCGTCTTCGATTCGCGACGGCCCGTCGGAAGTGGAGAACGGCACCGACGCGCCGTAGACACGCTGCCAGCCGTGCGGTTTCGTGGTGCCCTCCGGCGCGCCGGTCAGCCAATCCGGGTCCGCGGCGGTACGTTGCGTACCCGGTTGCTGGGCCAGGGGCTGACCCGCCGGGTTGTTCGGGATGTCCACCCGCCTGCCGAGCAGATCGACCTCGGGTTCGGCGAATCCTGTTCCGCCCGCGGCCTGGGCGGGCGGCGGCGCGTTGTCCACCTCGCTACCGCCGTCGCGAGTGAAGTACACGACGGCGCCGACGACCATGATCAGGGCGAGCAGGGCACCGGAGGCGATCATGCCGAAGGACGCGCGGTCGCGCGTGCCCGGCTCCTTCTCGCTCACTGCGGTGCCTCCAATGTCACAATGTCCTGCGGTAATTCATCGATCGGGTCGACCGGCCGGTCGGTGGAACGGGGATCGGGTAACTGCAGTCGCCAGTCTCCGCCGTACCAGCTCACCGTGGTGTGGTTCACCGCCCGTGAGCGGTCGGAGTATTCGGTATAGACGTCGACAGTCGTTCGCTCGTCACGATATTCGGTAATTTTGTAACCCAACAATTTCGGCGCGTACTCCGCCGTGGCGGGTCCGGTGATCGACAGCTGTACTCGGTTGATCGCCCACTCGTCCCGCGCGGGCCCCGGGACGAGTTCGGTGTTCACCACCTGGGCCCACTGACTGTCCGGCGCCACCGACAACCGGATGGTGTGGGTCAGTGCCGCCAGCCCGGCCCCGCGCGGGGAATGCTCGAACCCCGTCGCGGTGCCCTGCCCCACTGTTTTCGGGCCCTGATCGGTGTGCGGCAGGGAGATGCCCTGGTAGTCCTGCCAGCCCACCCCGGTCGGCGCGGCTGTCAGGTCGGGGCCGGTATCGCCACCGCCACCACAGCCGACGGCCGCGGCGAGCAATGCGATACCGACCGCAACCGGTCGTGTCACTGTGGAATTCATGCCGGCAGGAAGGCCAGCGCGATCGCCGACGCGGTGCTGGCCACCGAGGCACCGATCAGGCTCATCAGGACGCCGTGTGAGGCGTCGTTGACCGCCAGGTCGCT
Source organism: Nocardia sp. NPDC057272 (assembly GCF_042668615.1). Classification (NCBI taxonomy): domain Bacteria; kingdom Bacillati; phylum Actinomycetota; class Actinomycetes; order Mycobacteriales; family Nocardiaceae; genus Nocardia; species Nocardia sp. NPDC057272. The sequence continues at coordinate 173,257 of NZ_JBHUYK010000013.1, read as the reverse complement.
GCGGAACGCGATCCACAATCGACCCGCCGACAGGATCATCCAGGCCAGGCACGACAGCAGGACGAACCAGAGCAGCCAGTTGAGCAACTGCATCATCGGCGCCAACACGTCGGCCGGGATCTGCTTGTAGGCGAGCACGGTGATCACTAACCGATGACCGCACTCATGATCGTGCCGGCGCTGGTCGCCACGACGCCACCGATCATGGCGCCCGCCACCATCTTCGGCGATTCGAGACCACCACCGGTCCAGCGCTCCCACGCGAACTTGCCGCCCGCGTAGGTGATGCCGCAGATGCCCGACAGCAGCACGAACCAGGTGAGGTAACGCACCAGCTGCAGGATCTTCTCCGAGCCGGGAGGAGCCTCCGGGGTCGGGTTACCGACCTGGGCCAGCACGGTGCCGTACGTGTCCTGCACGGCGAGGAGGAGCATGCTCATCGGGTGCCTTTCTCCCACAGTAAAGGTGTTGTGCCACAAACACTTCGACGACGACACACGTTTGTACACCACCGACCGGCGAACCGCCCGGCGTTCATGATCGACCCTCGCCCGACGGGGGCGGGCCGAGACTGGTGCGGATCGCGGCGACCACATCGGTACCGAGGTCACCGATTTCGACCGGCACGTCGTCGAGCGGGTCGGGGCGGCGTTTCTTGACCGCCACCTCGTCGCCCGGCGACCACACCGGAAGCACATCGGACTCCACCAGAGTCCATTCCTCGAACCACGGCACCTGCCAGACGTGCCCGGCCAGCGAGCCGACCACCTCCCGGTAGCGCCGGATCTCCGGCGCCATCCGGCCGGGGCGCGCGGCGACGGTGATCAGGCCGAGAACCAGTGCCGGTCCGGCCAGCCCGGCGTGGTGCTGGCGCAGCAGATCGTGCGCGCGGGTGAGTCCGGAGATGGTTTCCCTGGCGACCAGCACGACATAGGGGGATTCACGGTCGAACACCCCGGGCCAGCGCCCGCGCGCGTCGGCCGCGGGGGCCAGCACGTGCGACAGCGTGGTCGCGCCCGCGCCACCGTGCACGCCGAGCAACCACACCAGCGGCGCCCGGCCGACCCCCGGCACCGGGCGCTCCCAGATCTTGGCGCGCAGCGATTCTGGCGGCGCGACTACACCGGCGGGGGCGTCCGGTTCACGACGACGACGAAGATTCATGGCTGCCGTCATGATGCCACCCCCGCGAGCAAGCTCGCATACGCCGAACGCGTCGCCTCGGCCAGCTCGGCGTGGCGGACGAGTTCCCCGCGCGCGAGATGCGGATCGTAGGGAATCTCGACGACCTCGCGCACCCACCCCGACAGGTGTTCGCGCAAATGCTCCGCTACGCGCGAGTCGTCGTGCGAATACTGATGCGAGACAACGATAGTAGTGTCGGCGACCACACCGGCGCCGTCGTCGCCGTAGTGGTCGTCGAGCCATTCCAGGGTCACGCGCAGCCGGTTGGCGGCGTCGACGCGGGCCGGGATGGCCAATACCAGTGCGATATCGGCGTCGTCGAGCAGGGGCCGCAGTTGCCGTCCGGCAATCGGGTTGCCGCCGTCATAGACCGCGGTGTACCCACCGGTGTCCAGCGCCCGCGCGACAGTGAGAAATGTCGCGCGACGGCGCAGCGGGGTCGCGTCCCGCCAGAGCAGTCCGAACCCGGAGGTGGAGCGGGACAGGCAGTCTTCCAGGGGTGCCGGTTCGTCGTCGCCCCGGCCGTACACCCAGGACTGCAGGTTCACCGGGTGCAGGTGCTTGTCGGCCCCGCGCAGCGCGATGTCGCTGCCCGCCGCGGTCGCGTCGACCGCCACTGTCGTCGCACCCGCGGTGACGAGCTCCGCGGCCAGTCCGAGCGCGGTCGTCGTGGTGCCCGCGCCGCCGCAGCCGCCGACCACCAGGATCGGCCTCCGGGTGCCGTCGCGGCGCTCACCGTTGCGACGCCGCAACCGCACCACCGGAGCCGGATCACGCGCCAGGTCATCGGACGGGTCCCCCTCGGGGGCCTCGTCGAGCCATCGGCTCCAATCGTCTGTCATCGCCTCTCCTTACCCTGCCGCGATGCCCGTGATGAGCGTGCGATCGCCGACCAGCGCTGTCCGCACCGATTGCTTGGTGTAGGTGGCCGGTGCACCCGCGGGCCGGAACTCGGTGACCTCCACCGTGAACCGGTCGGCCGCGACGGTGGTGATCCGCACGCAGTGGGTGGTCCCCACCGGGATGGTGTCGATACCGCGCTGGATCACGGCGGCCGGCGAGACATCGGCGTCGGGGGTGACCACCGCTCTGGCCTGCTCCCCCGATCGGGTCACGTAGTAGGCGTACTGGAAGGCGAGAACGGCGTCGGGGCCCGAGTCGGTGCCGCCCGCTTCGGCGCTGCGCAGCACGATCTCGGTGCGTTCGGTCGGGCACGATCCCGCGGTGTCGGCGGTCAGGTTGCCCGCGGTGAAGTGCAGGGGCGGGGCGGTGTCGCGGGCGGTGTTGCTGTCGCCGCGCCCGAACAGCAGGAAGAACACCCCGGTCGCGGCGAGCACGAGGACGAGGACCGAGACCGCGAGAACCACCCACGTGCGCTGACGTTTCCGGCTCGCGCGCAAGGCGCCGGAGGGCTCGAGCACCCGGGCGTTGTCGTATTCGTCGGCGGCGGCCTCCGGCCAGGGGAACTGGACGAGTTCGGCGTCGTAGTCGTCGTCGGGGCCGGGTGCCGGTTCGGCGACCCAGTCCGACCAGCCGCCGGTGAAGTCGCTCCGGCGCCCGGCGAGTTGCGCGGGAGGCGGTGGAGCGGGCTCGGGCGCATGCTCTGGTTCGGCCTGGTACGGCCGCTTGTCGTTCTCGGGCGCGGCCCAGCTCGCGGATTCGGTTGTCGCGTCATGGAACTCGGTGGCCCGGCTGAACGGGTCGCCGACTTTCGGCTCGGACTCGACGTTCCCACCGTGCGGGTCGCCGGCAACTTTCGCCTGATGGCCGGCCTCCCGGCTGGGCGAGCCGCCGGTGGCGGTCGGCTGAAAGTCGAGGGCGAGGCTGAACGGTTCCGACTGCCGCTCCCCTGCCGTGGCGTGATCCGGCGCCGGCTCGGCGATCGGGGCGGCGTCGGGATTCGTCGAATATCGGTCGATGCTGTCGTCGTCGCCCGCCACCGGTTCGGTGGTGTCCGGGCGCACGGGGGCGCCGGTCTCGGTCTCGGGCTCCAGCGCCGAGTACCAGCGCGACAATTCGTTGTACGACTTCAACATTCCCCCCTTTCCACGGCGCCGGGCACAGTTCGCATCGAAGACCTCTCGGTGATCAGTTCACAGAGAACGGACGGGTGGTGGGTGCGGTGGTTACGGGTGTCGCGGCAGGCGGAGTCGTCGCGCCGCCGGATGAGGCGCCATCGGCTCCTGTCCCGAACGGAAATTGTCCCCCACCGGAGGGTTTGGTTGTCGTAGACGCGCCGGTCGGGCTCTGGAATATTCCCATACCACGCGAGTCGGACCCGCCGACCGGTACCGCTCCCTTCCCGGAAACGCCTGCCGCGTCGTGGGCGAGCGCGGCGAACCACCGGCCGACGTACTCCGTCGGGGTGGCGCCGTTCGCGCCGACGCCCATGCGCGAGTAGGCGTCATGGCGTTGCAGCGTGTCCCAGTAGCGCACCCAGGTGGTGACGTCGAGGAGTTCGGCGTTGTCGGTCACATTCTGCTGGACCGCGGTGAACGCCTCGTTGACCAGCCGGATCCCGGTGGTCGGCGGCACCAGTTGCGGGACCGCGCCTGCCAGTTTCGTCCCGAGCAGCGTGAGTCCGGCCAGCGGATTCGACAATGTGGCCGTGGCCAATTCGCTGATACTCGCCGGGCTGATCACCGACTTCACCACGGTGGCGACGGCATTGAGGCCGATCATGCCGACCTTCAGCAGCGCCTGATACGCGGCGTTCATGTCGAGCTTGCTGTTCGGGTCCGAGGCATCGGACACTCGCTGTGAGATCGACTTCTTCGGCGAGATCGACACGTCGGCCAGGGTGGCGCCGGAGATGTCCTCCTCGACCACCGCGGTGGCCGTTTTGATGGAGGTGAACGCCAGCGCCTGCGCGATCGAGGTCAACGAGCCGATCGGATCGCCGCCGGAGAGTTTCGACTGGCTCATGAGGTTGGTGACGGCACGCACGATCGGCGCGCCCTGCGGTGCGTCACACGCGAGATCGCCTGTGGCACAAAAGCTTGCGACACGACCGGTGAGTTTACCGAAGTCATCGGTCTGCTCGCTCTGCGGGGCGAGCCCACCACCGGAGGCGACCCCTTGACGCACGGCACCGATGTTCGCTACCGCGTCGCCGGAGGTTCCCGGCGCCGCCAGCGGTGCGGTCCGGTCGGGCGCGCCGGGAAACAGTGGCGCGTTCTCCGCACGGGTCGGGTCGGCGAACAACGCGACCGCGGCGACCTTGTCCGCGGACAGTGCTCCGGTGCCCGCTCCGACCTCCTGGGCGAACAGCGAGGCGACGTGGGCGCCTTGGGAGTAGCCGACGACCGCGAACCGGGTGTCCGGGCAGCGCTGCGCCACCTGGGTCGCCATCGCGCGAAGTCGTTCCAGGCCCCCGGCCACCGATTCGGTGTACGGCACCGCGCCGCCCTGGACCGCACCGCCGAAACCGGCCTCATAGGGCACGTACGCACGATCGACGAGTCCCGGGTCGGACGCACCGGCCAGCATCGGACGGAATACCGTCGACAGCATCCCGGTGTCGGTGCTGGGCGCCGCGTCGGGCGAGGACTCGCCCGTGCCCTGAATTCCCAAGGCATACAGTGCCGGACACGCGGCGATGGATACGTGTGTAGACGGCGTGGTGGGTGTACCGTCTTCCGCGCCGGCCACCCCCGCCGTAACCGACAGCGAAGCGACGGTGAACGCGATCAGCGTCCCCGTGAGTCGTGTCGTGCACCGAGCCATATCGATCCGCATCACAGTCCGTTTCGGCTGACCAGTGGAGCGTTGAAACGCACTAAACCGTAACAGATTCCGGGTAACCCAACCGCTGCCCTAATCGGCCCTTTCGCTGCCCCCGGCAAACCCGATGCGACCAGCAACCTTTCGGCGATCACCTGGGCAGACAGCGGCCCGGGCGCCCTCGTGAGGAGAGTGCCCGGGCCGTAGTCGGGTCAGGCGGCGGAGGTCACCCGGTACACGTCGTAGACACCTTCGACGTTGCGCACCACATTGAGCAGGTGACCGAGGTGCTTGGGGTCGCCCATCTCGAAGGTGAACTTGCTGATCGCGACGCGGTCGCCATGGGTGGCCACCGAAGCGGACAGGATGTTGACCTTCTCGTCGGCCAGCACCTTGGTCACATCCGAGAGCAATCGGGTGCGGTCGAGCGCCTCGATCTGGATCGCGACCAGGAACACCGACGAGGGTGAGGGCGCCCATTCGACCTCGATGATCCGCTCCGACTGTTCCTGGAGGGAATCGGCGTTGGTGCAGTCGGTGCGGTGCACGCTCACCGCGCCACCACGGGTCACGAAGCCCATGATCTCGTCGCCCGGCACCGGCGTGCAGCACTTGGCCAGCTTCGCGACCGTTCCCGGCGCACCGGGAATGAGCACGCCCGCGTCACCGGTGACACGCTGACGGGCCGGCGTGGTCGACGGTGTCGACCGCTCGGCCAGCTCGTTCTCGACATCGCCGATGCCGCCGAGCTGGGCCATGAGCCGCTGCACCACGTGATGCGCCGACACCTGGTGCTCGCCGACCGCGGTGTAGAGGGTGGAGATGTCGCTGTAGTGCAGCTCGTGCGCGACCGCGGTCATCGCCTCGACACTCATCAACCGCTGCAGCGGCAGCCCGACACGGCGGACCTCCTTGGAGATCTGCTCCTTGCCGCTCTCGAGCGCTTCCTCGCGCCGTTCCTTGGCAAACCATTGGCGAATCTTGGCTTTCGCACGTGGGGAGACCACGAACTTCTGCCAGTCGCGACTGGGTCCCGCGTTCTGCGCCTTGGAGGTGAACACCTCCACGACTTCGCCGTTCTCCAGTTGCCGTTCCAGCGCCACCAGGCGGCCGTTCACCCGAGCGCCGATGCACTTGTGCCCGACCTCGGTGTGCACGGCGTAGGCGAAGTCGACCGGAGTGGACTTCTGCGGCAGCGTGATCACATCGCCCTTGGGCGTGAACACGAAGATCTCCGGCGACTTCAGGTCGAAGCGCAGCGATTCGAGGAACTCCGCGGGATCGGCGGCCTCCCGCTGCCAGTCGAGCAGCTGACGCATCCACGCCATGTCGTCGACTTCGGCGGCGTCACCGGAGTGCTTGCCCTTGGTCTCCTTGTACCGCCAGTGCGCGGCGATGCCGAACTCGGCGGTCCGGTGCATGTCCTGGGTGCGAATCTGCACCTCGAGCGGCTTGCCGTCGGGGCCGACGACCGTGGTGTGCAGCGATTGGTAGACCCCGTAGCGCGGCTGCGCGATGTAGTCCTTGAACCGGCCCGCCATGGGCTGCCACAGCGAGTGCACGACACCGACGGCGGCGTAGCAGTCGCGGACCTCCTCGCACAGGATCCGCATGCCGACCAGGTCATGGATGTCGTCGAAGTCTTTGCCCTTGACGATCATCTTCTGATAGATCGACCAGTAGTGCTTGGGCCTGCCTTCGACGATCGCGTTGATCCGCGACGCGGCCAGGGTGTTGGTGATCTCCGCGCGGACCTTCGCCAGATAGGTGTCGCGCGAGGGCGCGCGATCGGCGACCAGGCGCACGATCTCGTCGTATTTCTTGGGGTGCAGGATCGCGAAGGCGAGGTCCTCCAGCTCCCATTTGACCGTGGCCATCCCGAGGCGGTGCGCCAGCGGCGCGATCACCTCGAGGGTTTCCTTGGCCTTCTTGGCCTGCTTCTCCGGCGGCAGGAAACGCATGGTGCGCATGTTGTGCAACCGGTCGGCGACCTTGATCACCAGCACACGCGGGTCGCGGGCCATGGCGATGATCATCTTGCGGATGGTCTCGGCCTCGGCCGCCGCGCCCAGGTTCACCTTGTCGAGCTTGGTGACGCCGTCGACGAGGTGGGCGACTTCCTGCCCGAACTCTTCCTTGAGCTGTTCGAGGGAGTAGCCGGTGTCCTCGACGGTGTCGTGCAGCAGGGCCGCGACCAGGGTGGTCGTGTCCATGCCGAGCTCGGCCAGGATGTTGGCGACAGCGAGCGGGTGCGTGATGTAGGGGTCGCCGGACTTGCGGAACTGCTTGGCGTGGCGTTCGTCGGCGACGTCGAAGGCGCGCTGGAGCAGGCCGAGATTGGCCTTCGGGTACAGCTCGCGGTGGACGGTGGCCAAGGGTTCGAGCACCGGCTTGACCGCCGCGATCCCCCGTTGACCGGTCATCCGCCGAGCCAGCCGCGCACGAACCCGCCGAGACGCCGAACTGGGCACCGAGGCTGTCGGGGACTGCTTGGCGGTTTCGGGGGTCTTCGCCGGTGCACCCTGGCTCGGCGTGGCGCCGGTGGATTCCTGCCCAACCTTCGCCTCGCCCAGTTGTCGAGTCATGCCACCACCTCTCACGCTGCATTCGGACCGTGTCGGCCGAGTGCTGCAACCGCCCAGGTCCTCACTTTAGTCCTCGTACCGACCTGGTGTTCGAGTCACCGGGGTCACAGGCCTGCGGCTAATCCGCCTCTTCGCGGTTTCTGCCGGTTGTTCCCGGGCAGCGTAGTGAGTTTCCGGGCCTGCGGATAGGGCGAACCTGTCAGCGCTCATCGCCTGGCGTCGGGCGGGCGCGAAGACTGTGGCCGTCGAGACGGCCGGGCGGGGCGGCGAGGAGGTCGAGGACGGTGGGCGTGAGGTCCACCAGGGTGTGGGCGCTGGTCACGGTGCCCGGGGTGAAGTCGGGGCCGCGGGCGATGACGAAGTTGGCGGTTTCGGCGGGGGTCTGGCCACCGTGGCCACCGGTCGGGAGGTGGCCGTGGTCGGTGGTGACCAGGACGGTCCACTGTTCGCGGGGATGAGCGTGCGCGCGCTGGTCGACCGCCGCGACGATCTGGCCGACGAGCCCGTCCACCCGGCGAATCGCGGCGAGATAGGCGCGGGACGCACCGCCGTGCTGGTGGCCGGCCAGGTCGATCTGGTCGAGGTGGGTGAAGACCAGATCGGGGCCGGAACGCTCGATCGCGGACACCACTTCGGTGGCCGTCGCGGCGTCGGTGGCCGACTCGTCGGGATCGTCGGCGACGGGTGCGGTGGTGAGGGCGATGTCGGCGCGCCGGTCACCGGTGGCGGCGATCGTCGCGATCTGGTGCCAGGTGCCGATGGACACCGTGTGCCGAGCGGGGTCGGCCCGTTCGATCCGGGTGAACACGCTCGGGTGCGCCACGAACGGACTCGCGTCGAATTCGTTGCCGGTGATCCCGTGCTCGGTGTCCCACACCCCGGTCAGCGCGCTCGCCCACGACGGCCCGGAAATCGTGATGTGCCCCGCGATGTTCCCCTGCGACAGCAGCCCTTGCGCGGCGAGGCGCCGCAATCGCGGCGCCTGTGCCGCATCGGCCTTGTCGAACATCAGCCCATCGATCCCGATGACGACGACCTTGTTCACCACCTCGCCCACCCCGCGCCGCGGAGCACCGAACGCGGCCGCCGCGTCGACCCTCGCCCCCACGTCGTCGAACGCCGCCACCGAGCCTGCCGCCGATCCCACCAGCGGAATCGTCACCAACGCGGTGACCAGCGCCGCGAGCACTTTCGCCGGAGCCGACATCTCGCGCATGCCCTCACGATGCGGGATCGGCGCCGTCGCGGTGAGGCCGACGCGACGGTGTTCATCGACGTTTCATCGGTTTCGCACGCACCGGACGCCTCGCTGAACAACCCGCGAACCACAGGTCGACCGAACGGGCGATCGGAATTCCGCCGCCTCGGCGCGCACGCCGAAATACTGCCGCAGGCATGTGATCTCACCGATGGCAGCACCGAGCGCGAGTCGGAAATCCGTTCGCCGCGGCTCAGTTTCCGTCGACGTCGAACGCCCACACCACAGCGGGCCGCCCGGTGGCTTTCACCCGGCGACGTTCACCGGTCCGGCCGAGCCCTGGGATCGCGGCGAGCGTGCGGTTGAGGTTGGCGGGGTCGGGACGAGCACCGTGCAGCGAGGTACTGAGATCGACCGCGCGGGTGGCGGGAAACTCGGTGCCCGCCAGTGCTCGGGTGAGCGTCGCGTCCTTCCACAGGAGTCCGGCCAGCAACGCACGGCTGGTATCGACGATGCGATTGTGGTCGAACGCCAGCGGCGGGACCTCGTCGAAGCCCACCCACTCCGCGGGTCCCTCGTGCTCGGCGACCACCGCCCACATCGCGATGGCCAGCGTCGGCCCGCGCGGGTCGCGGTGTGGTTCGTCGAACGTGACGAGCTGGCCGACCGCGCCGATCGCCGCGGCCGGCACCCCGAGTTTGGTGTGGACGGCGCGCCGGGCGGCGTCGACGAGACGTTCGCCGCGGCCGAGCAGCACACCCGGTAGCGCGAGTTCGCCGGTGAACGGCTCGAACTCGCGGGGGGCGATGCCGATCCGGACGCCGCTGTCGGCATCCCAGCACCGCAAGGTCACCACATCGATCGACACAACGGATTGCTCCACGTCATCCCATCCTGCCTCGAGCTGCTCTGCTCCGGGCGCAGTGCGTTGTCACCGGCCGATACCGCGGTTCACGGTACGGATGCTCCGATTCTTCCCTGCCCACCGACATCGGCGGGCCGCTCCCTCCGGCCGGCGACGGAAGCCGCGACAGCGCGGTCGCGCCGATCCGGACCGTGCCCGGTCAGCACCACCGGTACCCGCAACCGCTCGGCCAGCCACGCTGCCGGGTCGGTGTCGATCGGCACGAGAATCGGTGTCGCAGCGAAGAGTTCGCCGGTGAGCCGCTGCTGGTGATCGAGATCACGCCACCGGCCGGGGACCAGTTCGGCCGATCTGCCCGCCGGCGTCTCGTATGCCTGTGCGGCGCGGAGGGTTCCGGGCATGTCGAGGTGGTTGACGACCAGCCCGTCGATCCCGCCGCACACGTCGACGGCGTAGCGCAGCAGGATCGGATCCAGGTGTCCCTGCCGAAACGCACCCTGATAATGCCCGGTGCCGTTGTGCGGTTCGGGAAAACCGAGCGGCGCTTCGGTCGGCAGCGGACCCGCGCCGTGCCGGGTCATATAGGTGCGGGTGACGCCGAGAACCGCGGCGGTTCCGCCGATGTCGCGGATCATGGCGCGGGCGTTGCGTGGCTCGACCGTCGACCAGGTGGTGTGCGGGTGCAGGCCGCGCCACTCGTCGAGCAACACACCCTGCGCGCCTTCGAACACCAATCGCCCATCGTGCGCGGTCAGGGCGAGTTCCGCATCACCGGTGATGCGGACGGCTCGCGCGAAATCGCCGTACATCGCCACCAGGGCGTCGATCGATTCGTACCCGTGCACGCTCGGGCCGACGAGGTCCTCGTAGTGCGCCGCGAGCCGATCCAGTTTGGCGCGCAGCACGGCCGGCGCCCGGCAGTCGGCCACGGTCGGCGCGTCGTTCTCCAGTGCGTACCAGGCTGTTTCACCGATACCACGGCCGCAGGAACCGTGCCGCGAAGTACCCCTCGCGTCCTCACGCGCACGGTTCGCCGCGATGTGGATCGGTGTGGTCAGCAGGGCGCGGCCGTCGACGGCGAGCAGGCCGAGCGGGTCGTGAACACCGAGCGCCGCCAACTGTTCGGACTCGGCGGCAAGCGCGATCGGCTCGACCAGCATGTACCGCGACAGCAGCGTCGGGACCCCCGAGAAAGTCCCCGATCCGAACTGCGCGAAGGTGTGGTGGCGACCGTCGGCCACGACGTTGTGCGCGGCCTGCGCACCGCCGTTGAACCGCACCACGGCCGACACCCCGAGATCGGCCTCGGGCGAGCACAACCAATCGACCGTGGCGCCCTTGCCCGCGTCACCGAAACCCAGATCGACGACGACGAGGTGGCGGCCACCGAACAGCGGGCTCATCGCCCCGGCGGCAGAGCGCGCCGCGTCGGGCCGGGCTTCGAGCCGAGCGCCCGGCCGACCGCATCGGCCTCGTCACTCGATCCGACGTCGCGCAGATCGGCCAGACCGGTGTCGAGATCGACCCGGTCCTCGCCCAATCCGATGGTCAGCGCGATCAGTTCGCAGACCGCGCCGGGGTCGTCGAGTTTCAGGAAGTTCTGCCCGAGCAACGCCCGCCAGTGTTCGGCGATCTCCGGATCCCGGTAGTACGACGACTGATTCGGCAGGATGTAGTACACGTGCCAGCGCTGCTCGAGTTCGCGATAGATCGACTCGACGGACACGTCGCGGCGCACATGATCGCCGATCACCGCCCTGATGTGCCGGGCGGCCAGGCGAGGCTTGTTCAGCTCGTCGCCGATCAGGAACAGATACCCCTTCTTGCCGCGCTTGTCCCAGGCGTCCGTCGCGACATGCTCGGCTATGAAATAGGCGGCCAGCTCATAGCTTTCGGACTTCTGTCCGCCACCGCCGCCCTCGAGCAGGATCGCCCGCAGCTGTTCGTCCATCCGGTTGTCGGATTCGAACTGCCCGACCTGCAAGGGCACCCGGTCGGTGTCGGCGTCGCCGATCGCGCCGAACAGCACCTGCGGGTCCTGCGCGTACCCCTTGTTCTTCAGCAGCCCGTGCAGTTTTCCCAGCTTGTCCTGCATGATGCGCGGCACCCGGCCCATCGACCCGGTCACATCGAACAGCACGGCCACCGGCAGCGAGTTCCCGTGCTCGGCCGAGTCCCGGCACTCGCGCTTGCCGACTCCGAAGGGGTCGAGCAGGGGATGCGCGCACCACGTGTCATACGGCTTCGCCCGCATCTCGGCCGTGTACCCGAAATCGTCCACCCCCTGCCGCGCCCGATACGTCTTGCCCGCCCGGTAGGCGGTGTCATCCCAGTTTCCGTACCCCATCCGAACCACGCCCTCTCGCCTTGATCGTTGTTTTAGTCTATTCAACCAAAACAACGATCGTCAAGGCGCTGGGGCGAATTCGTCCGAGTTGATCAGCAGGAGGCAGTGCCGTCCGGCAGCGGCGTCAAGCGCGTAGCGACGAGAACGACACCGGGACCGGACCGACCGCCCGGACCGGCACGCCAGGTGACATTGTCCGAGGTGAGCGGAGCGGCGCATGCTCGACAGACGACGACGCCCTCGGTCACCTGACCGCAGTCGCGGTGGACCACCGACAGCGGCGGGCCGTCCTCACCGGCCAGCCAGCGATCCCCCCACGCCAGCAGCATGGTCAGGATCGGGTAGAGATCGCGACCGCGGTCGGTGAGGACGTACTCGGTGCGGGTCGGGTTCTCCTGGTACACCCTGGTTTCCACGATCTCGTGGTCACGCAGGGTGCGAAGACGATCGGTCAGCACATTGGACGCGATACCGAGGTCTCGACGCAGGTCCTCGAAGCGGCTGATGCCGAGGAACAGGTCGCGCAGGATCGGGGCGGCTCGTCTTCCGTGGCCGAACCGACCTCGCCCCTTTGCTCACCCTCGTCTATCGCACGGTCAGCGATCTGCGATGGACCGACACACTCGGCACCGGCGACACCCGAGTCCTGTTGGGCGAAGCCAGGTTCGGGCCTTTCCGGATGACCGAGGCGATGGTGCTCGACCTCGATTCCGACGGCCGCATCCGGCGGATGCGCCCACACTTGCGCCCCTGGCTCGCGCTCACCGCGGTGGCGGTGTGGTTGGGCCCGAATCTGCTCCGGTATCCGGGAGCGGTGCGCCGGGCCGCGAATTCTGGGCGGTAGCCACCGGTCCGTCTTCGACCAGGCCGTCCGGGGTGAGCTCGAGCCTGCGGGTGACCCCGATGTCGTCGAGGAAGCGTTCGTCGTGACTCACCACGATCAGCGCACCCTCGAAACTCGCCAGTGCCTGGGTCAGATGAGCCAGGCTGGGCAAGTCGAGGTTGTTGGTGGGCTCGTCGAGCATCAGCAGCCTGGGGGCAGGTTCGGCGAGCAGCAGGGTGGCCAGGGCGGCGCGCAGTCGTTCGCCGCCCGAGAGCGCGGCGGCCGCGATGTCGGCGTCGGCGCCGCGGAACAGGAAGCGCGCGAGCTGACCGCGAATCTGTTCCGGTGTCGCGTGCGGTGCCGCGGCGGCGACATTCTCGAACACCGTTCGCGTTTCGTCGAAGACATCGAGACGCTGCGGCAACAACCGCCACGAAACCTTCGGCCCCTCGGCGACGATCCGACGCAGCAGGGTGGTTTTGCCCGCGCCGTTACGCCCGGTCAACGCGATCCGCTCCGGTCCACTCACGCGCAGGTCGACCACCGGGCCGTTGGCCAGCTCGACCTGCCGCAGGTCGAGCACATCCTGTCCCGGATACAGCCTGGTGCCGGGGAGCTCGACGCGGATCTCCCGGTCCGCGCGCACCAATTCCTCGGCGTGATCAAGGGTTTCGCGGGCGGAGTCGAGTTTGTCGATGTGGGAGTTGCGCAGTTTGCCCGCCGATACCTCCGCGGCGTTCTTGCGCAGTCCCGCGACGATTTTCGGTACCCGCTTGTTGTCCTGCATCTTCTGCGCGAAGCGCGCCCGCCGGTCCAGTTTCGTTCGGGCATCGACGAGTTCGCGCGCCTGCTTGCGCACATCGCTGCGCGCATCGCGAACGGCGGCGCGCGCCGCTTCCTGCTCGGCCTCGATGATCCGCTCGTAGTCGCTGAAACCACCACCGAAGGAGCGGATTTCGCCCGCGCGCAGTTCGGCGATGCCGTCCATCCGATCGAGCAGTTCGCGATCGTGGCTGACCACGATCACGGTGCCCGCGAACTGCCGGATCACCTCGTAGAGCCGCCCGCGGGCGACCGCGTCGAGGTTGTTGGTCGGTTCGTCGAGCAGCAGCACGTCGGGTTCGCGCAGCAGTTCGGCGACCAGGCCCAGCAGCACGGTTTCGCCACCGGAGAGGGTGTCCAGGGTGCGGTCGAGTTCATCGACCGACTTGGCGACGTAGTCGAGCCCGAGCTTGCCGAGCAGTGCGACAGCCTCGTCCTCGACCTGCCAGGACATGCCGACTGTGTCGAAGTCGGCGGGCTCGCCGGTGCCGCTCTCGATGCGGTGCAGCGCGCCGCGTACCTCGGCGATACCGAGCACCGCGTCCACCCGCTGACCGGTCTGCATGCCCAGGTCCTGCCGGAGATAGCCGAGGCTGCCCGGCACGGAGATCGACCCACGCACCGGCTTCAGTTCCCCGGCGACCAGCCGCAACAGCGTCGATTTGCCGGCGCCGTTGCTGCCGACGAGACCGATCTGACCGGGCCCGACGACAGCGTCGAGCCCGTCGAAGACAGCGGTGCCATCCGGCCAGTGAAAGGTGAGATCGGAAAAGGAAAGAGAGGTCATGCGGATCCCCTGGAGGTGCGACGGAAACACGGTGCGCAGAATGCGGACCGTCCGAGAGCGCTACCTCAAGAAATCAACGCATGGCTCCGATCGCCGGGAACAAGACCCTTCATTGATAACACCGAGCTACCCCGACGCGCCACCCCTTTTTCCCTCCTGTGAGGCCCGTCATGGAAAAGCTAGCCTGGACGCGAGTCGCCATCTCGTAGGCGAACCCGGATCGAAGGAGTGCGATGGCGACGATTGTGGTGCGCAAGGCGGTCCGGCACGATGTCGACGCGGTGGCCGAGACGCTGGCCGCGGCGTTCCAGCACGACCCGGTGATGAGCTGGATCCTGCCGGACCCGGATCGGCGAGCCGCCGGCCTGCCCCGGTTCTTCGCCACGATGGCGCGCCACCTCTTCTTACCGGCGGACGCCTCCGACCTCGCACTGCGCCCCGACGACACGGTGGGCGGCGTGGCCCTGTGGACCCCACCACACCATCAGAACCCGTCACCCCTGACCGAACTTCGCACGCTGCCCGGTATCTGGCGCGCGTTCGGCCGCCGCACACTGGCCGGCAAACAGGTGGGTGACCTGCTGAAGAAGAACCATCCGACCGAACCACACTGGTATCTGGCGATGCTCGGCTCCGCCCCCGATGTCCGGGGCGGAGGTTACGGGAGCGCCCTGCTCCACAGCCGGCTCGACCGCGTCGACGCCGAGCACGCCGTCGCCTATCTGGAATCCAGCAACCCGGTCAACGTCCCGTACTACGAACGCTTCGGCTTCGTCGTCACCGGCGAGTTGCAGATCCCGGGCGGCCCGACGCTGTGGCCGATGCTGCGGGCAGCGCGCTGAGTCAGATCTTGACGATCGAGCTCACCGGATAGTCACCCTGGTGCTCGCGCCCCTTCAGGAACTCGAGTTCCATCACCACGGCGGCGGCGACCACCTCGGCGCCGACCTCCTTGAACAGGGCGGCCGCGGCGGCGAGGGTGCCGCCGGTGGCGAGGACGTCGTCGAGCAGCAGAATCCGCTTGCCCTCGAGGTCGACGCCGTCGGCGGGGATTTCCAGTGCGGCGGAACCGTATTCGAGCTTGTACTCGCGTGAGACGACCGGCGGCGGGAGTTTGCCGCCCTTACGGATGGCGAGCACGCCGGTGCCGAGCGTCGCGGCGACGCCTGCCCCGAGCAGGAAGCCACGCGCGTCGACACCTGCCACGAGGTCGGCGTCGGGGGCGATGGCGGCGAAGCAGTCGATGACCGCGCGGAAGCCGACGGCGTCGGCGAACACGGGAGTGAGATCGGCGAAACGCACACCCGGCGTGGGGAAGTCGTCGTGCCAGCGGGTCAGCCGGGTGACCGCGGCGGCCGCCTCGGCGGTGCGCTCACTGGCCTGATCGTCGGACTCGACCACCGCGTGCTTGCTCATCAACCCTCTTTCATCACGTGCGCTCATCGCTGCAACACCCAGCGATCCATGTTCCAGCCGGTACCGGCCTGTGTCGGCCCGGCGATCCCGTTCCGCATCCCGTTGCCGAAGGCGATGATGCGCGGCGTCGCGAACAACGGAATGCTCGGTAGCTGCGCCCACAGCAGGTTCTCGGCCTCGGTCAGCAGGTTCAGCGTCGCGGTCGAGTTGGCTTCGCCCGCAAGCTGATCGGTGATCGCATCGTAGCGACCGTTAGCGAAGCCACCGAAATCGAGGCCGCTACCTGCCCGCAACGCGGCGAACGCGACAACACCCTCGCTCGACCCCGCGGGCCCCGGCACCGCGCCGGTTCCGCCGAGCACCGCGTCGACCGCGCCCTCGGGGAGCTTCACCGGGGTGAAGTCGGGCGAACCCGCGTCGACCACGGTGATGCCCGCGCCGCGGCACGTCTCGGCGATCATCGCCACGGTCTGCGCGCGGCGGGCATCGGGACCCTGATACCCGATCCGCACCGTCGGCTGCGCCGTGCCGGAGGACGCCAACGTCGCGGTGGCCGCGGGGATGTCGGCGCCGCGATACCGATCGGCGCCGCCGATCACCGCCGGGTAGTACAGCGAATCCTGCTGCACCACATGGGCGTTCAGCACACCCGCGCCGAGGCCGTGCGGCGCGGGCTCACCCGCCTTGCCCAGCGTGTCGAACAGTGCCTGGCGCGGCACACACTGTGCGAACGCCCGGCGCACCTCCACCCGTGAGAACACCCCACCGGTGGCGAGCACGAGCTGCTCGGCGCTACGGCTCGCCACCGTCTGCTCGTCGAAACCGTCGAGCTTCAGATCCGCGACCGACCCGGCCCCGAGATCGACGACCCCGAGCGCGTTCTCCTTCGCCTTGGCGGCGAAGTCGGTGCCCTTGGGCCACACCACGATCCGCTTGGTCTCGGGCGGGTCACCCCACCACTTCTCGTTGGCGACCAGCACCAAACCGTCCTTCGCGCTGAAGGATTCGATCCGGTACGGCCCCGACGACGGGAACTTCGTCAGGTCGAGCGCCCCGGCCTGCACAGTCCAGCCGGTGTTCCAGAAGTCGGCGATCCGGCCGATCACCGCGCCGTCGCCGGTCTGCAGGGCGTTCACCACGTTCGGCACACCCACCGCCTGCGCCACCACATGGGCGGGCATCACCTCGGCCGCGGTGAACAGCGTCCGCCACGGCAGGTAGTGCTTGCCCGGCCGGAACACCACGGTGGCGTCCTTGGACCCGGGCTGGCAGTCGATCCGTTCGATCTCGTCGTAGCCCACGGTGCTCGCGGCGTCGAACAACGAGACGGGCCCACCGTCGCCGGGGCGGGTGAACTTGCCCGAGCGCGCCGACCACGCCAGCACCAGATCGTCGCAGGAGGTCTTCACCCCGTCGGAGTACACCCCGTCCGGATTGAGCCGGTACTGCACCGTCTGCGTCTCGCCCGGCACTTCCTTGGCCGTGCCGACGTCGGTATCGGCCACCTGCTGCCCGTCGGGTCCGGTGTAGAAGAACCCGGTCAGCACCCGGCCGAACACCGCCGCGGCGCCGCTGCTGGCGCCGAGCGTGCTCGCGCCGTTGTAGCTGGCGACCGCGGCGTCGACCGCGTACCCGATGGAAGGCACCTGGTTCTTGGTCGAGCACCCGGCCACCACGGAGGTGGTCACAGCCGCCGTGGCGAGCACGGTGATCAGTCGAATCGTGCTGCGTCGCATGATGAGACCCCCTGCTAGTCGGTCGTCAGTGCCTTCTCTGCTGTCGCTTTCCACTCGGACGCGACCCCGGCCGCGGCGCACCGCTGCCGGTCGGTCGCGGGCCACGGGCGGCCGAAGCGCCCACCGGAACCCGAACGCCCGCACCGACACCGGCGCGCTTGTCCAGGACCTTCTTGGTGTGCGCGGCCACCGGACCCCAGCGTTCCTTGATCGAGACCAGCACCGGCACGGCGAGGAAGAGCGAGGAGTAGGCGCCGACGATCATGCCGACCAGCTGCACCAGCGCGAGGTCCTTGAGCGTGCCGACCCCGAGCAACCACACCGCGATCACCAGCATGCCGATGATCGGCAGGATGCCGATCACGGTGGTGCTGATCGAGCGCATCAACGTCTGGTTGGCGGCCAGGTTGGCCTGTTCGGCGTAGGTGCGCTTGTTCAGGTGCAGCACGCCGCGAGTGTTCTCCTCGACCTTGTCGAAGACCACGACGTTGTCGTAGAGAACGTAACCCAGAATCGTGAGCAGGCCGATCACCGCGGCCGGTGTCACCTCGAACCCGACCAGCGAGTAGATACCCGCCGTCACGAACAGGTTGAAGAACAGCGACACGATCGCCGCGATGGACATGTCCCGTTCGAAGCGGATGGCGATGTAGACCATCGTCAGCAGCACGAACACCGCCAGCGCGATCAACGCCTTCTGGGTGATCTGCCCGCCCCAGGTCTCGCTGATCTCGGCGATGCTGATGGCGTTGCGGCTCACCTGCCCGGACGAGTCCTTGGGTTGGAATTCGTCGTAGAGCGCGGTCTGGAGCTGGTCGATCTGTGCCAGGTCGAGGGTTTCCGAACGCACCTGGATGGTGGCCGACTCCCCGGAACCGACCTTCTGCACCGACACCGGTCCGTGACCGAGCGCCTGCGAGTAGACGTCTTCCACCTCCTGGGTGGTGACGCCCTCGGCCGCGGGGATCTGGATACGCGAGCCGCCCTCGAAGTCGATACCGAGAGTGAAACCGCGCACGCCGATGCTGAGCAGCGAGATCAGCAGCAGCACCGCCGACAGCGTGTAGAAGAACTTGCGCCTGCTGACGATAGGGAAGCCGCCGGTGCCGGTGTAGAGACGCTCGAAGAAGCCGTGCTTCGGGCCCTGTGTGGGCTCGTAGGAGTCCAGGTTCACCGATTCATCGGTGGGGTTGTCGTTGCTCATCGTGACATCTCCTTCGACCTGGCCTGGCCGCGTTCCCTGGCGATCTGCTGAACCGAGCCGAGTCCGTTCACCGACGGCTTGGCCCAGAACGGCGAGCGCGAGGCGAGCATCAGCAGCGGTGCGGTGACCAGGTACAGCACGATCACGTCGAGGACTGTGGTGACACCGAGGGTGAAGGCGAAGCCCTTCACCTGACCGGCGGCGAGCAGGTACAGCACGACCGAGGCGATCAAGCTGACCGTCTTACCGGACAGGTTGGTGCGCTGAGCTCGCTGCCAACCGCGCGGCACCGCCGAGCGGAAGCTGCGGCCTTCGCGCATCTCGTCCTTGATGCGTTCGAAGAACACCACGAACGAGTCGGCCGTCAAACCGATACCGATGATCAGACCGGCGATACCCGCGAGGTCGAGGGTGAACCCGATCCACCGCCCGAGCAGCACGATGATGCCGTAGACCGCGATACCGGCCGCGATCAGCGAGAACCCGGCCAGCAGGCCGAGCATCCGGTACACGAGCAGGCAGTACAGCAGCACCGCGATCAGGCCGACGGCGCCGGCCAGCAGACCCGCCTTCAGCGAAGACAGGCCCAGTGTCGCCGAGACCGTCTCCGCTTCGGAGGTCTGGAACGACAGCGGCAGCGAACCGTACTTCAGCGTGTTGGCCAGCTCGTCCGCGCTGTCGGCGGTGAAGCTCCCCGAGATCGAGGTACGGCCACCCAGCTGCGGGCCCTGCTGCACCTGCGGCGCGCTGACGACCTTCGAGTCGAGCACGAACGCGACTCGCTTGTTGACGTACTCACCGGTCAGCTTCGACCAGGCATCGGCGCCCCCGGACTTGAACTCGAGGTTCACCTCGTGCCGGGCCTGCTGGGAGTTCAGGCCGGAGGTCGCGTCGGCGATCTCCTGGCCGTCGATGCGGCTCGGGCCGAGCAGGAACACCTCGGTGCCGTCCTGCGAGCAGGTGACCAGCGGCAGCGTCGGATCGTCGTTACCGGTCAGCGGATCGGGCTTGGTGCAGTCCATCGCCGCCACGGCGACCTGCTGCACCTGCTGATCGGTGCTCTGACGCAGCGCCTTGGCGTCGGCGATCTCCTTGGCCTGCTGCTGCTGGGTGGTGAGCCCACCGGGCGGCGGCGTCGGCGTCGGCGGTGCCTGCGCGGGGAACACCCGCGACTGCGGCGCAGGGGTCGTCGCGCCCTCGGCGGGTGGGGTCGACTCGCCGGGCACGGGCGCCGGAGTCTCCGTGGCCGCCGGGGGCGCGGTGCCACCCGGTGGCGCGGTGCCGGGCGCGGGCGGAGCCGCGCCGCCTGCCTGCGGCTCGGTGGCGAACAGCACCGGGCGGATGTAGAGCTTGGCGGTGGTGGCCAGCGCGCGTGCCTGCTGGCTGTCATCGCCGGGCACCGTGATGACCAGGTTGTCACCGTCGATGACCACCTCGGAGCCGGCGACACCGAGACCGTTGACACGGGCGTCGATGATCTCCTGGGCCTTCTTCAGGCTGTCCTGGCTCGGCTTGTTGCCGTCGGGGGTCCGCGCGGTCAACGTGACGCGGGTACCGCCCTGCAGGTCGATGCCGAGCTTGGCCGACGGGGAATGGTCACCGGTGAAGAACACCAGCGCGTAGATCACGGCCAGCAGCGCGGCGTAGGCGCCGAGCAGCCGGAACGGATGCGCCGATCCTTGGGAAGGTGGCACAGCAGGTCATCTCCTAGGCGGGAAGTCGAGGCTGGATCGGTGGGCACAACGGTGCCCGGCCCGCAACGCCAGTGCGCCCGGGCGGGAAAAGGGACTGGTCAGTCCTTGGTCAGCCGGGTCTCGGTCTGTTCCACGACTTCCTCGACGGGGGCGTCGGTGACCTCGGGGGTCTCCTCGACCGTCTGCTCGTCGGCGCGCACCTCACGGATCGCCTGGCGCAGCCACGTGGTGACCACCTCTTCGGCGATCTCCAGGTCGACGGTGTCCTCGTCGAGATCCACGACGGTGCCGTACAGACCCGAGGTGGTGACGACAGCGTCACCGACCTTCAAGGCCTCCTGCATCGTCGAGACCTTCTCGGCCTCCCGCTTCTGTTTGCGGATACCGAAGAACATCGGCACGAGCAGGGCCAGGATCAGCAGCGGAAACAGGAAGTCCATCGTCGAAGTCAGTCCCTAGTCAGTGGTGGACGTGCAAGTACGCCTGACAGTCTGCCAGTTCCCCGCCGCGGCGACACACCGGACACCGACGCGCGCGTGAAACAGGCCCCGGTCCGGCGGGTGCGCGGACCGGGGCCGAGAAGGTTCAGGCGATGCTGCCGTAGGTGTAATCGTCGAGCGGGAAGGTGACGGCCTCGCGGTGCGCGGCGGCGGTGCTGGTCGGGCGCAGCAGTGCCGCTTCCCCGTGCTGATTGAAGTAGTAGCTGCGCGCGGATGAGCAGTCACCGCCGTAGAAGACCGAGGAACCCAGCTTGTCGGTCATCCGGTCGAGGAATCCCGCGTTGGCTTCTTCGGTGACCTCGAAGGTCTGCTCGCCACGGCGGAACAACTCGGCGAACAACCTGCCCATGTGCTTCATCTGGGCTTCGATGGTGGTGAAGTACGACAGCCCGCTGTAGGAGTAGGGGCTGTTGAGACTCAGGAAGTTGGGGAACTTGGGCACGGTGATGCCCTCGTAGGCCTGAAAACGGTTGTCGCGCCAGAACTTCCCGAGGTTCACACCGTCGCGGCCGATGATCTCGATGGCCGGGAAGTTCACGTCCCAGAGGTTGAAGCCGGTGGCCAGCAGCAAGGTGTCGATCTCGGTTTTGTGGCCGTCGGCGGTGACGATGCCGTCGGGTTCCACCTGGTCGATCGAGTTCGTTTCCAGCCGCACGTGCGGTTGGTTGAACGTCTTGAAATAGGTGTTGGAGAACGTCGGGCGCTTGCAGCCGAAGTCGTAGTGCGGGGTGAGCTTCTCCCGGGTCTCGGGATCACGCACCTGCGCGAACAGGTGCGCCTTGGCCATCGCGGCGGCCGCCCGGTTCAACGGTTTGGCCTGCTTGTAGTGCAGCACGCCGACAACCATCAGCGCCTCGAGCATGCCGGTGTTGACGAGCCGAGCCGCCTTCTGCGTGAGCGGGACCTTGTCGAACAGTTCCCGCACCACCCCCGGAATCGGCGCGTCGACCTTGGGCACCACCCAGATCGGGGTCCGCTGGAACACGGTCAGCTCGTCGACCTTCTTCGCGACCTCGGGCACCAGCTGCACCGCGGTGGCGCCGGTGCCGATGATGGCGGCCTTGCGACCGGTCAGGTCGTAATCGGCGTCCCAGTCGGTGGTGTGGATGATCTTGCCCGCGAAGGACTCGATGCCGGGGAACGGCGGTGTGTAGGGCTGGGACAGGAACCCGGTCGCCGCGAGCAGATACCGCGCGGTCAGCGTCTCACCGCCGGCGATCGTCACCACCCACTGCTGGTTCTCCGCGTCCCAGCGCGCACCGTCGACGACGGTCCCGAACCGCATCCGCCTGCGCAGATCGTATTTGTCGGCCACGTGTTCGGCGTATTTCTTCAGCTCGGCGCCGGGCGCGAACAAGCGGGTCCAGCGCGGGTTGGGCTCGAAGGAATAGGAGTAGGTCACCGAGGCGATGTCGACCGCCAGACCCGGATACCTGTTCACATGCCAGGTGCCGCCCAGGTCGTCCTCCCGTTCCAGGATGACGAAATCGCGCAACCCGAGCCGGTCGAGCTCGATACCGGCACCGATGCCACCGAAACCCGCTCCGACCACGACCGCGTCGAACTGAGGTACCACGCCGAACCTCCACACTGAGATCGAGAATGCTCCTGCCTCAGAATGACACGTCATTCTGATTACAGCGAATGTAACATCGTCAAGGTGACGAAGCCACCCTCGCGAATCGACCAGCGCAAAGCCGAATTGCGCAGGGAGATCATCGATACCGCGTTCGACTGCTTCGCCGAGAAGGGCTATCACGCCACCGGAATCGCCGATATCGCCACGCGTCTGGGCATCGGACACGGCACCTTCTACCGCTACTTCGCGAACAAGCGCGACATCATCGACCATGTCATCGACGAGGTGAGCGGGCGCATCTTCGGCACGCTCGACAACGACATGGAGCCCGAGAGCGCCGCCACGATCGAGGAATACGCCGCGCTGATCGACCGGCTCAGCGATTCACTCAACCGCGTCCTGCTCGACGATCCGCGCACCGCGCACCTGTTGCTGTTCCACGCCACCGGCATCGACGACGTGCTCACCGACCGGGTGTACGGCCTCGTCGACGCCACCGAGATCCTCATGACGCGCTACCTCGATCACGGTGTGCGCGTCGGCTACCTGCGCGCCGATATCGATACCGCCAATACCGCCAAGGCGGCACTCGGCATGATCGTCGCCGGGCTGGTCGCGGGGATGCGAACCCCTGATCCGGCATCGATGTCGGTGTACAGTCACGCCGTGCGGCGGCTGTTCATCGATGGCGTGCGCGCCGCTGCCCGATAACGAAAAGCCGTGGGATAGAAGGGCAATCCTGAGACAATGACCGCTGTGACGCCCGACGATGTGAGCCGCACCCACTTCGCCATGCCGACCCTGGGGCATCGCGGCTACCACGCAGACGAGGTCGACGCCTTCCTGGAACGGGTTTCGGCCACCCTCGACGGGCAGGGCGCGCTCACCGCCGACGACATCCGCCACGTGCACTTCGGCGCCCCGCGCTTCGGCGGTCGCGGATATCAGGCCGATCAGGTCGACGATTTCCTCGACCGGGTGCGCACCGAGCTCGAACATCGCCAGAAGGGCGGCGCCCCCGTTCCGGCAGCGCGCGCAGGCGACGATGTCGCCGAGATGCTCACGCCCGACGATGTGCACCGCATGCGGTTCACCCAGTCCGCCGTCGGCAGGCGCGGCTACCACGAGGAAGAGGTCGACGCCTTCCTCGACCTGGTCGCGGCGACCCTGGCCCACAACGGCCCCGGCAGCCTCACCACCGCCGATGTGCGCGGCGTCCGCTTCACCGACACCCGCCTCGGTACCCGCGGCTACGCCCGCGAAGAAGTCGACGCCTTCATCGACCTGGTGATCACCGCGCTGGAACACCCCGAGCGCCGACAATAATTTTTGCGGCTGGCGCCGCTGGTTTTCGGCCTGGGAACCTTGATCTTCCCTCCCTACGGGCACTCCTTCGTCGCACCCTTCGGTCAGTCCAGATCAAGGCGGCCGAAAACCGCCATCCGCGGCTGCGCCGGTTCCTACCCTTGGATGCTGTGTAGTTCGGCTTCGCGCAGGTCGTCGGGGAACACGTAGCGGCGGAAGGCCCAGAAGCGGAACGCCATGGCCAGCAGGACGCCGAGGATCTGTCCCGAGATGAAGTTGGCGACCATCTGTACCGTCGGATCCACGTGCGGCACACGCAGATTCAGCGCGTAGAGCGACAGCGCCTGCGGGATCATGGTGACCACGATGCCCAGGGCGCTGACCGCGAAGAACAGGGCCGCTTCGTGACTGCGCTGCCGGCCGCCGCGGGCGTTGAACGACCACTCGCGGTTGAGGATGTAGGAGGCGATCGTCGCGATCAGCGCCCCGAGCAGGCGCGCGGTGAGCGGCTTGTCGCCGAGCACCGTCAGTTTCACCGCGTACACAACGCCCGTGTCGATGAACCAGGTGATCGCACCGACCACGGCGAATTTCAGGAGTTCCCGATGCTTCAAGAGCAGGGAACGCAACGGCTCGGGGAGTCGTTGCACCACCTCTAGGACTGCCACCGAATCGACAGTAGACGACGTTGCGGCGCGATGCCCGCCCGGAGGCGCGCTATCTCAGTCGAAGCGGTCGGCGCTCGGTTGCGGTTCGCGTCCACGCACTTCGATGGCACCGATGACCAGGTCGGGCGGCGGCACCAGACCGAGATGTTCCCAGGCGCCCGCGGTCGCCACCCGGCCGCGGGGTGTGCGGGCAACGAGTCCGGCGCGGACCAGGAAGGGTTCGCAGACCTCTTCCACGGTGGCCGCTTCCTCGCCGACGGCGACGGCCAGGGTCGATACACCCACCGGTCCCCCACCGAATCCACGCACGAGCGCACCGAGGACGGCGCGGTCGAGCCGGTCGAGGCCGAGCGCGTCGACGTCGTAGACCTCGAGCGCCGCCATCGCGATCGGGTGGGTGATGATGCCGTCCGCCCTGACCTCGGCGTAGTCGCGAACCCGGCGCAGCAGCCGGTTGGCGATACGTGGCGTGCCCCGTGAGCGTCCGGCGACCTCGGCGGCGGCGTCGTGGTCGATCTGCACCCCGAGAATCCGGGCCGAGCGGGTGAGGATCTGCAACAGCTCGGCAGGGTCGTAGAAGTCCATGTGCCCGGTGAAACCGAAGCGATCACGCAGCGGACCCGTGAGCGCGCCCGAGCGGGTGGTGGCGCCGACCAGGGTGAACGGGGCGATATCGAGTGGAATCGAGGTCGCGCCGGGGCCTTTGCCGACGACCACGTCGACGCGGAAGTCCTCCATCGCCAGATATAGCATTTCCTCGGCCGGGCGGGCCATGCGGTGGATCTCGTCGATGAACAGGACGTCGCCCTCGACCAGGTTGGAGAGCATGGCGGCGAGATCGCCCGCGCGTTCCAGCGCGGGGCCCGAGGTGATGCGCAGGGCGGTGCCGAGTTCGCCGGCGATGATCATCGCCATGCTCGTCTTGCCGAGGCCGGGTGGTCCCGACAGCAGGACATGATCGGGGGTGGCGCCGCGCTGACGCGCACCACGCAGGACCAGCGCCAGCTGTTCGCGCACGCGGGGCTGGCCGATGAACTCGTCGAGCGAGGTGGGACGCAGGCCGGTTTCGGCTTCGCCGTCGGTGCTGAGATACCGGGCGGTGAGGTCGGATTCGTCGGTCTCGGCGAAGGTGTCGAAGTCTTCGTCCACGGTCTACCTGTTCTTGCCGAGCAGGCCGAGCGCCGCGCGCAACGCCACCGAGGTGGTGGCGGTGGGCTGGTCGGCGAGGACGGCGTCGACGGCCTGTTCGGCCTGCTTGGCCGGGAACCCGAGGCCGACGAGCGCTTCGGAAACCTGTTCGCGCACCGGGGTACTCGGCGTTTCCGCACCGGGCGGACCGGTGGGAACGGCCACCTGGTTCACCTTGTCGCGCAGTTCGACGACCATCCGCTCGGCGCCGCGTTTGCCGATGCCGGGGACCCTGGTCAGCGCGGCGACGTTGCTCTCGGCCAGCGCCTTTCGCAGTGCTTCGGGTTCGAGCACGGCGAGTACCGCCATCGCCAGGCGGGGACCGACGCCGGAGACGGTCTGCAGCAGCCCGAACAGTTCGCGCGCTTCGGTATCGGCGAACCCGAACAGGGTCATCGAGTCCTCGCGCACGATCATCGCCGTGTAGAGGCGGGTCTGCTCACCGCGGGTGAGCCCGGCGAGTGTGGCAGGGGTGGCATTGAGGCGATACCCGACGCCCGCGGCTTCGATCACCACGTGATCGAGCGCGATCTCGAGTACCTCCCCGCGTACCGACGCGATCACCCGCGCACCACCTTCCGTTGTTCGGCGAGCCGTTGTTCGTAGCGGCGGCGGACCTCGTCCGCCTGTGCCTGCGCGGCCGCCATCCGGTCCATCAGCGGCGCCCGCCAACAATGACAGATCGCCAGTGCGAGCGCGTCGGCGGCATCGGCCGGTTTCGGCGCGACCTGCAAACCGAGAATCCGCGTCACCATCGCGGTGACCTGCGCTTTGTCCGCTGTACCGTTGCCGGTGACGGCCGCTTTCACCTCACTGGGCGTATGGAACGCCACCCGGATCCCGCGCCGCGCCGCGGCCAGCGCGATCACCCCACCGGCCTGCGCTGTCCCCATCGCGGTCCGCACATTGTGCTGCGCGAACACCCGCTCGATCGCGACAGCTTCGGGCCGATGCGTATCCATCCACTCCTCGGCGGCATCCGCGACGGCCATCAACCGCAACGCCAGCTCGGCGTCGGGCGGGGTCCGCACCACCCCCACATCGAGAGCGACCACCTTCCGGCCCGGTCCGCTGTCCACCATGCTGAGCCCGCACCGGGTAAGCCCCGGATCGACGCCCATCACCCGCACCGGCCACCCCTTCGAAGACACGAACAGTTGTTCGAAAGTCTAGAGCATCCCCGCGTTCCGGCCGACCAGCGACACGACCCTCACACCGGTCGCGACGGGAGCCCGAGCAGTGCCGGATCACCGGCGTGCTCAGCCCAGACCCGGGCCGGATCCGCGACCAGCTTGCGCGTACGCAGGTCGAGCAGGCCGCTCACATAGGACACCGTCGCGGCGACCGCACCGTCATCCCTGGTGAGTGTGTGTTCCACCCGATAAGTCTTGCCCTGCCCCCACTCCCACCGGCAGTCGACCTCGACCGTGTCGTTCGCGCGCAACTCCCGCAGATAGCGAACGTTCAGCTCGAGATTGACCGGCCCCACCCCCGCCGCGAGGAAGTCCGGCACCGAGACCCCCGCCTCGGTCACGCACGCGAACCGCGCGTGATCGGCGAACTGCTGATACGCCGAACCGGTGACGTGCAGTTGCGGGTCGAGATCGGACACCCGAATCGGGATCCGAACTCGAAACGGCACAGTGGTTTCCGCCATGCCCGCGAGTGTGCCACCGGGGTCCGACACCTTGTCGCCGCTATCCGAGCGCGGTGGTGAAGACCTCCAGGGCGCGATCGTCGAACAGCACGAACCGCACCTGCGTCACGCGGGTCTCGGCCGCGCGGACCGTCTCGACGGCGATCCGCGCGCCGTCATCCATCGGCCAGCCGAAGATGCCGGTGGAGATCGCCGGGAACGCGACGGTCGCCGCCCCCAATTCGTCGGCCACGCGCAGAGATTCGCGATAGCAGGAGGCGAGCAGCTCGGAGCGGTCCTCGGTGGCCGACCACACGGGGCCGACCGTGTGGATCACCCAGCGGGCGGGGAGCAGGCCCGCGGTGGTCGCCACCGCCTGGCCGGTACGCAGGCCTTTGCCGTAATGCGAGGCGCGCAGGTCGCGACATTCCGACAGGATCTGCGGACCGCCCTTGCGGTGGATCGCCCCGTCGACGCCACCGCCGCCGAGCAGCGAGGAGTTCGCGGCGTTGACCACCGCGTCCACCTGCTGCTCGGTGATGTCGCCCCGGACCGTCTCGATTCGCGTCATGATCCTCATTGTGCCGGGGCGTCGACCTCGTCCACGGGTACGGTCGAGTGAGCAGGCATGGTCGGTCCGTCCGAGGCGAGGAGAACCACGCATGGCCATACCCACCGGTGACATCGTCGCAACGCCCGACGGGCGAGACCTGGTGATCACCAGGTCGCTGGGGTTGCCGATCGAGGAGGTGTGGGCACGGTTGACCGATCCGCATCTGACCTCGGGGTGGTACGGCACCTGGGAGGGCGAGGCGGGGACCGGCAACACCATCCGGGTGCAGATGCGGTTCGAGGAGGGTGAACCGTGGTCGGCGATGCGCATCGACGACTGCACCCCACCGATCCACCTCGGCGTCTCCTCGACCGACCAGATCGGCCTGTGGCGGCTCGAGGTGACGTTGCTCGACACCGGCGCGGCCACCGAACTGCGCCTGGTCCACCATCTGACGTCGGAATATCAGCTGGCGGAGATCCCGCAGATCGGTCCGGGGTGGGAGTACTACGCGGACATGTTCGTCGCGGCTTGCACGCACACCGAACGACCGGATTTCGCCGACTACTACCCGTCGATGTCGGGCTACTACCAGCAGCGGGCGTCCTAGCCGAAACGTGAACCGCCCCGGCCGAATTCACGGCCGGGGCGGGTTCGACGGAAAACGATCTACTCGTCGTCGAGTTCCGCGGCGACCTCGTCGGAGATGTCGACGTTGGTGTACACGTTCTGCACATCGTCGCTGTCTTCGAGCGCGTCGACCAGCTTGAGTACCTTGCGGGCACCCTCGGCGTCGACCGCGACCGACACCGACGCCTGGAAACCGGACTCGGCGGAGTCGTAGTCGATGTTCGCGGCCTGCAGCGCCGAACGCACCGCGACCAGATCGCCGGGCTCGGAGATGATCTCGAAGACGTCGCCGTGGTCGTTGACGTCTTCGGCGCCCGCGTCGAGCACCGTCTCGAGGACGTCGTCCTCGGACAGGCCGTTCTTCTCGAGCGTCACCACGCCCTTGCGGGCGAACAGGTACGACACCGAACCCGGGTCGGCCATGTTGCCGCCGTTGCGGGTCATCGCCAGCCGGACCTCGCCCGCGGCGCGGTTACGGTTGTCGGTGAGGCACTCGATCAGCACGGCCACACCGTTGGGCCCGTAGCCCTCGTACATGATCGTCTGCCAGTCGGCGCCGCCGGCCTCTTCACCACCGCCGCGCTTGCGGGCGCGCTCGATGTTGTCGTTGGGGACCGATGTCTTCTTCGCCTTCTGGATGGCGTCGAACAGCGTCGGATTGCCCGCAGGGTCACTACCACCAGTGCGGGCCGCCACCTCGATGTTCTTGATCAGCTTGGCGAAGAGTTTGCCGCGCTTGGCGTCGATTCCCGCCTTCTTGTGCTTGGTGGTGGCCCATTTGGAGTGGCCGCTCATGCCCTACTTCCTTCAAGTCGGTTGCGCGTCTGCCCGGGCGGACAAGCTCGATCCAGCCTACTCACCGTCCGCCACGCCCGCCGACGCGGGCTTTATCGCGCCGCGCGAACCAGGTCGACGAACAGTTCGTGCACCCGGAGATCGCCGGTCACCTCGGGATGGAACGAGGTCGCCACCACGTTGCCCTGCCTGGCAGCCACGATGCGGCCCTCGGCGGGGCCGTGCGGCACCCGCGCCAGCACCTCGACGCCGTCGCCCACCCGCTCCACCCACGGCGCGCGAATGAACACCGCGCGCACGGGCGTGTCGAGGCCGGTGAAGTCCAGATCGGTCTCGAAGGAATCGACCTGCCGACCGAACGCGTTGCGCCGCACCGTCATATCGATGCCGGACAGGTGCTGGGCGTCGGCCCTGGTGTCGAGGACCTCCGAGGCGAGCAGGATCATGCCCGCGCAGGACCCGAACGCGGGCAGCCCGTTGCGCAGCCGCGCCCGCAACGGTTCCAGCAGGTCGAACGCCTGCAACAGCTTGGAGATCGCGGTCGACTCGCCACCGGGCAGCACCAGCCCGTCGACCGCCGCCAGCTCCGACTCGCGCCGCACCAGCACCGGATCGGCGCCGCAGTGCTCCAGTGCGGCAACGTGTTCGCGCACGTCACCCTGCAGCGCGAGGACACCGATGGTCGGCCGGGCGGGGGTCGAGGTTGCGTTCACAGCCGTTGAGCTTACGAGCGCGCCCGATGTGGGCCCGCTCACGCTCACTTCTGGCGCGGTGTGCGGATCAGACCTTCCTGGACGACAGCGGCGACCAGGTTGCCCTCGCGGTCCCAGATCTTGCCGCCGGTCAGCGCGCGACCGAAACCGGCCGAGGGTGAGGACTGGTCGTAGAGCAGCCATTCGTCGGCACGGAACGGGCGCAGGAACCACATGGCGTGGTCGAGTGACGCGTTCTGGGTCGGTTCGTCGGGGTGGATCACCTTCGACGAGCCGAGCAGCGTCATATCGCTCATGTAGGCCAGCGTGCAGACGTGGAACATCGGGTCGTCGGGCAGCGGGTGCCGGTACCGGAACCACACCTGCTGTGGGGAGACGGCGCCGTCGCGGGCGACGACCTGCTCCTGCGGGACCGTGCGGATGTCCCAGTGCTCCCATTCACGCATGGCCCACAGCCGCTCGGGGGTCATGGTCACGCTGGCATCGGGCAGGTCGTCGGGACCTTCGACCGAGGGCATCACGTCCTGGTGTTCGGGCCCTTCGTCACCGTGATGGAACGAGGCCGACATCGTGAATATCGCCTGCCCGTCCTGCACGCCGGTGACCCGCCGCGTGCAGAACGACCGGCCGTCGCGGATGCGTTCCACCAGGTAGACGGTGGGTTCCTCCGGATTGCCCGGTCGCAGGAAGTAGCCGTGCAGGGAATGCACCTGGAAGCTGGGGTCGACGGTACGGACCGCCGAGACCAGTGCCTGCCCGGCCACCTGACCGCCGAAGGTGCGCGGTAGCTGGGACTCCGTGGAAGCACCGCGGAAGATGTCGCGCTCCAGCCGCTCGATCGCGAGCGCCTCTTCGATTGTCGCCATGCGCTCGAGATTATCGCCTTGCCGACCGGGCGGTATGTCCGGCTCTGCACAGCGGCCCGGAATTTGCTGAGATGGTCCGGTGCCGACGTTCACTCCCACCTCCCCCGCCGCCCTCGCCCGGCTCGTCGCCGACCGGCTCGTCGAGCTGCCGGGGCGGCGGGTACTCGCGGTCGACGGCGCCGATGCGGCCGCGCCGGTGGAACTGGGCCGCCGGATCGTCGAGACGCTCACCGACCGGGGGCGATCGGCGGCAGTGGTGTCGGTGCACGACTACGTGCGACCCGCGTCGCTACGCATGGAATACGGGCGCGATGACGAATGGTCCTATCGCACAGCATGGTTCGACTACGAAGCGATGCGCCGCGAGATCCTGGATGTTCTCCGCATCGAAGGGCGCTGGTTGCCCGCGCTGTGGGACGAGGCGCGCGACAGGTCGGCGCGAGCGGCGATTCGGTCCGCGCAGGCCGATCTGGTGCTGGTGCTCGCGGGGCCGATGCTGCTCGGTCGCGGTCTGGATTTCGATCTCGCGATCCGCCTGGAATTGAGTGAGCAGGCGGCGCTACGGCGTACACCCGCCGAGCAGCGATGGACGCTGCCCGCTGTGCGCGATCACACTGCCGACAATCCCGAGGAAGCGACCTGGACCGTTCGCTGGGATCACCCCGATCGGGCGGCACTGCGCCGCTGACGGGACGGGAACCGGCGCGGTCCGGAAACGCGAAAGCCCCGTCCGACAGACGGACGGGGCTCGAGCGACGACGATCAGGCGCAGGCGACCGAGGTCTGACCCAGGTTGGTCAGCATGCCGCAGGCCCACGACTTCTGGACCTTCCACTTGCCCTCTTCGGCCACGAACGGCACGTCGACGACATTGGTCTGGCCGTTGACGGTGAAGTTGGCCTTGGCGTTGACACTGTCACCGAAGGACGTCACCTCGGTGACCTGAACCTGGACGTTGTTGTCCTGGACGGCCTGGGCCAGGCGGTTCGGCAGCTCGGGGTCGGCCTCGATGCCCTGGACGAAGTCCAGCTTCTGGTCGTTGGGGACCGCCGGATCCAGCGCGGTGGTGAGCTGCGCGTTGAGCTGTTCGACCGTCGGCACCGCCGGCAGGTCCGCGGTTGCCGAACCCTGAGCCTTGGCGCTGGTGGTGGTCTTGGGCGCGGGCTTGTCGCCCTTGTCGTCACTGCACGCACTCAGGCCGAGCGCGGCGACCACAGCCAATCCTGCGATCGCGACTCGTCCGGTCCTACGAAACTTCATCCACTCGTCCTTACGTCGGGTCGGAATCTCGCCCTCTGGGCGACGGCGGAGGACCGGCGCCACACAGCGCAGGCCTCGATGCCACGGCGAGGACGCTACCCAGTGATGTTGAGGAAACTCTGAGACACAGACAATCGGGGTCTGTGAGATGCGCCCGATTGCGATGCACCCCAGCGTCACCCGGCGCGCAGCCCCGCCACCGCCTCGACCAGCCGCGCATGGGTCGGCGCGTCCGCTGCCGCGATGAGCCCGTGTGGCGCGGTGTGCAGCGGTTGCCCGGCGAGACCGGTGACCACGCAGCCCGCCGCCTGACATACCGCGATCGCGCTGCTGAAATGCACGCTGTCGCGCAGATCGCCACCGGTGATGTACGCGGCGCGACGCCCGGCCGCCACCCAGACCAGGGCTAACGAGGTCGATAAGACCCGCGGATGGAATTCTCCCGCAAAGCCTTCGGCGTCGAAGAGCCGCGCCGGGGTCGACCAGGGGAACGGGTGGTCGAGGTCGACATCGACGAGATGGCTTCCCGAGTGCGGGCGCAACGGCTCGTCGCGGCCCTCGGTGCGCAGGAACGCGCCCTGCCCCGCCGTCCAGAACACTTCGTCGGCGAACGGGTCGGCGGTCGCCGCCACTGTCACGGCGTCGCCGTCGCGCAGCGCGACATTGACCGCCACGAACGCGGTGTCGACAGCGAAATTCCTGGTGCCACAGAGTGGATCGACAAACCACGTCCGATCGCTGCGGGCAGAGCCGGTGACGCCCGATTCCTCGGCGACGAACCGGTCGCCCGGACATTCGGTCGCGAGGACGTCGAGGATGGCTTTCTCGGCCGCGATATCGGCCTGCGTGGCGAAATCGTCGCCTTGTTTGGCGTAGCGAGTGAGCGGAGCGTGGAAGGCAGACCGGATCACCGCCGAAGCGACTTCTGTTGCGTGGATTGCGATTTCACTATCTGAGTGGTGCACCGTCTCCAGGCTACGGACCGTGTCGCGGCCCGGCAGGCGAACGAGCGGTCCGCAGCGAACACGCCGGTGCCGCTACTGAGCCAGATACACGGCGAGCCCGAGCCCGCCGATGCCGACCGCCACCCGCAGCGCACTCGGCGGAATCACTTTCACCACCGGCGGACCACACCAGCCACCCGCCAGCGCACCGGCGCCGAGGGCCAGCGCCGCGCCCCAGTGCACCGGTCCGAAGGCCGCGAACCCGACCGCGGCGACCAGGTTCGCGATACCGAGCAGGAAGCTCTTGAGAATCGACGCGCTCCAGATGGATTCGGCGGTGCACAGCATCATCATCGACAGGTAGATCACGCCCGCGCCCGCGCCGAAATACCCGCCGTACACGGAGGTGAGCAGGATGCCGACCGGGACGATCCAGGGCGCGCTGAGCTCGCCGATATGGTGGCGCACCAGAGGTTGCACCAGCAGCGCGATCGACGCCATCGCCACCAGAAACGGCACGACCACCTCGAACGCACCGTCCGGGGCGACCAGCAGCGCGAGCGCGCCGAGCAGCCCGCCCACGGCCGCCAGCACCGCCCAGCGCACCAGCGTGGGTCCTCTGCCGACGAGTTCACGTCCGGAATTCGCGGTCGCCCCGACACCGACGGCGACCATGGCGACCGTGTTGGTGACGTTGGCCGCGACGGGCGGCAGACCGGCGGCCAGCAGCGCCGGATAGGAGACGATCGAGGCCATCCCGGTGACGAAACCGATCAAGCCGGTGAAGAATCCCGCGACGACCAGCAAGGAGAAGTCGAGCGCGGTCACGGACCGACTGTACGGTATGCCCAGTTGGCAGCAATTCCTGGGCCAACCGATACCGAGCCCACATCGCCCACCTGCGCCGGGATCACTCCGACGCGCCGAAGGCCGTGCCAGGATGTCGGAGTGCAGATGACGACTTTCGAGCCGGGCGAACCACCCGTTCGACGTAACCGGCTGGACTCCAACACCGTTGCCCGCCTCGACGACGTCACCACCTTCGCCCAACTGCTCGACGCGTTAGAGCTGGTCCGCATGGATCATCCCGATGCCAGGATCCTCTGCACGCTCGACGATCTCGGCCAGTGCGCGTACACGAGCATGCACGCCACGCTCGGGCTCATCGAAGGCGAGGACGGGGTCGTCCACGACGACCCGGACGACCCCGCCGCCACCCACCACGCCGAGAACGCCACGGTCTCGCGCATCGCCGCGCTGCTGGACAACCCGTCCGCCCGCGTTCCGTGGGACGCGCTGCGCGACACCCGCAACGCGTCCGAGGACGAACTTGCCGCGCTCGTCGCCGCCAACCGTTCCCCCGACCGTGTGGTCGACGACGTCGTGCTGATCCAGCGTGTCCCGGTAGATCGGGACGACCTCGCCATCGCGGGCATCCCCAACGGGTACTTCGCCGACGACTGGAGCACCTACGACAATCACACCGTCATCCGCCGCATGGCCACCCACGGCTATCGCCACATCGCCATCGGCGCTTCCCTGCTCGCCTTCGCCCGGCCCACCGCTCCCACTCCCGAACAGGCAGCGGCCCTGGTCACCGACCTGACCCATCTGTACGGCTCCCCCACCGCCATCGCCTGGCACGAACTGGCCGTCCTGCTCCCCACCCAGCGCCAGCTCATCCTCGGCTACGCCGAGAACTTCGCCGACGCCCTCACCGCCGATACCGAAGGCGCGGCGGGTCAGCCCTAGCCGGCGAGTACGGGAGCCGACTGTCTCGCGGTGACGTTCGACCACACCCACCAGGCCAGCCACCCGATACCCATCCCGGCCGCGATGTGCCCCGCACGGACCAGCGGCGTCGGCAGCAGGAAGGTCAGGCACAGCACGGACAGACCCGCGGTGTAGAGGGTCGCGGCCGCGACCGGCACGGCGCGGCTGCCGATCAACGCCGAGCCGAACAGCAGCGTTCCGGTCAGCGCGAGGAACCCGGTGAGCAGAAACGCGGATTTGGCTGGGCTGGTGAGTAGTTCGTCGACAACGGGCTTGTCCAGGTACACCAGGACGAAATTCCTGGCGAAGGCGACACCGGCGAAAAAGCCGAAGCCGAGAAACTGGACGACGAAGCCGAGTGCTCCGAAGCGGCCGAGGCGCTGGTGCAGCAGCGAGTACAACGCCACCAGCAAACCGATGCCGAAGGGGACGGCCGTCCCGTTGAGAACCTGGGTCAGTGGTGTCTTGCCGTCGGCGATCAGTTCGGTCGCCCCCGCCGCGGCGATCGCCGCGCCGCAGAGGAATCCTGCGAGGCTACCCAGTCGCAGTAGTGCTCGTGTGTCCATGTCGAAATCCCTTCTCGATGTCGAGTTCGACGGTAGGAATCCGGTGGTCACGGCGGTAAGTGCCGGGCGACCCATGACTTTCGGCTACATTCGCCGCGCAGCCCTGGTCGTGTGCGGAGCACGGCCATAGGCTCAGCCGATGCATCGACCGCACGCACTGACCTGGGTGGCGTGCTTCCTCTACGCCTCGGTGCTGATCGCCGGACTCGCTGTCGCCTCGACCGCGCCTGTGGACCCCGTCCGGTTGTGCGCTTTCGCCGGCGCGCTCCTCGTGGCGGGCGCGCTGGAGATCGCCGAATGGCGTGGACCTGCCGCCCGGGCCGTCGCCCTCGTAGGCCTGGTCGTCCGCGCGGCCGTGTACGCCGTGATCACCGCACTGGACAGCAGTGGCAATGCGAAGGTTCTGTTCGTCCTGCTCCCGCTCACCGCCTATTTCACCGTCGGACACCGGGTCGCCTACACACTCGCCGGTGGCGGTCTGCTCCTGGCCGGAGCACTTGTCCTCGGACGGCCTGCGCTGCGCCATGATCCCGAAGCGCTGTCCGATCTGCTGATGTTCGCGATCGGCATCGTGTTCGCCCTGGCGATCGCCGTGATCGCCGAACGCGAGGAGACCGGGCGGCGCCGTGCCGAAACGCTGCTCACCGAGCTGTCCGACGCGCACGCCAGACTGCGCGAGTACGCGGACCAGGCGGTCACCCTCGCCACCGTCGCTGAGCGAACCCGGGTGGCCCGCGATATCCACGACAGCGTCGGCCACCATCTCGTGGTCGTCGCGATCCAGCTCGAGAAATCGGCCGCGTACCGAACGGTGGACACCGACACCGCCGACCGGGCGCTGGCCGAAGGACGTCGTTCCGCACGCTTGGCCCTCGACGAGGTCCGTCGCGCGGTGGGCACGCTGCGCGCCGACGACACCCGGTTCACGCTCGGCTGCTCGCTGCGCGCGCTCGCGGCCCGACTCGACGACCCGGGCTTCGCCGTGACTCTCGACCTCACCGGCACCGAGGACGCCGTCGGCGAACCCGTGCGCCTCGCCCTGTATCTCGCCGCGCAGGAAGCGCTCACCAACGCGCGCCGCCACGCCGGCGCCACCGCCGTGGCGGTCCGGGTCGACCTGACGCCGACCACCGGCGTCCTCGACATCGCCGACAACGGAACAGGTTTCGCGCCGGGCACGGCCGAGGGACAGGGGCTCACCGGAATGCGTGAGCGCCTCGACCTGGTCGGCGGCGAGGTACGAATCACCTCCACCTCCCGGGGAACTCGTCTGCTCGTCACGATCCCGGTGGTTGCGCGATGACCCGGCACCATGCGGAGATGCCGGCGCCGAAGGTCCGCGTGCTGATCGCCGACGATGAGCGTCTCGTCCGCGAAGGGATCGCCGCACTGCTCGCCTTGCAGCCCGGTATCGACGTAGTCGGCACGGCCGAAAGTGGCGCCGAGGCAGTCGAATCGACCGCCGCGCTGACACCTGATGTGGTCCTGATGGACGTGCGGATGCCCGGAATGGACGGCGTCGAGGCAGCCGGCCTCTTGCGCGGCCTGGCGACGGTGTTGATGCTCACCACCTTCGACGACGACGGCTACATCGTCGCGGCCCTGCGCGCGGGCGCCTCCGGATACCTGCTCAAAGACCTCCCCGCTGCCGAACTCGCCCAGGCGATCCGCCTCGCGCACGCGGGCGTCGACCAGTACTCCGCCGCCGTCACCGCGCGCCTGGCCGCCATGGTCCGATCCCGCACACCACGCCCCACCGTCGAGCTCACCGGTCGCGAAACCGAGGTCCTGCGCCTGCTCGCCACCGGCGCCGCCAACCGCGAGATCGCGCGGTCCCTCTACCTCAGCGAGGGCACCGTCAAGAACCACATCTCGAGCATCCTGAACCGCCTCGGCGTGCGTGACCGCACCCAAGCCGCCATCTACGCACACGAGCAGGGCATCCTCTGAGATGCCCCCGGCCGGATTCAGGTCAGGGCGTTCACCATGCGCGCGGTGAGCACCCGGGTGCGGTCGAACGGCGCCGCGCTCACGGCGGGCGTGCCGATCACCGAGCGCAGCACGCCGAGGCCGATCAGCAGGGCGCCGATCAGCTCCGCGCGTAGTTCCGCGTCGGGTCCGTCGAGCCGGTCGGCGAACTCACGCAGGTAACCGTCGCAGAGCTGGGCGCGCAATTGATCGCGCACGTCGTCGTGGCCGGCCGATCGGAGCATGGCCAGGAGCGGGTGTTCGCCGCCGTAGCGCGACCAGTCCTGGTACACCACATCGTGGAGCAGGGCATCGGCGATGCTGACGACCGGGCGGTGCGGATCGGCGGCCACTCCGGTGGGGATCTCCAGGTGCATCGCCTCGGCGTAGAGCCCCTTCTTGGAACCGAAGTAGCGCGATACCAAGGCGGGATCGACCCCGACCTCGGCGGCGATCTCGCGCAGTCCCGTGCCGTCGAAACCCTGCGCCGCGAAGCGGATTCGCGCGGCGTCGAGCAGCGCGGCACGGGTGGCCGCACGATCGCGGCGACGGGGTTCGGCTGTCGGTTCCATGAAGTCATGCTAAGTCATCAGATGTTGACTTGATGCCGCGTTCGTTTCTAACCTCGACATATCGGCCGATGACACAGTCCAGAGTGATTCGAGGAGAACGGGATTCGATGCGCACGTATGTCATCACCGGCGGCACCGACGGCCTGGGCAAAGGGCTCGGCCTGCATTTTCTGCGACGCGGCGACCGGGTGATCGCGATCGCCAGCGGCGCGACGAAAGGCGAGGCGTTCCGCCGCGAGGCCGCCGCGCTCGGCGCGGGCGAGCGCGCGGTGTTCCTGCGAGCCGATCTGAGCACCCTGACGGGAATGCGGGACACCCTTGCCCGGGTCACCGCGCTGGCCGACACCGTCGACGGCCTCGTCTTCGGCGCCCAGCGCTTCCGACCGCGGCGCGAGGTCACCGAGGACGGCACCGAGTTCACCTTCGCGCTGCACTACCTGAGCCGATTCGTCCTCGGACACGGTCTCGCCGATGCGCTGGAACGCGCGGATACCCCGGTCATCATGAACATCTGTGGCCCCGGCGGCTTTCCCGGACGCATCCACTGGGACGACCTGACCCTGCGCGAGGGCTACACCGGCACGCGCGCCGCCATGCAGGCCTCACGCGCCAACGACCTGCTCGGCGTCGCCTTCCCGCACCGCCACCCGAACACCCGCACGCGCTACGTGCTCTACAACCCGATGATGGTGCGAACCGCGATGGCCGACCCACTGCCCACACCCCAGCGGATACTGACCAAGGCCGCCGGATTCGTCTTCGGCCGATCGGTCGATCAAGCGGTCCCGCCGATCGCCCAGCTCCTCGACGAGCCACCCGCTGATCCGGTGACCGCTTTCCGGCGCCGAACCCGGCTCCCCCTCACGCGCAAGGACTTCGACCCGAACAACGCGATCCGCCTCGATACCCTGACCAGCGAGCTCGTCCAGCGCTGAGTCGCCGCACGACAAAGCCTCGGCGGGCGCCGAGATCACGACGCCCGCCGAGGCGAATGTTTCAGTGCCCGAACGATATCGGGCCCACGATCACCAGCCGCGCTCGGCCAGACGGTGCGGCTGCGGGATCTCTTCGACGTTGATGCCGACCATGGCTTCGCCCAGGCCGCGCGAGACCTTGGCCAGCACGTCCGGGTCGTCGTAGAAGGTGGTGGCCTTGACGATGGCGGCGGCGCGCTGTTCGGGGTTGCCGGACTTGAAGATGCCCGAGCCGACGAAGACGCCTTCGGCGCCGAGCTGCATCATCATGGCGGCGTCGGCGGGGGTGGCGATGCCGCCGGCGGTGAACATCACGACCGGGAGCTTGCCGGTCTGCGCGACCTCACGAACCAGCTCGTACGGGGCCTGCAGTTCCTTGGCGGCCACGAACAGCTCGTCCTCGGACAGCGAGGTCAGCCGACGGATCTCGCCGCGGATGGTACGCATGTGGGTGGTCGCGTTGGACACGTCACCGGTGCCGGCCTCGCCCTTGGAGCGGATCATGGCCGCGCCCTCGGTGATGCGGCGCAGGGCCTCGCCCAGGTTGGTGGCGCCACAGACGAACGGGACGGTGTAGTTCCACTTGTCGATGTGGTTGGCGTAGTCGGCGGGGGTGAGCACCTCGGACTCGTCGATGTAGTCCACGCCCAGGCTCTGCAGGATCTGCGCCTCGACGAAGTGGCCGATGCGGGCCTTGGCCATGACCGGGATGGAGACCGCGGCGATGATGCCGTCGATCATGTCCGGGTCGCTCATCCGGGACACGCCGCCCTGGGCGCGGATGTCGGCGGGCACCCGCTCGAGCGCCATCACGGCCACGGCGCCGGCGTCTTCGGCGATCTTGGCCTGCTCGGCGTTGACCACATCCATGATCACGCCACCCTTGAGCATCTCGGCCATGCCGCGCTTCACGCGGGCGGTGCCGACGGTGTTGGTGGTCTCAGGCGTAGTCACGAATGTCTCCTGTGTCATGGGCGCCAATCAAGTCGCTCGGATTCGGTTCACCGTCGATTCTAGAGCTGCCCGAAATCGGCCTTCATAGCCAGTTGAGCACCACTGGCCTTGTCACGACCAGCGACGATGCGTTCGCCGCTCACCGCTGGCCTTGTCCGATGGCCTGGCATTCACCGTGCCACGGCTGCGACCGCGTCCGCCACAGGCGCGCGCCGTGCCCGGTCGACCAGCACGATCGCCGCCGCGACGGCCGCCGCCCCGGCAGCGC
Organism: Nocardia sp. NPDC057272; assembly: GCF_042668615.1. Taxonomy (NCBI): domain Bacteria; kingdom Bacillati; phylum Actinomycetota; class Actinomycetes; order Mycobacteriales; family Nocardiaceae; genus Nocardia; species Nocardia sp. NPDC057272. The sequence goes on along the minus strand of NZ_JBHUYK010000013.1, from coordinate 133,160 downwards.
ACCACAGCGCCGCGACCGGGGTTTGCGCGCGATCGACGGCCACGCCGGCGACGACCGGACCGAGCACCGCGCCGATATTGAGCGCGGTCGTGGCCAGCGCTCCGGCGAGCCGAGGCGCAGCGGGTGCGGCACTCCGCACGATGGTCGCGATCACCGCGGATCCGACGCCGAACGCGGCCGCGCCCGTGAGCAACGTCATGGCCGCGAACCCCGCCATCGAGTGCGCGGTGATCGCGGCCAGCGTCCACACGCCGACCAGTCCGGCCGTGCCCACGGTGATGATGGAACGGCCGTGGCGGTCGCTGTACCGACCGGTGAGCGTCACCCCGATGAAGGACCCGAGGCCGAACAACGCCAGCACCAGCGGGACCCAGACGCTGGTCGCGCCCGCGATCCCGGCGGCGACGGTGCCGAGGTAGGTGAACGCGGCGAACGTCGCGGCATTGACCAGAACTCCTACGATCACCCCCGACCGCACCGTGCGCACCCCGAGCACCGCCCACTCGGACCGCATCGACCGATTTGAGGCGCCGACTTCCGCACCGTCGCGCGGCACCATCGACGCCATCGGGACGAGGACCACCGCACTCACCACCGCGACGGCCCAGAAGGCCGATCGCCAACCCCACAGCTGCCCGAGCAGCGTCCCCGCCGGTACGCCCGCGATGCAGGCCACCGTCACCCCCGACACGATGATCGAGGTCGCGCGACCGACCAGCGCGGGCCCGACCAGCCGCGGCAGGGCCGCCAGCACGAGCGCCAGGAATCCGGCGTTCGCGACCGCGGCGACCGCCCGGGTAGTCACCAGCACCGCGAAATCGGTGGTCAGCGCGCCGACGATATGGGTGACGCAGAAGAGCGCGAGAAATGTTGTCGCCGAACGCCGTAGCGGCCACCGACCCATGGTGGCCGCCATCGTCGGCGCGCCCAGCACCATGCCGACCGCGTACACCGAGGTCAGCAGCCCCACTGTGCCGAGCGAGACGCCGAAGTCGGCGGCGGTCCGCGCCAGCAACCCCGACATCATGAATTCCGATGTGCCCTGCGCGAAAACCGCGGCAGCCAGCACGAAAACCCCGATGGGCATGATTGATCAACTCTCCGGATACCGGGACGCCGCGCGTCGCACGCGGTGTCCGAGATGAGGCGGCATCGAGCGAATCATGGCCCGGCCGCAAGGAATCGACGATCATCCGGCGTTGCGAACGACACATCGCATCGGTCCGCGGACCGATGGATGCTGGACCCACAACGCCGTCCGGCCCGCAGGCCGGACGGCTACCTTCTGGACGCCTCCGGAGAATTCACCCGCCCACCCTATGCGAGGCGACGGCGCCGGAGTCAACCCGTTTTCTCGACAGTCGGCGGGGATGCCGAACACGGAAAGACTGTCGATCAGCTTGCGGGATCGTCGAATCGCACGTCGACCTCGGTGGCGCCGCGCAACGTCGCCACGGGCGCCGCTTCCTCGCGCAGCAGTGCGCGTAGCCGCGAGCTCATCGACTGGAACGGTGTGACGGTCAGTGTCAGCGTGCGCCCACTCTTGCGTGGGCGCCAGATTCCGGCGACGGCGCCGTCGGCGAGCACCACGCCCGGTGCGCCGACCGTCTTCCACACCGCGCGTCGATACTTCGGATCGACGATGGTGTCGCGATCCCGGGTCTGTGTGTAGGGATCGCCGGGTGGCAGCAGCCGGACACCGGATGCCTCGTGCGCTGACCGGAGCTCTTCCAGGTCCTCGGTGCGGATCCACCGGCGCCGCCCGTCGTATTCGACCGGAGTGAGCTCGTTCGCCACGGTGTCCCACCACGGATCCACGTCACCGGCTCGCACGCCGAGCCAGGTCGCGAATTCACCGCGGGACGACGGTCCGTAGCACCGCAGATAGCGGCGCAGCAGGGTGGCGCGATCCGCCGCGGGATCGGTCTTCGGCAGCGGGCCGTCGAGCCATTCCTCGAGCAGGACGAACGGTGCGGTGTTGCCGGTGCGCGGTGCGAGGCACACGATGCCGCGCAGTGTCAGGATCCGCAGGCAGAAGTGCACGACCGCCTCCCCCAGTGGTTGGTTCGCGCCATACGGACCTGGCGACTGCCATGCTGTGCGCTGGGCAGCGGTCAGTGTGTCCGCGATGCGGTCGGCCAGTTCTGCGCCGAGTTCGCCGATCGCCGTCGCACGCTGCGACAGCACCGGCCCGATCTGCGCGACGGTGCGCTTCACCACCTCGTCCAGACCTATCCCGAGGGTGTCGAGCGCCGGACCGACGCCGCCGATCAGCCGCAATCGCGCCGCCTCGGTCGTCGGCAGCACGCCGGTGGTGAAGACCGGTGCGTCGGCGGTCGGGAAGAAGAACGGCGACCCGCGCATGCACCAGGTCTGCAACAACGACTTGTCCTGTGCGACAAGGTGATCGACGTGGTCACCGGTCACACCGTCGACGCGGGCCGCCAGCGCGAGCAGCGCCGAGCCCGGCGGGCTGTTCTGCACCGCGCACGCGCCGGCCACGTCGAGCAGATCGCCGATCGGTCGCCGGGAGAGCAGAGTGTTCGCGTGCAATCGAAACCCGATGACCTCAGCGGTTCCGATGCTGACCGAATGCTCCCGAGCCGCCACGGATCACCTCCCGATCGTCGCCGCGCACAGCGTCGTCCAAGGATGCCGCGCCTAGCACCTGAACATATCGAGCGAGCCCGTTTCGGGTGTCGTCCTCGGCCGCGCGTCGACGATCGGCCGAACCCTGTGCCGGGTGTCGGCCTCCACTGCGTCGACCGTTCGGCCGGACCATGTGCCAGGGGTCGTCCCGCGCCGGGCCTCAGCGGATCGAGCGGACCACGTGCTGGGTGTCGTCTTCGGCTGCGGAAACGGCCTCGGTGAGGAGTTCGTCGAGGTGGTACGGGTAGACGGCCTCGCCCGCGTCGTCGAGTGCGCGGATGTCGTCGGCGGAGCACCAGCGGTGGTCGGTGATGGTGCGGCGTTCCAGGGCGGTCAGGTCGGCCGGGCGCCATTCGAAGCCCGGCGAACGCAGGGTGAAGAACAGTTCCTCGGAGCGGATCAGCTCGCCGTTGAACGGGAACACCGCGACCCGGCGCCACAGCGGGCCGCGCAGCGCGGCGGGATCCACACGCTGCCCGGTTTCCTCGTAGATCTCGCGAACCGCGGCATCGCGCAGGTTTTCCCCCGGTTCGACGCCGCCGCCGACGGTGAACCAGAAGGCCACTTCAGGGATCATCGGGTCGTGGCCGCGCAGCAGCAGCACGCGGTTGTGCTCGTCGAGCAGCATCACCCGGGCGGAGGTGCGGGTGGTGTGCACGGTGAGGCCGGTGGCGGCGGCGGGTGTCGCGCGTTCGGTGATCTCGAAATAGTGCGGCAACGGCGCCGTGCCACCGAGGTGCAGGATGCGGACCGGCCTGCGGGTGCGCAGGGCCAGGGTGTCGCGCACCGCGTCGTTGTGGAAGCGGCGCGCGATCAGCACGCGAGCCTCGGCGTCGGCGAGTTCGGCCACCAACTGCGGTCGCAGGTGGTCGATGTCGACGAGGGACAGCGCGGCGGAGAGCTGGTTCTCGATCGTTTCCCGGTCACCGCGATCGGCGCGTTCGGCCCGATCGGCGAGTGTGGCGAGCTGGGTGGCCCGTTCGGCCCGGCGTGGGTCGGTACTCACCGGACCGGCCTCCGACATCGCCACCGCGCGAGCCACCACCGCCCGGCGGGCGAGCGCGGCATCGAGTGCCTGCCAGGACTGATCGGAGCGCACGTGCAGCCGGTCGAGCCGGTTCGCCGTGGAGTAGGCCCACACACCGAGGGCGAGGACGAGCAGGGCGATCAGCCCGAGAACGAGGACGGTGGTCGCCGAGAAGGTGATCATCCGGCGGCCCGGACGCGGTTGTCGCCGACGGTGACCGTCTCGTACACCCGCAGGATCTGTTCGGCCACGACCGGCCAGTCGTAGCCCGCGACCACCTGGGTCGCGGTGCTGACCAGACGCATCCGCGTCTCGTCGTCGGTGAGGAGCGTGTCGATGGCGGTGGCCAGCGCGTCGGAGTCACCGATCGGGGTGAGCATGCCCGCGGTCCCGTCACGCAACACGCGACGGAAGGCGTCGAGTTCGCTCGCGACCACCGGGGTGCCCGCCGCCATCGCCTCGATCAGGATGATCCCGAAGCTCTCGCCACCGAGGTTCGGCGCGACGTACACGTCGGCGCTGCGCAGCGCGGCGGCTTTCTCCTCGTCGGAGACCTGTCCGAGGAAGCGCAGATGCCCCGCGTGCTCGCCGGCTTCACGGCGCAACCGATCCTCGTCACCGCGCCCGACGATGAGGATCTCCACGTCGGGATGATGGTCGATGAGCGCGGGCAGCGCGCCGAGCAGCACGTCCATGCCCTTGCGCGGTTCGTCGTAGCGACCGAGGAACAGCACGGTACGGCCCGCGCGCGGGTACCCGTCGAGTGGCTCACCGCGCGCGAACGCGGACACATCGACACCGTTGGGGATCTCGACCGCGTCGGATCCGAGCGCCTCGACCTGCCAGCGCCTGGCCAGCTCGGACACGGCGATCCGCCCACTGATCTTCTCGTGATACGGGCGGAGCACACCCTGAAAAGTACTGAGTACCAACGACTTCGTGGTCGAGGTGTGGAAGGTCGCCACGATCGGGCCCTCGGCGATCTTGAGCGCCAGCATCGACAGGCTCGGGGCGTTGGGCTCGTGGATGTGCAGCACGTCGAAATCGTTGCTGTCGATCCAGCGCCGGATCCTGGTGTAGGCCATGGGTCCGAAGGACAAGCGCGCCACCGACCCGTTGTAGGGGATCGCGACCGCGCGACCCGCCGAGACGACGAAATCGGGCAGCGGGGTGTCGTCGGAGGCGGGGGCGAGCACGCTCACCTTGTGCCCGCGTTCGATGAACACCCGGGCCAGCTCGACCACATGGGCCTGCACGCCACCGGGGACGTCGAACGAATACGGGCAGATCATGCCGATCTTCACGGCTGCCCTCCCGCCTGCTGCGCAGAGATCCGCGACAGTCGTTCGGGCGACAGATCGCCTTCCCAGAGTGGTTGCAGCATGTGCCAATCGGCCGGATGCTCGGCGATGTTGGCGGCGAACCGGTCGGCGAGTGCCTGTGTCGCGGCCGCCACCCCACCGGAAACATCCAGGGCCGGTTCGGCTTTCAGCCCCCAGCCTTCGGTGCCGTCGTCGTCGACGGTGAACCAGCCGTGGACGGGAACCAGCGCGGCGCCGGTCTCGATGGCCAGTTTGGCGGCACCGCCGGGCATCCAGGTGCGCTCACCGAAGAAGTCGACGGGCACGCCCTTGCCGGTGAGGTCGCGTTCGCCCATCAGGCACACGATCCGGTTCTGGCGCAGGCGTTCGGCGAGCGCGGCGAACGGCGGCTGCTCGCCACCGGTCAGCGGGAACACCTCGAAACCGAGGCTCTCGCGGTAGGCCACGAACCGCTCGAACAGCGATTCGGGCTTCAGCCGTTCGGCCACGGTGGTGAAGTTGTCGTAGTGCTGCACCAACCAGACACCGGCCATGTCCCAGTTCCCCGAGTGCGGCAGCACCAGAATGAGGCCGCGGCCCTGCTCCAGCGCGGCGTCGACGTTCTCCAGACCACCGACGTAGTAGTCGATCTTCGTGTGGTCCATCGACGGCAGCCGGAAAGCCTCCCGCCAGTAGCGGGCGTAGGAGCGCATGCTGGCCCGCATCAGCTCGCCGGGGACCTGGTCGGCGGGCACACCGAGAACGCGAGCGAGGTTGCGGCGCAGCTGTTCCGGCCCACCGCTGCGCACCGAACGATCGGCGCCGAGGTCGAAGACCTTGCGCGCCAACCCTTCCGGTGCCGAACGCACGAGGCCCCAGCCTGCGGCGTAGCCCCAGTCGCTGAACCGATCCGTGAGGCTCACGAGGCGGATCCCGCGTCCGGCTGCGGCGTCGGCGGAATGACCACGCGGGCGCCCGGCGAATTGCGCACCGCGAGCACCCGCTGGAACACCGTCACGATGCTCAGCACCGCCAGCACCCACATCGCCACGTACACGGCCCAGGTGAGCCAGTCGAGCCCCCAGTGCCCGCCGATGCCGGTGAGCCCTGCGCCGACCAGCACGATGACCAGTCGGTCCGGGCGCTCGATGAGCCCACCGTCGGCGGACAGGCCACTGGCCTCGGCACGCGCCTTGGCGTAGGAGATCACCTGTGAGGTGACCAGCACGATCAAGGTCAGCGCGAACAGGTGCCGGCTGTGCTCGTGATAGACGGCCCACCAGGCGAGCCCGCCGAAGATCGCGCCGTCGGCCACCCGGTCACAGGTGGCATCGAGGACGGCGCCGTACTTCGTGCCGCCGCCGCGGGCGCGCGCCATCGCACCGTCGAGCATGTCGAACATGACGAACAGCCAGATGACCATCGTTCCCCAGAACAGGTGTCCGGAGGGGAACAGCGTCACCGCGGCGGCGATCGTCGCGGTGGTGCCGATCAGGGTCATCGCGTCCGGGGTGAGCCCCGTCCCGACGAGCGCTTTGCCCAGCGGCGCAGTCGCTTTCGCAAACGTCTGGCGGCCGAAGAAGCTGAGCACGGTCTTTATTCCTCCCACGCCTCCGCCAGCAGCTGCCGCGTGTCGCGCAACAACTGAGGCATCACCTTCACCCCGCCGACCACGGTGATGAAGTTCGCATCCCCGCCCCAGCGCGGCACGATGTGCTGGTGCAGGTGGTCGGCGAGCGAACCACCGGCCACACCACCGAGATTGAGACCCACGTTGAATCCGGCAGGCCGCGAGACCTGCTTCATCACGCGGATGGCCCGCTGCGTGAAGGCCATCAGTTCCGCGCTCTCGGCGGTCGTGAGGTCCTCCAGGTCGGCTACCCGGCGGTAAGGCACCACCATCATGTGCCCTGGGTTGTACGGGTACAAGTTGAGCACGGCGTAGACATTCTCGCCGCGGGCGATGATCAGGCCGTCCTCGTCCGACATCTTGGGGATATCGGTGAACGGATGCCCGGTCGCGTCCTTGGGCTTGACCTCGCCGGTGATGTAGGACATCCGGTACGGGGTCCACAACCGTTGCAGGCGGTCGGGCTGGCCGGCCCCGGCGTCGACGATCGAGCCGGCCTCGGGGGCGAGGTTCTCGCTCATGCCTGAACCGCCGCGGAGACGACCTCGAACCCCTCGGCGGTGGGTGAGTCGTTCACGCGGTGGGCGACCCAGGTGGTGATGGTGGCGATCGCGTCGGCGACCGGCACGCCGTTGACCTGGGTGCCGTCGCGGAACCGGAAGCTCACCGCGCCCGCTTCCACGTCGCGCGCGCCCGCCAGCAGCATGAACGGCACCTTCTGCGCGGTCTGGTTGAAGATCTTCTTCTGCATCCGGTCGTCGCTGCGGTCCACCTGGGCCCGCACGCCGGCGTCGCGCAGCCGCTCGATCACCGAATCCAGGTGCGGGGCGAAGTTTTCCGCCACCGGGATGCCGACGACCTGCACCGGCGAGAGCCAGGCGGGGAAGGCACCGGCGTAGTGCTCGGTGAGGACGCCGAAGAAGCGTTCGATCGAGCCGAACAGGGCGCGGTGGATCATCACCGGACGCTGCTTGGTGCCGTCGGAGGCGGTGTACTCGAGGTCGAATCGATCGGGCAGGTTGAAGTCGAGCTGCACGGTCGACATCTGCCAGGTGCGGCCCAGCGCGTCCTTGACCTGCACGGAGATCTTCGGGCCGTAGAACGCGGCGCCGCCGGGGTCGGGCACCAGGTCGAGCCCGGAAGCCTCGGCGACCTTCTCGAGGGTTTCGGTGGCCTCGGCCCAGAGCTCGTCCGAGCCCACGTACTTCTTCGGGTCCTTGGTGGACAGCTCGAGGTAGAAGTCGTCGAGACCGTAGTCCTTCAGCAGGCCGAGGACGAACTGCAGGGTGCTGGTGAGCTCGGCGTGCATCTGCTCTTTGGTGCAGTAGATGTGCGCGTCGTCCTGGGTCATGCCACGCACGCGGGTCAGGCCGTGGATCACGCCGGACTTCTCGTAGCGGTACACCGAACCGAACTCGAACATCCGCAGCGGCAGCTCGCGGTAGGAACGACCGCGCGCGCCGAAGATCAGGTTGTGCATCGGGCAGTTCATCGGCTTGACGTAGTAGTCCTGGCCGGGCTTGCGGACGGTGCCGTCCTCGTTGAGCTCGGCGTCGAGGTGCATGGCCGGGAACATGCCGTCCTTGTACCAGTCGAGATGGCCCGAGATCTCGTACAGATGCCCCTTGGTGAGATGGGGGGTGTTGACGAACTCGTAGCCCGCGTCGACGTGGCGCTGACGCGAGTACTCCTCCATCTCCTTGCGGATGATGCCGCCCTTGGGGTGGAACACCGGCAGACCCGAACCGAGCGCGTCGGGGAACGAGAACAGGTCCAGCTCGAGGCCCAGCTTGCGGTGATCACGGCGCTCGGCCTCGGCCAGCAGCTCCAGGTAGGTGTCCATCGCCTCGGTGGATTCCCACGCGGTGCCGTACACGCGCTGCAGGTCCTCGCGGTCCTGGTCGCCACGCCAGTAGGCGGCCGAGGAGCGGGTGAGCTTGAACGCGGGGATGAACTTGGTGGTGGGGATGTGCGGGCCGCGGCACAGATCGCCCCACAGCTTCTCGCCGGTGCGCGGGTCGAGGTTGTCGTAGATGGTCAGCTCGTTGCCGCCGACCTCCATGATCTCGGGATCGTCGATGCCGGACTTGTCACTGATCAGCTCGAGCTTGAACGGCTCGTTCGCCAATTCGACGCGGGCGTCGTCGATCTCCACGACGCGCCGCGAAAAGCGTTGCGCGCCTTTGATGATCTTCTTCATCCGCGATTCCAGCTTGGCCAGATCCTCGGGGGTGAAGGGCTTGTCGACCTGGAAGTCGTAGTAGAAGCCGTCCTTGATCGGCGGGCCGATCCCGAGTTTCGCGTCGGGGAACTCCTGCTGCACCGCCTGGGCCAGCACGTGTGCGGCGGAGTGCCGGATCACGCTGCGCCCGTCCTCGCTGTTCGCGGGGACCGGCTCGACGTCGGCGTCCTCCTCCGGAATCCAGGACAGATCCTTGAGCGCGCCGTCGACATCACGCACGACCACGACGGTGTCGGGGCCCTTGGTGGGCAAACCCGCGTCCCGTACCGCCGCGCCCGCCGTAGTCCCGGCCGGCACTCGAACGAGGGCGACTGGACTGATGGGTGCAGAGGTGGTCACGGGGATGCTCTCCTTGACTTCGGTGCCGGGTCGATCCGGCAGTTCTCGCAGGGTCCTTCCTGCGCCCGCCCATGCTATCGGGAGCGTGCGTGGGGCAGCCCGCCTCCCCGGGAATCTCGGCCGGGCTCAGGTGCGTGTTGATCTTGGCAGGCGGCCGATGGTCAGGGCCGGGCCGGGTCGCCCCGAACCCCACGAGTTACCCCTGTGCTGACCAGATCAGTGGTAAACCGCCGAGCGCTCAGAGACGTGCCAGCAGCTGCGCGCGGTCGGCGGGCGAGCGTTTCGGGCAGCTCGTGCACATCTCGCGGCCGGGCGCCTCGTAGACCAGGCAGCACGAGGCGCGGCGGACGAAGGTGCGGCCCGCGACGGTGACGAACCGCGGTGCGGGCAGGCGCGCGCCCACGTCTGCGGCCAGCCTGGTCGCCGCGTCCGGGGAGCCCGCGTCCAGCGCCCGGTTGCCGATGGCATCGGCGACAACCGCCCACAGCGCCGGAATCCCGGCCCCCGACACCGCCGCGACCTGGGAGATCACGGCGGTCAGGGTGTCACGCAAGGCAGCGGCGACCTCGTCGGCCGCTGCCGCACCGGTCTCGCCACCGACATCCGAGCGCACGGAACGGCCGGTGGCATCGACCGGCACCCGGTGGAACTGCGCATGTTCGACACCACCGTCGGGCCGGACCACACAGTCGAATTCGCCGAGGGCGGCGACCGGGGCGGGTGTGCCCGCCGCGTAGGCGACAGCGATCTGCTCGACCAGTGTCGAGGCGACCATGCACCACCACAGGGTGCCCGCGACCCGGGGAACATCGGTGCCCCAGGCACGGCTCAACGCGTCGATCCGCGCCGCGATCCAGGCGGGGTCGGTGAGGACGTGGCCGGGAACCGTGCTCACGACATCAGGGGACTGTGTAACCATGGCCAATCGACTCCGATCCACCCTGCGACCATCGAAAACGTACCGAGCAGCCACAACGTCACGAGGACGAGGGCGAAGGTGCCCACCGCGCCGAGCACCTTGATGAACCAACCGCGCGAGGTGTACCAGTCCATGACGATCCGGTACTTGCCGCGCACCCAGGTCAGGGTGTGGTGGGCCCACACGAACTCGGTGGCCAGGATGCCGAATCCCGCGAACACCAGCGCCCAGCCGGGTCCGGGGTACGGGATCGTGACGATCCCGACGAGCAGGACCAGTCCACCGACCACGCCGACGACGATGCGGTAGCCGAGGTTGAGGGTAGGGCGCTGGGCGATGTGAGCCCGGAAGGCGCGCCCGCGTTCCTTCAACCCGTCCCACCGCCCCGGCTCGGCCGTGGACTCCTCGTCCGCGGAGTCGGGGCCGTCGGTGACACGCTCGGCGGCGGTCGGATCGCTGGTCATGATTTCCAGACTACGAGTCCGACCGCCCACCGGTCGCGGTGTCGTCAACCGGTGACGGCGAGTACGGCGTGATCGTCGATCGCGCTGACCCCGTCGAGCGTCACCTCGAGCACCCGCGAGGTCGCGATGTCGAAGAACAGCCCCGACACCGCCAGTCCGCGCTCGGTCACCGCCCGGCGCACCGCCGGATTACGTCCCAGGGTCTCGAGCTGCACGGCGACATTGACCATGCTCAGCTGGTCCACCTCGTCGTACCCGGCCGCCTTGGCCGCGGCGGCCACGGGATGGCCCGCGAGGAACCGCTCCACCGTCGGCTCGGCGTGGCGCAACCAGGAGCTCAGGCCGCCCTCGGTGGCGGCGGCGGAGTGCACCGCCTTCATCGCACCGCACGAGGAGTGCCCACACACCACCACCGAGCGCACCGCGAGGCTGTCCAACGCGAAACTCAGTGCCGCTTCGACGGAATCGTCACCGCTGACCGGGACCAGATTGCCCACATTGCGCACGGTGAACAGGTCGCCGGGACCGCTGTTGGTGATCACGTTGGGCACGATCCGCGAATCCGAGCAGGTCAGGAAGAACGAGTCCGGGTCCTGACTGTCGTGCAGCCCGTCCAGATGCGGTCGCACGACGTGCGCGTGGCCACGGTGATAGGCCGCGACACCCGCGGTCACCGCGTCGCCGCCGGACTTCTGGTGCCGCCACGGGCGCAGCATGTCGTCGATGGCGGCGCGCCCGAATCCGCGGATCGGCGGCGCGGCCGGGGTATCGGCCATCCGCGCACTGCCGATCTCGACGAAATCGACACGGCCACCGCCGCTTTCCTGCTGACGCTGCCACTCCTCGATCGCCTCGAACGCGGCGTGATCGAGGAAGTCGACGGTCATCTCGACGGTCACATCGGCGCCCGCGGGCACCTTCGCCAGCTCCCCCGACAGTTTCGGCAAGGCGAGGAAGGTGCACGAGCCGTCGATGTGGACCTGCCAGCGGCCGTCGGGCATCGGGGTCGCCGCCACCTGCACGCGCACGACCCGCCACAGCAGCAGCCCGAACGCCAGGGCGAGGCCGATGACCACGCCTTCGAGCAGGTTGGTGAACACCACGCCGAGCACGGTCACCACATAGACCAGCAGGTCACCGGTGCGCCGGGCCAACCGGATGTGGGCCAGTTTCACCAGCTGCATGCCGATGACGATGAGCAGACCCGCCAGCGCGGCCTTGGGGATCTGCTCCACCAGGCCGACCAGCGCCACGGAGAACAGCAGAATCCAGAGTCCGTGCAGCACGGTCGAGGCCCTCGTGCGCGCGCCGGCCTGCACATTGGTGGCGCTGCGCACGATCACACCGGTGATCGGCAGGCCACCGACCAGGCCCGAGACGACGTTCGCCGTGCCCTGGCCGATGAGTTCCCGATCGAAACCGGTGCGCGGACCGGTGTGCATCTTGTCGACCGCGACGGCCGAGAGCAGGCTCTCCACGCTGGCGATCAACGCGATGGTCAGCACCATCATGGCGACGGCGGACCAGTTGCCCGAGGGCAGTTCCGGCAGGCCGAGCGCGTCGAAGACCGACCCGCTCAGGGCGATGCGCTCGACCTCGGGCAGGCCGAGCGAGAGCACCGTGCCCACCAGCACCGCGACCAGCGGGCCCGGCACCGCCCGCAGCTTCGGCGGGACGTACTTCCAGCCGAGCATCACCGCGATCACCACGGCGCCGACGAGCGCGTCACTACCGTGCAGCGAGAGCAGCTGTCCGGGGAGTTCGATCAGATTGCGCAGCGCGGTGCTGTGCGAGGAACCGCCGAGCAGCACGTGGATCTGCTGCAAGGCGATGGTGATGCCGATGCCGGCCAGCATGGCGTGGACCACCACGGGGGCGACGGCGAGCGCGGCCCGCGCGATCCGGCTGAGCCCGAACACGATCTGCAGCACGCCCGCGGCGACGACGATGAAACAGGTGACGCGCCAACCGAATTGCGCGATGGACTCGGCGACGACCACGGTCAGACCCGCGGCGGGGCCGCTGACCTGCAGGACCGAGCCGCCGAGCAGGCCCGCGACCACGCCGCCGATCACGGCGGCGACGAGACCGGCGGCGATCGGCGCGCCCGAGGCGACCGCGATGCCGAGCGAAAGTGGCAGTGCCACCAGGAAAACTACGATGGAGGCGGGTAGATCGTGACGCAGCAGCGTCTGTTGCCACGCGGGACGGGACGACTCGTTCGACGAACCCTCCGCGGCAGGCGGGGCGAGGTCGTTCTCGACAGACATAACTCTCCTTCGCCGGCTCCCGGCGCTGGGCCGAGGCCGATCATCACGAGGACGGTGAAGCAAAGGGGCTGGAGCATTGACAGATGCCGGTGCGACGGCGAACCGGGTACGAATGAATCCAACCTATTAGTAAAGAATTGGCAAAGCCAGTGTGCCGCACAAATAGTGGGTCTCGCCATAACGGCAGGCAGGGTGTGGTGTGACCCACAACTATCCCGCTCTACACCGGTTCGGCGGCGGCGCGACGGGCCTCGTCGAAGTCGGCGATCCCGTCGGCGGTGATCTCGATGACCCGCGCGGTCGCCAGGTCGAAGAACAGCCCCGACACCGCGACCCCGCGCTCCTGGATGCCACTGCGCACCGCCGGATAGTCGATCAGGGTCTGCACCTGCCGGGCCACGTTCACCATGCCGAGCTGGTCGACCGAACCGAAGCCCGCCAGCCTGGCAGCCTCGGCAACGGGGTGACCGGCGTGGAACGCCGCCAGCGTTGGCTCGGCATGGGCCAGCCAGTCGTCGAGTCCCGGCCCGGCCTGCACCTGGCGGTACAGCGCTTCCATCGCCCCGCAGCCACTGTGGCCGCACACCACCACCGAGCGCACGTCGAGCTTGTCGAGCGCGTAGATCAGTGCCGCTTCCACCGAGACGTCGGAGCCGCCGACCGGCACCAGATTGCCGACATTGCGCACCGTGAACAGGTCGCCGGGACCACTGCTGGTGATCACGTTGGGCACGATGCGGGCGTCGGCGCAGGTCAGGAAGAAGGTGTCGGCATCGGGCCGGTGCCGCAGCCCGTCCAGGTGCGGGCGCATCAGGTGCGCGTGCTGGCGATGGTAGGCCGCGATGCCCGCGGCGATCGGGTCGACGCCGCCGCTGCGCCGCCACGGCCGGATCGCCTCGTCGACCGCTTTCCGCGCATGGCCGTGTTCGGGGGGCCCGTCGTGGGTGCGGGCCATCCTCGCGGCCCCGAGCTCGACGAAGTCGACTGTGCCGCCGCCGGATTCACGGGCGTCGGCCCACTCCGAAAGCAACTCGCACGCCGCGTGGTCGAGGAAGTCCACGCTCAGTTCGACGGTCACGTCCACACCCGCCGGCACCTTCGCCAGTTCGGACGTGAGCCGGGGCGCGGCCAGGAAGGTGCAGGTGCCCGCGATGCGCACCAGCCAGGTCCCGTCGGCGCGCGGCGCCGCGACGATGGTGAACTTCACGACCCGCCACAGCAGCAGCGCGAACGAGGCGAGAAGTCCGACCACCATGCCCTGCAACAGGTTCAGCGCCACCACGGCGATGACGGTGACCAGGTAGACGTAGATGTCGCCGGTGCGGCGGGCACGCTTGATGTGCGCCAGCTTCACCAGCTGCACCCCGATCAGCACCAGCAGCCCGGCCAGCGCCGCTGTCGGAATCTGGCGGACCAGGCCGACCAGCACGATCGCGAACACCAGGATCCAGCCACCGTGCAGCACGGTGGCCGCCCTGCTGCGGGCGCCCGCGTTGGCGTTGGTGATGCTGCGCACGATGACCGCGGCGATCGGCAGGCCGCCCAGCACGCCGGAGACCATGTTCGCCGCACCCTGACCGAGCAGTTCCCGGTCGAAGTCGGTGCGCTGATCGGGGCGCAATTTGTCGACCGCGACAGCCGAGAGCAGCGTCTCCACACTGGCGATGAGGGCGATGGTGAGCATGGTGAGCGCGATCGGCAGCCACCCGCCGTGCGGCAGCGCGGGCAACCCGATGCCGTCGAGCAGCGAGCCGTCGAGGCGCACCCGTTCCACCGTCACCGGCAGCACCAGCGAGACCACCGTCGCCACCACCACCGCGACGAGCGGGCCGGGCACCACCCGTACCCGGCGCGGCAGATACTGCCATCCGATCAGCACGGCGATCACGAGCAACCCGACGAACAGGTCACCCTTCTGCACCGACATCACCTGATGCGGGAGCGCGACGATGCTCGCCCACGGCGAGCTGACCGTCGCGCCGCCGAGCAGGACGTGGACCTGCTGCAGCGCGATCACCACTCCGATGCCGGCGAGCATCGCGTGCACCACGACCGGCGCGATTCCCAGCGCGGCGCGCGCGATCCGACTGAGCCCGAACAGAATCTGTAGTACACCAGCGCCGACAGTGATGAAACACATAGCGGCCCAGCCGAATTGCTGGACCGCTCCCGCCACGACGACGGCGAGACTCGCGGTCGGCCCGCTGACCTGAACCTTCGAGCCGCCGAGCAACCCGGCGACCACCCCGCCGACAGCGGCGGCGATGAGCCCGGCGACGACCGGTGCGCCGGAGGCCAGTGCGACGCCGAGCGACAGCGGCAGGGCCACCAGGAAGACCACCAGTGACGCCGGAAGGTCTTGCTGGAGAACCGATTTCAGTGACGCGCACGACATCGGACGCGCCGTCGCGGTGGTAGTGGTCGTAGTGGTGCCCGGATCATTGTCGGTCATCATTCTCCTTCGCCGGGGCGGGTGAGCTCCCGGTTCATCGGTCGAACATGCACTGGCAATTGATGCTGAGCTGCGAGCGAACGGCGGATCTGCAGCACTGCTCGAAGAGATCGGACCCCAGACACAGAGTCGGGTTAATAGTAAAGAAGTTCCCAAGCATTAGAAAACGTTCTGGGAAGAATGGGACGGAATCGCCGTCGTTCTGTGACCTCAGTCACAGAGCAGGTTCTCGGCCAGCTGCCGTTGCGTCGCCTGGTCGAGACCGGCACGGGTCGCCCACGCGGTGGGGCCACCGTGCTCGGTGTCCAGGTGGGTCAGGAACTGGCGCATGGTGATCGCGTCGGCGGCGAACACCCAGGCGGGGAGCCGATCGGCCGCGTCATCCGGTCGGGCAGGCCGGCCGTCGCGAGCCCGCAGTGCGGCGATGTTCGGGGTGGTCGCGGCGTAGTCGGCGATGATGTCGTCCGCGCGTACCCCGGCGACCGCGAGCAGCAGGGCGATCACCACCCCGGTCCGGTCCTTGCCCGCGGCGCAGTGGATCAGCGCGGGCAGCTGCCCCGGAACCGAGAGCAGACGCAGCACGGCGGCGATGTTCTCGCTGCTGTGCTCGAGGTATTCGCAGTACCGATCGAACATGCTCCCGTCGGGCGAGACCTCGGTGAGGTCGAGCCGCACCCGGTCCGCGCCGTAGACGTGCAGGTTCCGGTAGTCGGCGACGGCGTCGACCACCGCACCCGTTCCGTCCGTGACGATCTCGTCCGGCGCGCGCAGGTCGACGACCGTGCGAAGGCCGCAGTCGGTGAGCAGAAACGACACGTCCCCGGCATCCAGCCGGGTGAGCAGATCCGACCGAAACACCCGCAGGCGACGCACCTGCCGCCCGTCCACTGTGCGCAATCCACCCAGATCGCGCGCGTTCACCGCACCGCGCAGCGGCAATTCCCGGCCCATCGCAGAACTCACACCGTTGGTCATCACAATCCCCGTTCTCAATTTCCGCAGCACCTGCTGCCGAACGTTGATCAACGGTATTCGGTGCCGAGCACCCGCAATTCCGAAATCCGCTCTCCCCGAACGAGCTTCCGACTATTTGCGCAGGTCAGAACACTTCATATGCCGATTCGATCGCGAAATGCGATGGACGGATCGAAATATTCGATACGAGTCGGCGGCAGCTGTTCTCATCGATACCGTCGGCACGAAAACTTCCGTGTCGAAAGGTATGTCGCATGCACCTGACAATCGTCGGAAACCGAGCCGGTATGCCCGCCGACGGCGCAGCCAGTTCGGGCTATCTGGTCGAAACCGGCCAGTCGAGAATTCTGCTCGACTGTGGTCCCGGCATCGCGGTGATGCTCGGCAACTACCTGCACGCGAGCCTGCTCGACGCGGTGGTGATCAGCCACCTGCATCTGGATCACTGCTACGACGTGCTGCCCATCGGCAAGCAGGCGATGCGCAGAGCCCCCGGCGCCCCGGACCGCCGGATCAAGCTGTTCGTGCCGAAAGGCGCTCGCGCGAGGCTGGATCAGCTCGCCGCGCTGTTCCCGGTGAAGACCTTTCCCGACCTGAATCGGGCGTTCGACCTGGCCTACGAGGTCATCGAATACGAGCGCGGCGCAACGCAGACGCTCACCGACTGCAGCATCGAGCTGGTGCCCATGGTGCACACCGAACCCGCCTGCGGGATCCGGATCGAAAGTCCCACCGGCAGTATCGCGTTCACCGGCGACACCGGCTGGAACGACAACCTGGTCGCGCTCGCCGCCGATGTCGACATCTTTCTCGCCGAGTCCACCCTCGCCGAGCCGGATCACACAGCTCACGGCCATCTGTGCGCCACCGAGGTCGGCCGGGCCGCCGCGGCCGCGGGTGCGCGCTCGGTGGTGCTGACCCATCTCGGCTCGGCACAGCCGCAATGGCAGCGGGCTCGATGCGACGACGTGTCGGCGGAGTTCGATGGGCCCGTGCACCTGAGCCGACCCGGCATGCGGTTCTCGGTGCCCGCCGAACAGCCGAGCTGAGCGCTACACCGCGACCGTCAGTGTCGCGAGGCCTCGCAGGTTGATCCGGCCGTTCCAGGTCTGGTCGACCACCGCGGCCTCGGGAAAGCGGGCCACGAAGCGCGGGAACACGATCCGCGCCTCCATCCGGACCAGGGCGGCGCCGAGGCAGTGGTGGATGCCCGCGCCGAGCGAGACGTTCTGGTGCGCGTTCGGCCGGTCCAGGCGCAGGTCGTCGGCGTCGGCGCCCCAGAATTCCGGGTCCCGGTTGGCGGCGGCCAGTGCGCCGATCACCCAGCTGCCCGCCGGGATCTCGTGCTCGCCGACGCGCAACGGCGCGAGGGTGATCCGGCGCATCAGGTGCACCGGGGTGTCGAAACGCATCAGTTCGTCGACGGCGCCGGCCGCCAGGTCCGGCTCGGTCCGCAGCCGCCGTGCCTGGTCCGGATGCCGCAGCAGCGACAGGATTCCGCTGCCGAGGTGGGTCACCGTGGTCTCGTGGCCGGCGATGTAGAGGAACATCACCTGCGAGATCAGCTCGTCCTCGCTGAGCATGTCGCCGTTGTCCTCGGCGCTGATCAGCGCGGTGAGCAGGTCGTCGCCGGGGGCGGCGCGCTTCCAGCGGATCAGTTCACGGACCATCCCGAACAGTTCCTGGTTGGCGGCCCTGATTCGGTCCTGGGTCTCGGCGCTCGCGAACGGCTCGAACACCAGCACGACGATTTCGGTCAGCTCGCGCAGCCGGGTGTGTTCGCCGACGGGGATCCCGAGCATCTCCGAGATGATGGTGAACGGCAGCGGAAAGGCCAGTTCGGCAATGACATCCGCCGTGCCCGCCGCGGCGATCCGGGCCAGCGCTTCCTCGACGAGTTCCTCGACGCGGGGCTGCAACGATTCGATGGACCGGGGTGTGAAGGCTTTCGACACCAGCCGCCGCAGGCGGGTGTGGTCGGGCGGATCCTGGTCCAGCATCGACAGCCCGCCCATCACCCGGCTCTCCTTGCGGACCTCGGTGCTGCCGCTCTTCCACGCGGGCAGATGCCGCAGGTGCTGCTCGTCGACGGAGTGCGGCGAGCGCTGCAGCGCGGCCACGTCGGCGTGCCGGGAGATGATCCAGAATCCGAGCGGATGTTGCTGCGCGGGTCCGGCGGCGCGCAGCTGGGCGTAGTGCGGATAGGGGTCGTCGGCGAATCCCGGTGCGGCGGGATCGAAGACGAAGGTCTCGGTGCTCATTCCAGGTATCGCTTTCTTGCCGCTGCTCGCATGATCTTTCCGCTGCTCGTCTTCTGCACGGTGTTCGGCGCGGCGAGCACCACGTCCGCCACGGCGAGTTCGTGCTCCTGCGTCACCGCTGCCCGGATGGCGCCCACGATGTCGTCGGCATCGGCATCGGCATCGCGCTCGAGTTCCTGGACGACGACCAGTTTCTCGCCGTCGCGTCCCGGCACCGCGAACGCCGCGCCACTGCCGGGTCGTAGCGCCGGGTGCGCGCGCGCCACGGTGTGCTCGATGTCGTGCGGGTAGTAGTTGCGGCCCCGGATGATGATCATGTCCTTGAGCCGGCCCACCACGTACAGTTCCCCGTCGACGACCAGGCCGAGGTCGCCCGTGCGCAGGTAGGCGCGCTCGGCATCGTCGGCGAGGCGAGCCTGGAAGGTCGCGGCGGTCGCCTCGGGCAGGCCCCGATAGCCCTGGGCCACATGGTCACCCGCCACCCAGATCTCCCCTGCCCGATCCGGCGCGCAGAGCTCGCCCGTCTCCGGGTCGACGATGCGCAGTGCCTCACCCGGCAGTACCACTCCCGAACCGACGAGCGTGCGACCCTGATCCACCGCGGCCGCGACGTAGCGTCGATCGGCGAGCGCGTCGATGTCGGCGTCCAGCAACCGCGGACCGCGTCCCTTCCCGCTCGCCGAGACGAGCAACGTGGCCTCTGCCAGCCCGTAGCAGGGGAACACCGATTGGGCGCTGAACCCCAGCGGGGCAAAGGTTTTCGCGAATCTGTCCAGGGTCTCCGCCCGGATCGGCTCGGCGCCGTTGAAGGCGACCTTCCAGGAACTCAGGTCCAGATCGGGCAGTTCGCCCGCCGCCGCGCGCGCGACACAGGCGTCGAAGGCGAAGTTCGGGCCGCCACTGGTGTGCGCGCGATAGCGCGAGATGGCCTCGAGCCACCGCAGGGGGCGTCGGATGAAGGTGGTCGGCGACATCTGGATACAGGTCGCGCCGACGTACACCGGTTGCAGCACATTGCCGATCAGGCCCTGATCGTGGAAGAACGGCGCCCAGCCGACGACGGTCGAGTCGCGGTCGTGGCCGAAACTGTGCCGGATCATCTCCTCGTTGGCCACGAGATTTCGATGCGTCACCATCACGCCCTTGGGCGCTGAGGTCGACCCGGAGGTGTATTGCAGGAACGCCACCGAATCCGGATCCACCGCCATCGGCGTGAAAGCGGTTTCCGCCGTGGGCAATTCGTCGACGGCCAGCCACTGCCGTGCGGTACAGAGCGGCTCGAGCACCGATCGCAGGGGCTCGAGCACCTCCCCGATCGACAGCACGGCGGTGGGGGCGCAGTCGGCGACGATGGCGCGGGTCGCGTCCTGAACCTTGCCGCGCCGCGGCGGATTCACCGGCACGGCGACGATATTCGCGTAGAGGCAGCCGAAGTAGGCGGTGATGAATTCGACGCACTGCGGGAAGACCAGCAGGGCACGGTCGCCCGGTTCGCACCGCGCGCGCAGCAGTCGCGCCACCGCCATCGCCTGGTCGTGGAGTTCGCGATAGGTCGTGGTGGTGTGCTCGGCACCGTTGTCGTCGAGGAAGATGTAGGCGATGCGGTCCGGCTCGTCGACGGCGCGACGCGCGAGGATGTCGGGTAATAGCTGCACGTCGGTCCTCAGGTCAGGGCGGCGGTCATGATCGCCGCGATAGCCGCGCGATGTCGATGGTGGAACAGGTGATCACCGGTGAACTCGTGCGTGGCGAACGGGCCGTCGGTCACCGTGCCCCACGCCCACACTTCTTCGGGATCGGCGATCGGGTCCTCGGTGCCGTAGAACGTCGTGATCGGGCAGGCGAGCCGGGGGTGCGGCCGGTGGCTGTACTCCTCCGACAACTCCAGATCCGCCCGCGTCAGCGGTAGCGCGTACCGCAGGAAGCTCGCGCTGCGGCCCGCCGCGCCCCACGCTCCCATCGCCGCCATCGCGTCGGCGAAGTCGTTGTCGGGCAGGCGATGCAGGACCGCGCGACTCGCCGCCAGGTGCGGTGCGCGGCGACCGGAGACGAACAGGTGGATCGGTGGCCGATCCGCGAGGGTCAGCGCACGGGCCAGTTCATAGGCGATCAGCGCGCCCATGCTGTGGCCGTAGATCGCCACCGGCGTTTCCGCCGATTGGGTTATCTGGCCGACCAATTCGTCGACCGCCTCGCCGACCCGGTGCAGCGGCGGCTGCTGCGCGACGTCCTCGCGGCCGGGGAGCTGGACGCGGACCACCCCGATCTCGGGCCCGAACAGGTCTGGCCAGCGGTTGAACGACGACGCCCCGGCGCCCGCGTGCGGGATGCACACCAGCCGCACCGCGGCGGGCGCGGTGTCGCTGCGCAACCACGATTTGACCAGTCCGGTGCCGGTCATGGCGCCCGCCGCACGTCGACGGGAAGGCTCTTCAGGCCGCGCACGATGAAACTGTGGTCTTGCCACTCGAGTTCGGCCGGTCGTTGTTCCAGGTGTTCGGAACGGACGAACAGGTACTCGAAGGCGACCTGTGCCTGCAGTTCGGCGAGAAGTCCGCCGAGGCACCCGTGCATACCGTGGCCGAAGCCCAGATGTCCACCGCCGGTGCGGGTCAGGTCGAACTCGTCGGGCCCGGTGAAGACGGCGGGGTCGCGGTTGGCCGCGCCGAGGCACACCAGGATCTGGTCGCCTGCCGAGATCCTGGCTCCGTCGAGCTGGATATCGCGGGTGGCCAGGCGCTTGGTCAATTGCAGCGGCGGGTCGTAGCGCAGCGCCTCGGTGACCGCCGCCTCGACCGATTCCGGTCCGCGGCGCAGCAGCGCGGCCTGCTCGGGGTGTCGCAGCAGGGCGAGCGTTCCGTTGCCGATCAGCGATTTGGTGGTCTCGTTGCCCGCGACGAAACACATGATGCAGACGAACACCAGCTCCTCGTCGGACAGCACATCCCCGCCCGCAGTCCGCGCGGCGAGCAACTGGCTGATCAGATCGGTGCCCGGCCGGGCTCGCCGTTCGGGCAGCACGGCGTCGATGGCGGCGGCGAACTCCTCGACCACCGCGCAGACGCGCTCGAAGTCCCCGGCCTTCATCATTCCGGGTTCGAGCAGGAATCGGATGTCGTGGGTCCACGGCCCGACCCGGCCGCGCAGTTCCTCGGGCAGATCCATCCACTCGCACAACACGGCGACCGGCAGCGGCGCGGCCAGGTCGGCGATGACATCCAAGCCGCCGTCGCGCCAGGCTCGCTCCATCAGATCGCCGGCGACCCGGGTCACCAGCGGTCGCAGCGATTCCACCGACCGGGCGGTGAACACCCGGTTCACCAGCCCGCGCAACCGCGCGTGATCGGGATTGTCGGTGAACACCAACGACTTACGCCCGAGGCGTTCGATCTGCGCGACGCTGCAGTGCCCGAGCCGCTCGGCCTGCCTGCTCACCAGACTGGGGATCAGCCCGGCGCTGAACGAGCGGTCGTGCAGTACGCCGCGCGCCTCGGCGTGCCGGGTGAGCACCCACATACCGAGCGTCCGGTGCACCGGCTCGGCCTCGCGCAACTGCTGGTAGAGCGGATACGGGTCGTGCCGGAATTCGGCGCTGAACGGATTGAACCGAACCCGGGTCCTGGTCGGTGCGACGGGATCGGGCGAGTGCGTGGTCATGCCGACCGCACGCGTCGCTCGGTGAAGAATCCGGTGCGGTAGGGCGCCAGCACCAGCCGCAGCAGGCCGATCTTGCCCATCCGGAAACCGAGCGCCGACAGCTTCAGATAGCGCTCGTAGCGGGCGACCACGTCGGCGCCGACGATCTCGACGGCTTCGGCGCGGTGGGCCCGCAGTCTGCGCGCCCACTGTTCACACGTCCAGGCGTAGTCGAGGCGCCCGTTGCTGATCGAGCGCACCTCGAACAGTCCCTCGGCCGCGGCGGTGATCTCGGCCAGGGTCGGCAGGTCGGCGTCGGGAAAGATCTCCTGCTGCATGAAGGCGCTGGCCTGGTCGCGGGACATGTTCGCGTAGGCGATGGTCTGCAGCGACAGCGTGCCGTCGGGCTCGAGCCAGTCACGGCACCGCGTGAAGAAGTCCCGGTACACACCGATCTTCTGTTCCGGCGAATCGTCGGGGGTCGCGAAGTGTTCGAACGCGCCGATCGAGATGATGCCGTCGAAGCGGGTGTCCGGCTCGTAGTGCAGCCAGTTCTCGGTCCGCACTTCGACGCCCGGGCAGGCGCGCGCGCGGACGAACTCGGCCTGCTCGGGGCTCAGTGTCAGCCCGACAGACCTGGCCACCCCGGCTCCGGCCAACCGTTCGAGGATCGCGCCCCACCCGCAGCCGATGTCGAGGACGGTGGCGGCGTGCTCGGCGTCGATCGCGTCCAGGTGGAATCGCAGTTTGCGGTCCTGGGCGAGTTCCAATGTGTCATCGGGGTTTTCGCGCAGGGCGCAGGAGTAGGACAACGACTCGTCGAGCCAGAGGCGATAGAAGTCGTTACCCGCGTCGTAGTGGTGACGGATCGCTGCGGCGGCCGCGACGGACCGCTCGATATGCACCGACATCGCTACCCCACCCTCCGCCGGCTCTGCTCGTGCAGGTAGGCGGCGACGGCGTCGAGGTTCGGGTTGTCGAACAGGTCCTCGGGCGCCAGATCGACGCCGTAGCGGTCCTCGACCTCGATCAGCAGCGCCACGGCGAGGGCCGAGTCGATGCCGAGGCGGTCGAAATCGGTGGCCGGGTCGATGGTGGCGGCCGGTACCTCGAGCAGACTCGCGAGGTATTCCTGGCACCAGGTGACAATGGCTTCTTTACTCGTATCCATGGTGAGAATTCCTTAGATTCGCTTGGCTGCCATGCGTTCGGCGGAGGGCATTTTCAGGTCCCAGGCGAGACCACAGAACGACAGTGTTCGAATAAGCCAGAAACCGGGGTCGAGTCGATACCAGTCCAACCCGAAAGAGGGCGACTCGGGAAATGCGTGGTGATTGTTGTGCCACGACTCCCCCAGTGTCGCGAGGGCGAAAACACCGCCGTTGTGGCTGTTCTCACGGGATTCGTACCGGCGGGTGCCGAACATGTGCAGGAACGAATTGATCGCCCACACGATGTGCTCGAGAACGAAGATGCGTACCAGTCCGCCCCAGAGCAGGCCGGCGACCGCGCCGGTCCAGCTCATCGAGACCAGGCCGCCGATCACCGTCGGGATCAGCAGCCCGAGCGCCACCCAGTAGTAGTAGAGGCGGGCGATGCGGACCAGGCCACGGTCCTTGATCAGATCGGGTGCGTAGTGCACCACGTTCGGGTACTCGTGGCGGCGCATCCACAAGAAATGCGAGTGGGCCAGGCCGCGCAGGGCCCCGCGCAGGCCGTCTCCGGCGAGGTTGGGTGAGTGCGGGTCGCCTTCGCGATCGCTGTACTCGTGGTGGCGCCGGTGCAGCGCGACCCAGGAGATGACCGGGCCCTGGCCCGCCATCGAGCCGAGGATCGCGAGCACCCAGGTCACCCACGGCGCCGCCTTGAACGTGCGGTGGGTGAACAGCCGGTGGTAGCCGACGGTCACGCCGAGTCCGGTGAGCAGCCACATCCCGAAGAGCAGGGCGAATTCCAGCAGACCGAAGGGCCGGACCAGCAGGAAGGCGAAGGCTACGACGGTGCCGATGATCGGGAGAATATCGAACAGCAGGAAATGGCGTCGTTGCAGTCGATGAATATAGGGACTGCTGATCGTTTTTCTGCGCGGATCGGGATTCATTTGTTCACTTCACCTCAGCGGTAGAGAAACCGGGCGCAACATTATTACCGTAACCATCGCTTCAGCGGTCGGCGACGGCGTGTGACAATTGCCGATCGTCGGATCGGAATTGTTTATGACGGACCAGCGACAGCGCGACACTCAGCGCGCCGAAGCCGGTGGCGAACATCCAGAGGTGATCGGCGCCGAAGACCGCGATGACGGCTCCACCGATCGACGAGCCGAGTGCAGCCCCGAGATACAACGCCGAGCCGTTGAGCGATAACAACATCGGCGCCTGCTCGGGGGCGGCGTCGGCGATCATGCTGTGTTGCTGCGCGGGCAGAAAGGCCCAGCCGACCACACCCCAGATCGTGACGAAGGCGACGGTGCTCGCCAAGGTGTGCGCGGCGATCGGCTGCCAGGCGAGGTTCGCGGTGAAGATCGTCAGCGCGCCGAGCAGGACCGGCCGGGCGCCGAATCGGTCGACGAGCACGCTCCCGCCCCACAGGCCGAAGATCGCGCCGACGCCGTGCGCCATGATCAGCGCGCCGACGTAGTCCGCTCCCACGGCCGGGACCTCGGCGTAGATGGGGCCCACATAGGTGAAGACCATCAATCCCGCGGTCATGCCCGAGATCGTCACCGCGAGCCCCAACCACACCGGTGGGTGCCGCAAGGGCGCGAGTCGCTGACGCAGCGACACCAGGGGTGTGGTGTCGCCCGCCGGAACCGTCAGTGCCACACCGACAGTCGTGATCACCGCCACCGCGGCGACGGCGACGAACGCCATCCGCCACGACGACAGCCCGGCGACCCACACCCCGAGCGGCACACCGGCCACGGTGGCGATCGAGATGCCGCCCAGGATGACCGCCAGTGCCCGTCCGCGACGGTCCGCCGTGGCCATCCCGGCCGCCGCCGCGGCGGCCAGGGGCACATAGATCCCCGCGACGCACCCGGCCGCGATGCGAGCCACCGCCATCACCCAGGGCGACCAGGCCACCGCGGCGAGCAGATTGACGACGGCGAACAGCGCGATCGCGGCCAGCAGCAGGTGCCGTGGCGAGCGCACCCGCAGCACAGTGACCACGACGGGTGCGCCGAGCGCGTAGGCCAGCGAGTAGCCGGTGACGAACAACCCGGCGCCGACGACGGAGACCCGCAGGTCGGCCGCCATCGGTGCCAGTACCCCGGCGACGAGGTAGTTGTCGGTGCCCGCGCAGAACGCGCCGAGCGCGAGCACCAGGACCGGCAGCCACCGAATCGACGACGGCACGGCGGCGGTGTCCGTCACCGGATGCCCGTGCGCTTCACCAGGGTTGGGCGTCGGCATCGCGCAACTCCACGGCGACATCGATGAGTTCGTAGATCCGCATACTCGGTTTCCAGACGCTCGCGTCGGCGATCACCCGGATCCGGCCGGGGCGCCGTTCGACGCTCTTGATGTGCACCTCGAGGGTCATCAGCTCGTCGGTCGCCAGGATCTGCCCGCGATACCGCCACGACATCGACACTCCCACCGGGAGCACGAATTCCGGCGCGACCAGCTCGGCGGCGAGGCCGGAGTCGACCGTCCACTCCTGCATCGCCTGGATCACCGCCTCGACCCCGAGCGATCCCGGCATCACCGGGTCGAGGTAGAAGTGGTAGCCGAAGAACCAGTCGTCGGCGGCGACCGGGCGGGTGGCACGCAGGTAGCCGAGCCCGAATGTGCCCGCGCCGTCGACGGTCTCGATGCTGTCGAGCATCGCCAGGTGCCCGACCGCGCACGGCATGCCGGTGCCCGCGGCGCGCCTGGCCGCCACGTCGATCACCCGGACAGCGGGGCGGCGCTGCTGGCTGTCGAGCCACGTCGGCACGAACTCGCCGTTGTCGAGTCCGTTCTGATTCGCCAGCGCCGGGGCGTTGAAGAACCCGAACAGCGACTCCCCCGCGTAGAACGGTTCACCGTCCACCGCGAGTTCGTAGGAGAACGTCTGCAACACGACGCCGACCAGGACGGTGGTGTCGATCAGCCTGCTGGTCTGCTGAATCGTCTTGTCCCGCAGGTCGACCTCGCGCAGTACGGTCGCGGAGCCGTCGAGATTGCGCAGGCTGAAATCCTCCCCCGGCGAGGTGAGGGTGGCGCCGAGGAAGTAGCCGAGCAGCAACGCCGATTGCAGCGAGGTCTCCATGTAGACAACGTTGGGCATGGAGGCGTTGGCCGACTCGAGGTAGTACCAGGAGTCGGCTGGCGAGTCGTACTCGGTGTGCGAACTGCCCGCGTCGAGCTGTCCGCGTCGTCCGTCGACGGCCATGACCCGGTCGCAGAGCTGGAGTCCGTGGTTGGGCATGCGGGTGGCCCTGCGACCCGCGTAGCCCGAGAACTCGGGGCCGAGCGCGATGCCGAGGTCACCGCGGGCGCTGTGGGTCATGTGGAATTCGCCGAGCAGCGCACGCTGCCCGAAGGCGTTGCGGCGGCCGAGGAATCGGGGAATCTCGCCGCCGGCCTCGGGACCGATCGGCAGACCCGGTTCCTCCGCGACCTCGAGGGTGAGGCCGTGCACGCGCGCCACTACTTCACCCGCACACCGGATCTCGGCGTTGATCCGGAGCCAGGGACGCGGGAGCAGGTCGATCTGGACCACGTCGGCGATCAGCTCGACGGGGCCTGTCATCGGCGCGGACACGGTCACCTCGAAGGGTTCGCCCGCCTGGAATCGGGCCCCGGCCAGGCACAGCTGCAAGCCCGCGCGCACCGCGAAGACCTGGGCGGCCTGCCAGGTGAGCTCGGTTGCCGCGGTGACCGGATCGGGGCCGTCGACGCGGCAGGTGGCGCACAATCGGCCTCTGGCCCATGGCCCTTCACGTCCGGCGATCTCGAGCACCTCGGTGAGGGCGCCGTGGGTGCCGTCGGTCAGCCGGATGTCGGGGTTGACGCCTTCCTGGTCGTAGGCCGGACCGAAGACAGCGGCGATGTCGCCCCTGCCCAGCGCGGCGAGGTCGGTGCCGTTCAGTGTGGTGATGGGCGTGCGGGCGAGGAACTTGAAGGCGTTCATGGTGGTCGCGGGCGCAGGCAGCTCGAAGACCACCGGGTGCCCGGGCGCCGCGGAGACCGCGAGACCGGTTGCCGGCGTGTAGTCGACCATCACCGCGAAGGACTGTTCCGCCCAGCTGGGCGACACGGGAGCGATTTCCGTGTCGGTCCGGACGACGCGCTCCTCGTGACCGAGACTTGCGAGGGCGCGCCGCTGCAATGCGGTCTGCACGTCCATCGCCGACAGGTGCGCGGTCACCAGCTCGGACCGGACCTCGTGCAGGAGGGCGGAAATGGGGTCGACAGGCACGTCGCCCGCCGGTGCGGGGGCCGAAGGTGCCGGTGCGGTGGTGTGTCGCACCGCGGGCACCGCCGAGCTCGGCGACGGGGCCTCCGGTGCCGTGGCCGGCGGGGATGACGGTGCGGGGGCGGGGCTGGTGGCCGGCTCCAGTGCCAGCGACCAGGCCAGGACGTCGAAGGGCTCACCGTCGAAGTCGAGGGTGTCCAGTGGTGTGATGGTCATCGGATCTCCATTCCTCACATCGACGATGCTCACGCGCGCTGCTCGCGTAACCGCACGGCCTCGGCGAACTTCTCGGTCATCTCCGGGGTGGCGATCACGGCGAGATCGGAGTAGCGCTGCAGCACAGTGCCGTTCGGATCACACGCCGTGACGGTCACGGTGACCTCGGTGCCGGTCGCGTTGGCACGCAGGTCGTCGACCACCAGCACGAACGAACTGTCGTCCGGCAAGGGGGCGAAGTACTCGATGCGCCCGATCGACAGCGGCAGGCAGGCCGAGTTCATGAACCACACACCGAGCAACGCGCCGGCCTGGATCGCGACGTCGGCCAGCACCGGACTGTGCAGTGCTCCCGCGTAGTTACCGGTGCCGATGCGGGCGTCGGGGAGCTTGCCTTCGACGACGAGGCGGCGGTCGGCTCGTTCCAGAATGCGGCGCACGCCCTGCAGCAGCGGCCCGTGGAACAGGTCCGCGGCACGGTAGACGTCGAGCCCGTTCTCCGGTCCCACACCGATCGCGTAGCCCGGCCAATCGGAAACGACGGGAGCGGGCCGTGTTTCAGCGGCGAGGAGGAAGGTGCCGGTGAAGTGCGACGGCGCCAGTGTCTTGCCCGGTTCGTCGCTACGGATCCAGACCGTGACGCTGAGACGGTCGTCGACGACCGTCCCCGCCTGCGCCTCGAGCCGGTAGGAGCGTTCGTCCTTGCCGTCGTAGACGATGCCCCGCAGTACCTCGAAGCCGGTGCATTCCACCACCCGCAGGCCGGGGTTCGCGCGCTCGAGCACGTTGATCGCCCAACCGAGTCCGGCGGCCGCCGGGAATACCGGGAACTTGCCGACGCGATGATCGCCGATCACCGCGTCCCCGGCCAGCGGCGCGAGATCACGGTGCGTAGCGAAAGGGCCGGTCGGGGTGAGGGTCACGGCCGTGGCCAGCGGTGCCGCGGGACCGACCAGCACCGACACGTCGTCGGCGCGACCGGGGGCGAACTGTTCGGCGAACATCCGGGCTCCGGCGTCCATCCCGAGCAGCGCGACACCGCGGGCGAGGAAGACTTCGCGCAACTGCGGAGTCACCATGCCGCCGTCCCACGCACCCCAGTTGACGGTGGTGACGTGTCCGGCCAGACCCTGCCGTCGCCAGCTCACCGCCGCCCGGTTGAGGGCTTCGTTGGCGACCGCGTAGTCGGCCTGACCCGGATTGCCGTAGACCCCGGCCACCGACCCGAACAGGATGAGGTGCCCGAGCGTGGCCTCGCGCAGGGCGGTGACCACGTTGTACAGCCCGTCCAGCTTGGTCGCGAGGACGAGGCGGATGTCGTCGGCCGTCTTGGCGGGGAGCAGGGAATCCGCGAGGGCGCCTGCCCCGTGCACGATGCCGGTGATCCGGCCCGCGTCCGGTGCGAGTGCCCGCTCGGTGGCTTCGGCGTCGGTGATGTCGACCGCGAGGTAGCGCACCCGTGCGCCGGTCTCGGCCACGGCATCGACGGTCGCGCGGATCTCACGCTGTGCCAGGAGGTTGCGGGTGAGGCGGTCGACCTGCTTCGGTGTCGGCTGCTCACCCGCGGCACGCACAGCGGCGATGGCAGCGGCCTTGAGGGCGTCATCGGCGACGCCCGCCGCCCATTCCGGCTCGGCCTCGAGTTCGGTGCGTCCGAGCAAGAGGAACTCGCACGGCGTGCGGGCGGCCAGTGCACGAACACACCGCGCGGTCACTCCCCGGGCGCCACCGGTGACGACGAGAACATCGTCGGTGGTGAGGGCGAGTTCGGTGGCCGAGGCGGAACTTTCGACCGCCTGCGGACGCAGCGTCCAGCGGGTGTGGTCGGCGTCGACCCCGACTTCGCGAGCGTCGATCGCGGCGTCGTCGAGTTCGGCGAGGACGGAGACGATCAGTGCCTCGTCGGTCAGCAGCGGCGAGAGATCCAATGCCCGGCAGAACACTCCGGGCGCTTCCTGCGCGAGGGTCTTCACCAGACCGCTGACCCCGCCGACAACGGCGGCGGCAGCCGCTCGTTCACCTCGGTGGCCGAGCACCCCGTCGATGCGGGTGAGCGTGACGAACGCCGCCCGCGTCCCGGCTTCGGCGGTCGCCACCAGGCGGTCGTGCACCAGCGTGGCGGTGTGGATCGTATCGGCGAGCCGATGACCGCCCACCAGCCACTGGCTGTCCGCGGGCAGCACGGTCAGGCACAGATCCAGCCGCGCGACATCTTTCAGCGCGGCCTCGATCGCCCCCTGTACGGTGGCGCCGTCCCATGCGGCTACTCCGGCGTCGTCGCGGGCCGCGACGGCGGCCGTGCGCACGGTCCACCCCTGCTGTTCGAGGCCGGTCGCGAGAGCCGCCGCGGCGTTGTCACCGTGGTCGACGATCAGGGCCGTCCGCTCCGCCGCGTAGGGCTGGTCGACGCGGTCGATGGGGGGAAGTTCGACCGGCACGATCCGCAGCAGCACCGGATCGTTCTCGATCCCGGCCTGGCCGGATCCCGGCTGAAGCTCTTGTTCACCGGCGGCTTCCGAACCGCCACCCACCGTGGGGGCAGCCGGGGTGGTGGCGGGAGCGGCGGAGCCGGCGACGAAATCGACGATGTCGCTCAGGGTCCGCAGTTCGGCGACCTGCTCGGGACCTACGGCGGGCACACCGTCGATACGCTCACCGACCGCACCCATGATCTGCACCCGCTTGATCGAATCCACACCGAGATCGGCTTCCAGATCCAGCGACAACGCCAGCATCTCCGTCGGATAGCCCGTCTTCTCGGAGACGACCTGCACCAACACTGACCACACCGCATCGGCGTCGACCACCGATTCGGTCGCGGGCGCTACGCCAGGTGCCGAAACGACCGACGCGGCGACGAAATCCACGATGTCGCTCAGCGTCCGCAACTCCGCGACCTGCTCCGGACCGACAGCGGGCACACCGTCGATACGCTCACCGACCGCACCCATGATCTGCACCCGCTTGATCGAATCCACACCGAGATCGGCTTCCAGATCCAGCGACAA